>JAZRIA010000228.1:0-7309 GCA_045645045.1 Bacteroidaceae bacterium | reverse complement strand
AGTCAAACTTGATTCTGCCGAGCATGAGCAAAGTCAAGACCGCAAAGCGGGATTAAAGAAGAAAGGAGAAAGGAGAAAAGACCGCAAAGCGGGATTAAACGCAAAACTCAGAATACTCCGACTACTCTGACTACTCCGATTACTCCAAGTCCAGTAATCCCTTTCTGTTCTTAAAGCATTATGAACATCTGCCATAGAATACTATTCGGCTGGATGGGTTTCTCGGAAGAGGTTACCGAAAACTTCCCCAAGAAATACATCATAGCCCTGGCTCCGCACACAAGCAACTGGGACTTCGTGGTGGGCATGCTCTATTGTCATGCCAAGGGGTTCCAATGCAATTTCCTGATGAAGAAGGAGTGGTTCTTCTGGCCATTGGGACCGGTGATGCGAAGGCTGGGCGGCATACCCGTGTACCGGAACAGGCATCAGGGCATGACGGACATAGCCGCACAGAAGGCCATGGAGATGGACACCTTCCGCCTGTGCATCACACCGGAAGGCACACGCAAGCCCACAACCGAATGGAAGAAGGGCTTCTACTACATTGCCCTGAAGGCCAACCTGCCCATCCTGCTGTACGGACTCGACTATGAGCACAGAAAGGTGAGGTGCACGCGTACCTTCATGCCCACAGGCAATGTGGAAAGGGACATGGACGAGATAAAGGCCTACTACAAAGACATGAAGGGACGACATCCCGAGAAATTCAAAATCTGATGCAAAGACTGATAATATACATATTCGTTGCCCTCATGGCAAGCATGGCATCTGCCCAATCCACCAAAACAGTAAAGAGACGGTTGGGCAGTTATTTTGCAAACTACGAAAACCCTGCCTACTCCTGCAAGGACAAGGCCAAGGTGGAGCACCTCTACATACGCACCAGGCAGAAGGAGGTGGAAATCGTGGTGAGCGAAATCTTCCTGGGGCAGCCCTTCACCAACGAACTCGTGGCCACCATCTATCAGGACGTGAAGGCATACCTGCCTGCGCCGTACAACAAGTGGAGGGTGGTCATCAGCGTGAACGGTTACCCCATAGAACAACTCGTGCCTGCCGCCACACTGCCCGAACACGACCCGCACAGATATTGGAATACTGTCAGTCATAACGACAATCCGTGGACCTCCGTGCTCAGCCGCCCCTACTCCATCCCCAACGGCCTGGAGGGCAGGCACATGGCCATCTGGGCAAGCCACGGCAGATACTACGACCTGAAGACCGACCAGTGGCGCTGGCAGCGCCCAGGGCTCTTCGGCACATGCGAGGACATTCTGACGCAGACATTCGTGGTGCCCTTCCTCATGCCCATGCTGGAGAATGCCGGAGCCGTGGTGTTCTCGCCACGCGAGCGCGACACGCAGATTAACGAGGTGATTGTGGACAACGACCGCCCGTCCATTGGCGGCATCTACCGCGAGGACAACGGTCACCTGCCATGGGTGGACTGCGGCACGGGATTTGCACACTGGCGCGAGTTCTACCGCGACATGCAGAACCCCTTCGAGGAGGGTACGGCACGCGTGGCAGATGCCCAGACGGAGAACTCCAAGACCTCCACCATAGCCTGGATACCCAACATACCAGAGGAGGGCGAGTATGCCGTGTACGTCTCCTACAAGACCCTGCCCACCAGTGTGCCCGATGCCGTCTACAACATACGGCACCAGGGCATGGAGACACAGGTCCGCGTGAACCAGCGCATGGGCGGAGGCACATGGGTGTATCTCGGCACCTATGCCTTCAGCAAGGGACAGAGCATGGACGGATGCGTTATGCTCACCAACCACAGCCAGCACCGCGGACACATTACCGCCGATGCCGTGCGTTTTGGCGGCGGCATGGGCAATATAGAGCGCGGCAAGGCTGGCGAGGAGTATCAGAAGATAAGCGGCCTGCCACGCTATCTGGAGGGGTCCAGATACTACATGCAATGGGCAGGAGCGCCATATAGCGTGTACAGCACCAAGGAGGGCACCAACGACTATGCCGACGACATCAATGCCCGCAGCCATGGCCTTAACCACATGGCCCGCGGTTCGGCCTTCATGCCCTGCGACACCATACCTGGCCTGAACGTGCCACTGGAACTTGCCATGGGCGTGCACACCGATGCCGGCCTGCGCAACAACATGGACATCATAGGCACTCTGGGCGTCTACACCACACAGTTCTACGACAAGCAGCTGGCCACGGGCATGTCGCGCCTCGTAAGCCGCGACTTTGCCGATGCCATGCTGGCCCGCATACACAAGGACATGACCTTCCACCTGGGCGGATGGAACAGGCGCTCGCTATTCGACCGCAACTACTCCGAGAGCCGCGAACCGCAGATACCCTCAATGATTCTGGAACTGCTCTCGCACCAGAACTATGCCGACATGCTGGTGGCGCACGACCCCTACTGCAAGTTCATCATCTCCCGTGCCATCTACAAGACCATACTGGAATACAACGCACAGATTCACCAGAGAAAGGCTCCCACGGTGCAGCCGCTTCCTGTGCAGAACGTCTCTGCCGTGACCAATGTGCAGGAAAAGCACATAACCCTGTCGTGGAACCCTCAGGAAGACCCGCTCGAACCCACAGCCACACCCACGTCCTACATTATATATATTAAGCAGAACGACAAGGGGTGGGACAACGGCACGGTGGTAAATGCCAACAGGGTGAACATCGCCGCCGTACCCGGTGTGCTGTACCGCTTCCGCATAGCGGCACTGAACGATGGCGGCAGCAGCCTGAAAAGCGAGGAGGTGTGCGCACGTGTGCCATTCAACAAGAACGCCCACCAAGTGATGATAGTGAACGGATTTGAACGCGTTGCCGCTGCCCAGGCCGTGGATTGCGACACACTGAGGGGCTTCGACATGAAACAGGACCCCGGCGTGGCCTACATCAGCAACACCAGCATCTACGACCTCAACGGCATGCCCATAGCCGGCAACACCTTCGACTACCCCGCCATGCATGCACACGACCTGCTGCTCATCGACGAGGAGCAACAGGCACGACGCGACATAGCCATATCATCGTGCATGGTGTCGGCCATACCGCATACCGACCTCTCGCCCTACCGCATGGTGGACCTCATCCTCGGTGCACAGCGTTTCGACGGATACTCGCACCGCGCCTACCAGACCTTCCCCGAATACCTCCAGGCATCCCTCACGGCTTACACCGCACAGGGTGGCAGCCTGCTCGTCAGCGGAGCCTATGTTGGCGAGGACCTGAGAACAGCCGAGCAGAGGGACTTTGCCTACAAGATACTCAAGTACGTACACGTGGACAACATCCAGACGGACAGCATGCTCGTAAAGGGCATGGGCACAGAATTCTCCATAGCCTCCCTGCCCAACCCTCACATCTACTACACCACCCGTGTCAATGCCATCCAGCCCACGGAAGGTGCCTTTGCCACACTGCTGCTCAACGAGACTCACACCTCCTTCCGCACCGAAACCGTCATCGGCGAGGACGGCATCGAGACAGTGAACCAGATACCGCAGATTACCACCAAGCAGGCATCCGGCGCCGTGGCATACCAGGGCGACGACTACCGTGCGCTGACCTTCGGTTTCCCCCTGGAGATGATAGAAGACAAGGAGATAAGGCGAGCCATCATCAACGCCTCCTACCAATTCCTGTGCACGGACAGGTAGCCCCCCTCAGCCCCCCTAAAGGGGAGGAGTTAACGGTGAGCGGATGAGCGATTAGCGTTGACTTGCGAAGCTTGATGAGCTTGCGACTGCTTTAGCTTGATGAGCGCAGGCGAATAATAACGATGACAGGGCAGGTAGGGCGAACGAGGTCCTTGGAAGATTGACTGGGATGTCAATCTGTGCCTCGTGAGGGTCGCAATCCCCATTGCGACGTTGGGGGACTGCGTGCAGCGTCCGCATAGTTTTCCGTTTTGACTTTGTCTTCACGCAAAGAGCGCAAAGAGCGCAGACTTTTTATTTCCCTTCCGTATTCCACGCTGGCGCTGAAGGGGTCGAAAACTTCGTTACGAATAAGCAATAAAGCGAAGCGCTATTAGCAGTCCAATTTTTCGCTATCAGCCGTTCATTTAACCACTATCAGCCGTTCGGCGAACCGCTGATAGCGGCTCAGCAAGGGTATAATTCCACTCGCTGTTACCGCCTATATCTACAAAGTTGTCATCACCATTACTTGCGGTTTATCTCACGCAAAGGACGCAGAATCCCAAAGGAAACTACGCTGTCGCTGGAGTTGTCGCTGGCTACGCGCGACAGAGAACGCAAAGGGAAACACGCACAAAACATCAATCCGCAGACACTCTCTATCACTGGGGTGCCTGCGGATTGGGTTATTACTAAAGTTGTTGAACCTTAGTCGCTAATTGTTCATCACTTAACCACTACTTTGCCATTCTGGATAAAGACACCCTTCTGTGCCTTCTGCACACGACGGCCAGAGAGATCATAGACGGCAGAGTTTTCCGTTCCGTTTTCACCTTTCAGTTCGTCAATGCCGGTTTCGTCGTCAGGAAGGACACGGGTCATCTTTACACCAGTTTCTTTGAACCAAACGTAGCCAGTAAATGCACCATTCTGGAACAAGCCACCAGTGAATGTAGCTTCACCAAAATCTAAAGTTATGGTGCTATCATCAATAGAAACATTTGCAGCAAAGTCTGTTGTTGTCAAATTGCCATCTACCAAATTGTAAAGATAGATATCGCATACACCGATTCCGCCGAAGTTTACATCAAAAGCAAACCGTTTTCCTGCCTTGATACTGACCTCGAGCTTTCCTTTGTCGAAATTGTAACCGTAATTCATTGTTAGCTTAGTCCAGTCATAACCCATCATACCGGTTACATACAGAACCTTGTTATAGTCGGAATCGCCCTCAGATGCAGCATGAACTGTCACGTCCCACCTGTTGCCATTAGCAGTAGTCATGGTCCACTCACCTGCCATAGCTTTATATGCACGAGCATTTTCTGTGGATGCTGCTTTTAAGGATTTCACAAAGGAAGTTGGAGCGACTAACTCACCAGCAAGTACGTCATTGTTTTTATCAACAACAACAAACTCATGTGGTTTATCTATCAGTTTATATTTTCTTGCCAGTAACTCAGGCTTTTGAGCCAGCATGGGTAGGGACAGGAGCACTGCCAGGGACAGGAACAGCGCTCGCAAGGAATTGGGTAAATAATGTTTCATATTAAAAAAATATAGATTAGTAATTTCTATAACACCTTTTTTCGGTAAAGTCCTTCCTCACACCACCGCTGTGGCATGGAATTAAAGGCAAAGGTAATACTATTTCCATAGACGACAAATATAAACATGAAAAATTGCCCACTGATGACACAGATAAAACCGATTAACACAAATTATTGACGTGCTAGGCAACCTGTGAAAATCTGTCGCATCTGTGCCATCGGTGGCCAATCCCGTTCATCGTTAAACATTATCCATTCATCAAAGTTCCTTCCCATTCTCTTGCATTTTCTGTTTTTATTCTATACCTTTGTATGCTAAATCAGTAAAGAAACATTTCCTATGTACAGAATTATTTGCAACATGAAGGGCAGCCGCACCATGGCTATCTCCGACGAGCATCTGGAGACGATAGACAAATACTATCTCTTCAGCAACCTGCTGGATAGCAACGGCATTGTGGATGAGATGGTTCTGGAGAAGCTGCAACTGAACGTGCGTGCCCTGCTGGAGCGCACTGGCGGTGCTCCGGAACTTGTAAACCTAGCACACGACGTGGTGTTCCACGAGAACATGAAGGCCTTGGGCCTGCACCAGCTGATACTTCTGTACCTGGATTGGCAAAAGGATAAGATAGCAGCAAATGTACCAGCTGAGTGATTGGTTGCCCACCACGCGCAAGGAAATGGACCTTCGTGGATGGGACCGCGCCGATGTGATACTGTTCTCGGGCGATGCCTATGTGGACCACCCCTCGTTTGGCGCGGCGGTGGTGGGCAGACTGCTGGAGGCTGAAGGGTTGCGCGTGTGCATAGTGCCGCAGCCCGACTGGCATGGCGACCTGCGCGACTTCAAGCGCCTGGGACGTCCGCGCCTGTTCTTTGGCATCAGTCCCGGGTGCATGGATTCCATGGTGAACAAGTACACGGCGGCACGCCGACTGAGGAGCGAGGATGCCTACTCGCCCGACGGAAGGCACAACATGCGCCCCGAATACCCCACCATAGTGTACACGCAGTGCCTCAGGCAACTATATCCCGACGTGCCCGTGGTGCTGGGAGGCATAGAGGCCTCGCTGCGCCGTGTGGCGCACTACGACTATTGGCAGGAGCGCATACGTCCGTCGATACTCGTGGACTCGGGTGCCGACATGATAACCTATGGCATGGGCGACAAGGTGAACCTGGAACTGGTGCGAATACTGGAATCGTTTCTGGACACCTACGACGAGACGCTGGAGTACGACCCCGTGACTGGCGAGACGCTGATGACACGCAAGGCCTTCCGCAAGGCGGTGGTGGAGCAGATGGCATTGCCGCAAACCGTGGTGACGGCCAAGGAGGTGGTGCCCGAGGAAGGAGACATAGTGCTTCACTCCTACGAGGATTGCCTGCGCACACCGCGCCTGCATGCCGAGAACTTCCGCCACGTGGAGGAGGAGAGCAACAAGGTGCATGCCTCGCGACTGATACAGCGTACGGGCAAGGAATATGTGGTGGTGAACCCGCCCTACCCTCCTCTCTCCACAGAGGAACTGGACCATAGTTTCGACCTACCCTACACACGTCTGCCCCACCCGAAATACAACGGCAAGCGCATACCGGCATTCGACATGATAAAGTTCTCGGTGAACATGCACCGCGGATGCTTTGGCGGATGTGCCTTCTGCACCATATCGGCGCATCAGGGCAAGTTCATCATGAGCCGCTCGAAGGAGAGCATACTGCGCGAGGTGGAGCAGATTACACGCATGCCCGACTTTCGCGGCAACCTGAGCGACCTGGGAGGACCAAGCGCCAACATGTACATGATGCAGGGCAAGAACCCGAAGGCATGCCAGGCGTGCGTGCGGCCTTCGTGCATACACCCCAGGGTGTGCCCCAACCTGAACGGCGACCACCGCCCCCTGCTGGACATATACCGTGCTGTGGATGCCTTGCCGGGAATAAAGCACTCCTACATAGGCAGCGGAGTGAGATATGACATGCTCCTGCACGACTGGAAGGACGAGGAACTGAAACGTGCCGCCGAGGAGTACACGCGCGAACTGATAAAGCATCACGTGTCGGGCAGGCTGAAGGTGGCTCCGGAGCACACCGAGAACCACGTGCTGG
>JAZRIA010000227.1:0-3075 GCA_045645045.1 Bacteroidaceae bacterium | reverse complement strand
TCAACTCATCCACGGACGACCAGGGCTTGTGCCATGAGCTTCACGTAACGGTATATGCCTCTCTAGAATATATGTGCGAGGAGCTGAGGAGCGAGCTGAAGCGTGTAGCATCCCGCGGTCACATGCTCTTCGACCGCACAGAGAACCGCCTGCTGATGGATTTTTTCTGATACGTACCATGAGAGAAGCAACCATGACCATGATGGTCGCCCTGATACGGAAGCACCGCACATGGATTGATGTACTCGATGTCGGCATGAAGGAAGAGTTTGTCATCCTCAGCGGGCGGGATATGATGAGGGGGCAACACCGCACACTGCGTCTGGTAGCCAAGTGCAATACGCGCATCAGCCGCAGGGGGCAAATCTTCTCCATCCCTGAGTTTGAACTGTCCAATGCTGTCCGAAAACTCAAAAACTGTCCACGCTTCCGTACCCGATATAGGAAGAACACCTTTCTTCCCGACGATGTGAATGAGATTGTCAGGGTTGCAACACACGGAATAATAGAAATGGAACTGCAATAATGAAACTGGAATGATGGAAAGGAAACACCTCTTGTCGGGACTCGTTACGGTAATGATTTCTTGTATTGCGATAATGAGCCTATTCCCCGACTGCATAATACCCAATGCAATACCTGTGACGCTCATGGTTCTCTGCCTTGTCATCATACGCATTGTCGTATCCCATGGAAAGAGTGATGATGGAGATAGAGAAAAAACAGGTAATGACAGACCCGATTCTAAACCTAAATTTTAACATTAACTTTAAATTCAATGATATTATGCTGATTAAACTTTTGCTTATTCTTTTCCCTGCCATCCTCTTGTGTGTGCCGATGGCTTTCAACATGAAGATCGGTCATCGCATGACCGCATTCTATCACCGTATGGCATCCAGTGAGAAAGCACGTAAGTTCTACATGCTTGTCCTTCTGTTCATGCTTCTCCTCTTCCATTGGCTCTACTTTTCGGCGATGGAAGATGTCGTGGCTCTGGTACCGTCAACGGCTATTACCCTTTGCTTGTTCTCATATTCCCTCACAGACAGGATTTTCAATATAATGAAACGCTATATAAAAACATTTGCTATACTATTTGTGCTTATAGCGTTGGTTACGCTCTATTTACAAGAGCTGTATCCGTCTGTTGTCACTCTCGGTTTTATCCTTCATGCTTCGATTTTCTATCCGTCCCAACTTGTACGGGAAAATCAGGTGAACCGTCATTCGATGGAGGTGTGACATTGTCCGCTTATACTATCGCCTTTACAGACTCCCTGTGCCCACGTATCGGCTTCTTGCCTGTTTTTTCTGCAAAGGTAGGCGGATGTTCCCTGCATACGTGCAAAACCCGCTATGCTTTCCATGAAGAATCTTCCACTGCCAGCAGAGCGTATTCTTCCCGAAGTTTTGCCAGTGCGGTCTTTACCGCCAGTAAAGCAGAAAAACAGCCAATCACCCGAGCGTCGGAGATAGTGACGGTAGGGAAAAACAGACAGAACTATGGACAAGGATTTCATCTTACGGATTGCACAAACTGCCCGAGAGCAGTTGCTGGCAGGAACGCCCATGCAGGTTGTGATGTCATGGGGAGTGACGGATTTTGCAGCTATGGAGTTCAAGGGCATGGCTGCACTCCGATTCCATGTGAACGGCCGTCTCTTCAAAGGGTATGTGGTCATAGCGTACAATGCTTCGGACTATTATGAGGTATATCTGCTAAACCGTGACGGCGTGACCTGTGTACACAATGAGGTCTACTGTGACGAGTTGGGCACCACCATTGACGAGGCCGTCGAGAGCGGAACGGACAAGGAGGAGTACGACCGTTTCTGTGAGGCGCAGCTGGACCTCCTGATAGCCGAACAGGGCTGACATGCTGCAGGTGGCCACTGCTGCCGATGTGCCGGTGTCTCGGCCATCGGCACACCCACTCCAACCCATGCTTGCTTTTATTCTGACGATAGCCACACCGATGTGGCACCATGACCTCTTGTAGGTTGACACCAAACAAAGACCATCAAATGAAAAACGAACCAATGAATGATTGGAGAACCCGTCAGCAGGGCTGTCGGATTCTTGTGGACAAACCTCTTTTAGACTATCTCCGTAGCAAGTACGACGGGAAGTTCACCAAACTGGATGCGTTCTGCTATCTCCTGGACAAGGCAGTGGCAGCTCCAGCCCATCAGCGTTGCGATGATGCAAGCACAGATGTAGCAACAGTGCGTACACTGCACCCGTTTGAAGTGACGGTGACCGACCTTGCCAAGTCTTGGAACTGGCACCGGGCCACCACGCGCAAGTTCCTCACCGAGCTGGCAGAGATGGGACTGTTGACGAAGGAACCGCTCCAGAAGAGCTGCATCATCACGATGCGTCTCTCAGAGGCGGACGGCACCGCAGATGGCCCATCTGTGCAGCAGGCTCCTGACCATAGGATAGCCTCATTTATATGTGGCAATCTGCCGCTTGACGAAGCATGTCACCTCTTCGGACAACTGACAGCATGTGACGGTATGCCGGCAAGCGGTATACAGACCGGCCGGACAGACCTCACAGCCCTCATGCCGTATGGCATCATCCACCACATGATGCTGTGGCATCTCTATGGCCTGCCATCAGCTTCTCATGCGGACAATGAGGTAGTCTCCATACTGCATGAGCTGTACACCAATCACCATAACGGTGAATGGAGTACGATGCTCGCAAGGCTTACGGACCTGTCTGCCATTCTCCACGGGGAGATACTGCCGAGCAGGCATCCCGCCTTTGACGGGATTCCCGGAGAGGAAGCAGCATTGCTCGACAGGATGTACAGATATTATCATCATCTTGTTTCACCTGATAAAGAACGATTGTGACACACATCATCCGATTCCGGCTTGCCGTCTGATGCGTACACCCCCTTCTACTCCTTGGAGTAATAGCGAAGGTTTTCCCTTCTTGAAGGGAGAGCCTGTTCTAACACCACGGGCTTGCCCGTTGTCCACTCATTTTTGTGGAGGGGTAGCCTAATTCCCGACACGCCTTCCGGCGGGCGGGGCAGGGTCCCCACAGGCAGCAACCTGG
>JAZRIA010000226.1:0-6494 GCA_045645045.1 Bacteroidaceae bacterium | reverse complement strand
GCCTCCTCGTAACTCTTGTGCAGGTCCTGCCACAGGGCATCTGCCAGGGGCTTCTCCCACTTCTCCATGGCACGTTTCAGTGCACGCAGGCTCTCCTTGCGGAAGTTCAGGTCCAGTGTCTTGCCGCTACGGAAGAATTCCCTCTGCGCCTCCACTATCCTTCTTATCTCCTCCCTTGGTGTATTCTCCATTGCCATATCAGTCTTATTTCTTTCTTCCCGTGAAATTGTCCATCGTGTGATATATGCCCAGCACATCGCCCACCAGCCAGTCAAACACCCTCATGGGCAGCAGAGCCTGCAACATGCGCATCACATGGTGTGCCTTCGGTATCCAGGGCATCAGCATCAGGAACTTCCTGTCGCCCTCTATGGCACCCAGCACCCTCTTTGCCACCTTCTCTGGCTTCAGCAGGGGGAACACCCTGGACTTCACACCGTCAAACATTCCCGTGGTAATATAATAAGGTGCCACGGTGGTCACACGCACCCTGCTCTTCATCTCCTGCAACTCTATCCTCACCGAGTCCGACCATCCCACGGCAGCCCATTTGCTGGCGGCATACACGCTCATCTTCGGGTTGGACATCATGCCGCCTGCCGAGGCAATCGTGCAGATGTGTCCCTCGTTGCGCTGCACCATGTCGGGCAGCATTTGTCGGGTCACATACATGGGCGCTATGGCATTCACCATCATCGTGCGGTTTATCTCGTCCTCCGTGCACTGGTCAAAGGTCTTGTTGCTGGTTATGATGCCCGCACTGTTTATCAGTATGTTCACATCGCCCACCTCCTTCTTCACCTTCTCGTATTGCTCTGCCACCATCTCGTGCCTGGACACGTCCACACGGTACCCACGCACCGTGCCCTTCTTGCCCAGTTCCTTCACCGTGGCGTCTATGCTCTCCTGGTTTATGTCCCAGATGACCAGAGCCTTCGCACCCTTTTCCAGGGCCATTTCGCCCATCAGCCGGCCGATACCCGAGGCACCGCCCGTTATCATTACTATTTTGCCTTTAATCTTCGACATATCTCTTTTTACCTTATCAGTTTTCGTTCTTTTTCATTGAAATCGGGTGCAAAGGTACGTCATTTATTGCATATAGCAAGCAAAAGTGTGCAAGAAAATACTTGAAACGCACAATATTCTGCCAATACTGTGCAATATATACTTCTTGTCTGCTATGTACAAACAAAGGGATTTCGTTGTCTTCACACGCTGGTGCAGGCCCTCTGCCAATGTATGTTATGTGTCAGGATATTTTGTCTGAAAACGTGCATGCTCCAGATTCTGTTTTAGGAAGTGCAATCCCTTTCCGTGCTGAATCAGTTACAAAGTAAAGTGCTAAAAATGTAAAGTCTATGTTGCATTTTCGCTACCATCTCTCTCATTTTATGCAAAATTATCCAAAGAACATACCCTTAAGCAACCAGTTTTCATCGAATGTTCATCGTATTGCTTCCCCAAAGACACCGCGACGACACGTCCGCGTCCTCGTGAGAACACGTCCCACTCCTCCCGAGGACCATGTTGAAGCCTCCCGTCTTCCCTTTTTCCTCGTATAGAGAGCCGTGTATTTGTTCACCAGAATACTTCTGTCTGTAAATACGCGATTCTCACAGGGTACTTTGTCTGTATTTTTGCGTTCTGTCTGTGCTGTATCGTATTGTGTGAACAAGGAAATGGTGTTTTTGCCAAAGCAAATTCGAAGGCAGTTTTGAAACGTATTTGTCTTTTTCTAATAAGTATCAAAAGGTACACACTCTTGAAAAATCAAATTTCATTTGTTTTTTCGCTTGCTTAATAGTATCTTTGTAGTAACAAAGGTGTTCCACTATCATGGCAGATATAAAATATAAGTATGCTTATACGGAAGAAAATGAGCTAATATGCATAGATGACATTCTTCCAGAAGAAAGAAAGTCCCACAAATACTTCTGTATATCTTGTGGTCATGAACTGTTGCCTAGAGCATTAAAAAGCGAAGAGAGAACTCGCCACTTTTACCACAAGAAAGAAGTGAAGTGTTCCGGTGAAACATACCTTCATAAGTTGGCAAAAAAACTGATAAAGGCAAAATTTGATTCTAGGCGCCCCTTTGCCGTCAAGTATCCTGTTACCATCGAATGCAATAAGGATTCTTGTAATTTGAAAGACGTAGAGTGCACTCGACATGAACATAATATATTAAATCTCTATGACTACTACGATACATGTACAGAAGAGGTTTCTCATGGGGGATTTGTAGCAGATTTGTTGTTGACAAATAGCAAAAATAATGATGTACCACCTTTGTTTGTTGAAATTTGCGTGACTCATCAGTGCGAGCAGAGTAAGATTGATTCAGGCATAAAAATTATCGAGGTATATATCAGAAACGAGGACTCCATCCTAAAGTTTATTGAGAAGGATATCATTGATATAAACGAGCCACAAAAGGATAACAGGTTTCCATATGACATAAAGTCGTATTCATTCAAACGAGCCATAAAGAGAGTTCTTAGTAAAAGTATTAGCAGATTTGTGTTCAATCCTCCATACACCATAGATGGATACATAACCCAAGTTGATTGCAGACAGGCTTCGCATAGGATAAGGAAAAATTCCGTCGTTGAATTAAACATTTTAGAGGATGGGGATTGGAATAGGTATCATTGTTTAAAATGGCTTTATAAAAACAAGAATATTCGACGGTGCGATATCTGCAAATATTATTATGCGACTCAATTTGAGTCCAAGGCTATTTGTAGATTAAGCAATACAAACAAAGACTTTAAACCTAATCCCCGAATGGATGATGCAGAAAGATGCCAAGCCTTTAGATTAAAGCGGGATGACCTTTTGTTTGGAAATCCCCCAATCCTTCCTGTCACTGATCAACAACAAAGCACAAAGAAAGAATTCATTGTCATCATTGCGTCATCCTCGGGATTCTATAATTACGATCTGGCAAAGGAGAAGTGTGACTTTTTCCTGTCAAGTAAGAAACAGACGCACGACATCATCATAATAACCGATTTGTGTAGTGATGATATTTTAGCAAAGAAATATGCCCGTGACCGTCAATATAAAACAGAGCCACAGGAACCAGAATGGAATCACTATGGCAATTCTGCTGCTTATAAAAGAGATGCGCATATATGTCAGTTTGCACATGCATTGATAGTATTTGGAGATTTGGCAGAGAAGAGAATTGTTAATTTGATCAACACCGCGAAAAAAGCCAATTTGATAATAAAAGAAATACCTACAGATACTAATCCTAGGTTGGATATTCATGGTAATTTGAAAGCATACGGAAAATGTGAACACATTGAGTGCGAAAAGTTCCATTTGGAGGACTTTACTTCAAAGTCAAATCCCAGTATTCAGTCAAATACCCAACCACCAGTTAGTGTAGAAAGTGAGAATTCGTTCTCTTTCGACCAGCAGGAAGTAAATACACATCCTATAGATACACAACAACGTTCTTGTTTTAATTGTAAAAATAACCTTTCATTTGCAAATGCCTATGGAATGGCTGCATGTAAAGATTGGCAAATATTAAAGTTAGAGTCTTTAATCAATCCAAATTATGCACTGGAATGTTCCCATTTTGAGTCTAAGCATTTGGATAATGTCATTCCAGAAAAGGCCATTTCGCAACCAGAACTGATGAAGGCAATATGTCCAAAGTATGCATGGCAAAGCAAAGATAGTACTCCTGCATCCTTCCCATGTTGTCCTACACAGATAAGTAACAGGGCTATAGAAGATTATTGTGACAAATTGCTTATAGGAGACGTATATTGCGAAATCCCATTAGATGATGGGGGTAAACTGTGTCACAAAGTAATAGATAAGACTTGTGTCGATGATAATCAAGCATTTTTCGTCATAAGTAAAAACGAAGATGCATATAAGAAATTTGCTTTACACAAAGTGTATTTGTTGGATGATAAATTTATACATGAAAATATAGGTCAATGTTTTGACGAGCAAGAAGCACGTAAGAACCTTGCAAAGAATCAAGGTTTGGAATGGAGCGGAACAGATACAATAGATGACTTCTTCAAATTTTGAAGTTGTAGAATGCTTCCGTTTTTACTTTTTTCATCAGGTTGACATGCAAATATCGTATTCAGGTTCTTGAATGTAACCAAGTTATTGCATATCTTTGCACAAAAGGTATATGAACCTTATGAAAAGTTTTGGCCAGAAGGTCTATAGTTAGAGGCGTCAAAAGCGAAACGAACGGAAACGACAAAGTAGAATGAACGAAAACAACCAAATAATCATATATCAGACTGAGGACGGGCAGACACAGGTGGATGTCCGCATGGAGAATGATACCGTGTGGCTGACTCAGGCACAGATGGCGGATCTGTTTGGCAAAGACAGAACAGTCATAACCAGACACATCAACAATGTATTCAAGGAAGGTGAGTTGAACCAGAAAGAGGTGTGTGCAAAAATTGCACATACCACTCGACATGGAGCTATGGATGGGAAAACACAGGTACAAGAAGTGTTTTTTTACAACCTTGACGTCATCATCTCCGTAGGTTACCGTGTAAAGAGCCAGCGTGGTGTAAAGTTCCGTCAATGGGCAAACAAGATTTTGAAACAATACCTTGTAAATGGCTATGCCGTTAACGACCGCTTGCGGCGTGATCAGCTGGGCGAACTCCGCCAATTGGTGCAGGTGGTGGGGCGTACTCTCCAGTGCCAGGACATTACGTCTACGGCCGATGGACAGGCACTGTTCGATGTGGTGGTGGATTATACTTATGCCCTTGATACCCTTGACAATTACGACTACGAGCGCCTTTCCATCGAGCGCACCACCTCGCCCAAGGAACCCTTCCGTGCTACCTATGAGAATGCCATGACCGAAATCCACCGCCTGCACGACAAGTTCGGTGGAAGCCAGTGGTTCGGCAACGAGAAGGACGATTCCTTCAAAAGCAGTATAGGGCAGATTTACCAAACATTTGGAGGCGAAGAACTCTATCCGTCGGTGGAAGAGAAGGCTGCTATGCTCCTTTACCTCGTCACCAAGAACCACTCGTTCAGCGATGGTAACAAGCGCATTGCCGCTACCCTGTTCCTTTGGTTCCTGAACAACAATGGCATACTGTACCGTTCAGATGGTACCAAGCGTCTGGCAGACAATACTCTCGTGGCGCTTACGCTGATGATTGCCGAGAGCCGCACAGAGGAAAAGGATGTGATGGTGAAAGTGGTGGTGAATCTTATTAACCAACGTAATGAATAACCTTATGAAAAGTTTTGGACAGAAGGCGTGGATGTTGCCGCAACCGGTGCTGATTCTGGGTACATACAATGCCGATGGCTCTGCGAATGCCATGAATGCGGCTTGGGGCGGACAATGGGACGCCAAGGAGATAATGATTAGCATGGGGGCGCATGCCACAACGGAGAACCTGGCTCGGTGCCCGGAGTTTACCGTGGCTTTCGCAACCAGGGACACTATGGTGGCGGCGGACTTCGTGGGCATAGTCAGCGCTAAGAACGACCCCGGGAAGATGCAGAAGACGGGGTGGACGGTGCAGAAGGCGGAGAACGTGAATGCTCCC
The DNA here is from genome assembly GCA_045645045.1 of Bacteroidaceae bacterium. Classification (GTDB taxonomy): domain Bacteria; phylum Bacteroidota; class Bacteroidia; order Bacteroidales; family Bacteroidaceae; genus Physcousia. The sequence continues at coordinate 915 of JAZRIA010000226.1, read as the reverse complement.
GTCTTTGCCGACTTTCCCATGACTCTGGAATGCCGCATACTGCGCAAGATAGACGAGTCGGAGGAGGGCTACTACATAGTGGCGGAGATAGTGAACGTGCTGGTGAACGAGGACTTCCTTGCCGAGGATGGCAAACCGGATGTGGAGAAGATGCACCTTATCGTCTACGACCCCATTCATCATGGCTACATGGAACTGGGCAGTAGGGTAGGGAATGCCTTTCAGGACGGCAAGAAACTGAGGTGATGACATCCGTTGTTTCCGCGTATCTTGTGTTTGTCAATGTAATCGCCTTCCTTGTCTATGGCGTAGACAAGCTAAAGGCCAGGAAGGGCAGGTGGCGCATATCGGAAGCCACACTGCTCCTTCTTGCCCTCGTGGGCGGAAGCGTGGGGGCATGGCTTGGCATGAAGGTATGGCACCACAAGACCATGCACCTTAAATTCAAGTATGGCCTCCCTGCCATCCTCCTCCTCCAGCTCGCCCTTGCCGTATATCTCTGCACACGCATGTAGTCAGTTTCTCCTTTCCCCTTTCTCCTTTCCCCTTTCTCCTTTCTCCTTTATTTGTCCCCCTGAGACAGAGGCTTGAAGAGACGAGGAGCGTAGCGACGGAGGGGAGGATAACTAAATCAGTGCCAATCAGTCCAATCAGTGTCATCTGTGGTCGACATTGTCATCGTCTTCGTTAACTTCAGCCCCCTGCTTTCCCCCTTTGGCCAGCGACCTAAAGGTTCTGGCATCGACTTTTGGTTCTGTTCTCCGCGCCCCTCTCTATATATAATATAAATAAGGTGTACTTCCACCTCCATTCTCCAGTTCTCTCGTTTTTCGCCTCTTTTTTGCTTTTTTCTTTAAAAAACTTTCCCAATCCTTTGCTGGTTTCAGGAAAAGTCGTACCTTTGCACTCGCAAAA
>JAZRIA010000225.1:0-1003 GCA_045645045.1 Bacteroidaceae bacterium | reverse complement strand
CTCAATGGTAATATCGGTGGGGCGGTTGTTATTGTTCTGCTTCCGCTTCTTGAAGTAGAAGCGGAAGCTCTTCACGGGCTTGGTCAGCGAAGCCTGAAGGTAGTGCTTCCCTGAACCGAGAGTGCCATCATATCCACTATGAAGAAGGTATCATAGTTGCCGTCAATCATGTTGGCGTAGGCATTGCCACTTTCCTGACTGGTGCTTGCAGGGTAGTTGCAGACAAACTGGCCGTCACCAGCAATGCCTGTACCCGCATCCTGCACCAAGCCATAGTATTGCTGCAATCCATGGATGTCCATGCCAGCATTGGCATTGGCTGCATTAGCCTTGGCGATATCCTCGGGACTGCCGGCTATGTCCAAACCGATGATGGAGATGTTACCATTGGTCAGCTTGATGCTGTGAGATTTGTCTCCTGACGCCTTGTTGCAGACGAAATAGCGGAGGGTATACTGACCCGCAGCAACGCCTGCGAGTGTGTACACATTGTTCTCGTGCTGTCCGCCAGCCTTACCCACATGGTAGTCACGATATGCCACATTGCCATCGCTGCCTACGAGGTCGACACCTGCAATCATCAGCATGTGGCTGCCTGTAGAGAAGGTAAAGGTGATGGTTGCCGTACCGCCGGCAGAGGAAACCTCACGTGTGGCCATGTGGATGGTGTGAGGGTTCGCCGAGTCGTCCACCCCATCGGTGTAAGAGCACGCCGAAAGGCCTTCAGGAAGGTCAGTCACGGGCTCGTCCGACCATGGAGAGGGCCCATTGGTCCAGGTACCCGTAAGGTCCGCCCACGCCACATTGCATACCAATGCCATGAGGAGACACAGAGCGCTTTTCAATAAGTGTTGTCTTTTCATTGTGTTAAATTATGGTTGGTTATTACTAAATTATTCTTCATCATCCGTGCCGCCCGCCATTTCTTTCCGAGCACTTCACGCTCTGACTGAGTACGGCATCACGCCTACAAATATACTAATTATTTTTCAAATAAACAGAC
>JAZRIA010000224.1:0-11064 GCA_045645045.1 Bacteroidaceae bacterium | reverse complement strand
CATTTTACACCTTTTGACTAAATTTGTAGCAATTCCTGCCATAGTGGTGGTTTGGAGTTGCCTTTATTTACAAAAGGTGTTATTGAAATTATCTTCTAAAGTCAAACTTCGCAACTTTGATTATTGATACGAAGATGATAGCGATAGCACCACATCGTTGGTATGTACAGCCACAATTGGCTACCTACATAACCTATGGTGTGGGCTATTGCTTTATCCGTATCAATTGGTAGTGCGAAGACCAGACTTTAGGATAAAGCAGATATAGTTCCCACACCTTTATTTTATACTCACAGCTTTCTTCTGGGAATTGAGAGGCACAAAAACAAATGAAAGATGAAAAAACATCTACACAATTCCTTACGAGCACTGTGTTTGTCCCTGGCAGTGCTTCTGTCCCTGCCTATGCTGGCAGAGCAGGTTGAGATTGATGGGATAAACTATGACCTTGTTGCTGAAACAAAGCAGGCTACTGTTATTAAGAAGAGTAGTGGCAAGTATTCGGGCGAAATCTTCATTCCAGAGTCCATTGAGTATTTGAGTACAACCTATAGTGTGGAGAGCATAGGGAATTCTGCTTTCTCTTGGTGCGAAGATTTGACCTCGGTTGTTATCCCCAATACTGTTACAAGCATAGGGGATGATGCTTTCTCTTATTGCTACGGTTTGACCTCCGTTACTATCGGCAATAGTGTGGCAAGCATAGGGGATGATGCTTTCCGTGGTTGTTATGGTTTGACTTCGGTTACTATCCCTAATAGTGTTATAAGTATAGGTAGTTTTGCATTCGTCAGTTGCTCTGGTTTGACCTCGGTTACTATTCCCAATAGTGTTACGAGCATAGGGATAGGTACTTTCTATGGTTGCTCTGGTTTGACCTCGGTTACTATCCCCAATAGTGTGACGAGCATAGGGAAGTATGCTTTCTATAATTGCTCTGGTTTGACCTCAGTTACTATCCCCAATAGTGTGACGAGCATAGGGGATGAAGCTTTCGCTTTTTGCTCTGGTTTGACCTCGGTTACTATCCCCAATAGTGTGACGAGCATAGAGGGTAGTGCTTTCTGGGGTTGCTCTGGTTTGACCTCAGTTACTATCCCCAATAGTGTGGAGAGCATAGGGGAAAATGCTTTCCTTAATTGCTCTGGTTTGACTTCGGTTACTATACCCAATAGTGTGACAAGCATAGGATATGGTGCTTTCGCTGGTTGCTCTGGTTTGACCTCGGTTACTATCCCCAATAGTGTGACGAGCATAGAGCATGGTGTTTTCTTTGATTGCTCAAGTTTGACCTCGGTTACTATCCCCAATAGTGTGAAGAGCATAGGGGATGGTGCTTTCGCCTATTGCCCCGAACTCCTTGATGTTTATTGCTATGCCGAGAATGTGCCTTTTGCAGAGAGCGACGCATTCGATGATTCATATCCAGAAAATGCCACCCTTCATGTTCCTGCAACTTCTATAGAAAGTTACCAGGTAACATCGCCTTGGAGCCGTTTTGGCACAATTGTTGTCCTCACCCCAGAGGAGAGCGGCATTGATGAACTTAAAGGTGAAAACGGAAAAGTGAAAACTGCTGTTTACGACCTCTCTGGTCGTCGTGTGCAGAAGGCACAGAAGGGTATATATGTCCAGAATGGCAAAGTAGTGGTTAAGTGATTAACGACTAACGTTTAACGTTTAGCAATTTTAGTAATAACCCACAATCCGCAGGCACCCCAGTGATGGCAAGTGTCTGCGGATTGGTGTTTTGTGCTAAGGGTGATTTATCCACCCCCTCCCCCCTGCGGGGCACTACCCCTGTCTCAGGGGTAGAGTCAGTTACAACCGGGGACGGGTACACACCATACTGACTGTCCCCCTGAGACAGGGTGGACGAGGAGCATAGCGACGGAGGGGGTGGATAAAACGCTCACCCGCTCACCGTTAACTCCTCCCCCTGCGGGGGGATTGAGGGGGTCTCTCTATTACGCTTCTCCCAGGAAGTCCTCTATCACCTGCACCATGCGTGGGGTGTGATGATGCGTTCATTGCCACGGTAGCCTACGTCGGTGAGGGCTTTGCATCGGGCGAGTTTGATGTATCGGAACCTGCGTATGTCTTTGCATGCTCGGATGCCTTGTCGCACTACATAATGATGATGTATGCCGTGGCAAATGGAGAAGAGTTGCCCATTGGTGAAGACAAGTACGGCAACATCATTGACCTGGCAAGGGCCATGAAGGTGGATTTTGAAAAGGACGTGCTGAAACCATTGTTCAATGCTCTGAGAAGCGATTCCCTGCCTTCCCATTGCCAATGCAAGTACCGTAAAGGCCTCCTTGCCCTCGACGACTATTCTCTGGCAAGACTGATGTAAGACATCACAAGGATTGATGAGTCCTCCTATTAAGAGTACTCCAGTCCTCTTAGTATGAGTACTCCAGTCCTCCTACTAAGAGTACTCTGTTTGCATTGAGGCTGATAATCTTGGTTGTCGGGGGATTGAACGGTTAATGTTGAACGAATAACGTTTAACGATTCGCGAGATTGATTATCGCACAAAAGAAGGGAGGTGCAGACCTGTGTGATGGTGCTGCACCTCCTTGGTGTTTAAACTGTTGCTCCGTGTTCGTAGAGGTATTCCGGTGCAATATCAATTGCACCGTCCTGCCAGGTTACGGTCCATCCGTCGAGAGTGAAATTGTGGAAGACAGCAAGGTTCCTCAGGGGGGCGAAGACAGGCTGGCCCTTTGCCAATAGATTAGCAAAGTCATACACCTTGCATGCTCCATTGTTGAATGTCAGATGTAGTTTGTATCCGTCCAACACTTTAGCTGCTGTTATCCAAATCAGTTCCATAAATTTCAATTCAGGCGTGCTGTTTGTTGTTCACCTCTCATCCGCTCTCCCTCCCTCATAGGGAGGGTAGGGGTGGGTCTTGGTTCTTCAACGCTCGATGGTCTGGGCGCGGTCGGGGCCTACGCTGACGATGGTGATGGGGCGCTCGAGGGCTTTCTCCAAGTAGTCGATGTAGTCCTGGAAGGCCTGGGGGAACTGATCGGGAGAGGTCATCTGTGTGAGGTCGGTCTGCCAACCGGGAAGTTCCTCGTAGACGGCTTGCCAGCCCTCGGTGTCGTAGGGCATCTGGGTGGTGCGGATGCCGTCCTTCTCGTAGGCAACGCAAGCCTTGATGGTCTCGAAGGTGTCCAGCACGTCGCTCTTCATCATGATGAGCTGGGTGACGCCGTTTACCATGATGGCATACTTGAGGCCCACGATGTCCACCCAACCGCAACGGCGGTTACGGCCTGTTACGGCACCGTACTCGTGACCGATGTCGCGAATCTTCTCGCCTGTCTCGTCGAACAGTTCCACGGGGAAGGGACCAGAACCCACACGGGTGCTGTAGGCCTTGAAGATACCGAAGATCTCGCCTATGCTGTTGGGGGCAACGCCCAGGCCGGTGCAGACACCGCCGGTGCAGGTGCTGCTGGAGGATACGAAGGGGTAGGTGCCGTGGTCTATGTCCAGCATGGTGCCCTGTGCACCCTCGGCCAGTACGTTCTTGCCCTCGGAGAGAGCCTGGTTGATTTCAAACTCGGTGTCGCGCAGGGGGAACTCGCTCATGTAGCGTATGCCCTCCATCCACTTCTGCTCCTCCTCGGTGATGTCGTAGTCGGTGAAGTGCAGGTCGCTCAGTATCTGCTCGTGGCGAGCCTTCAGGGCCTGGTACTTCTGCTCGAAGTTCTCCTCGATGTCGCCCACGCGCAGGCCGATGCGGCTGGCCTTGTCGCTATATGTGGGACCGATGCCCTTGCCGGTGGTTCCAACCTTGTTCTTGCCCTTGGCGGCCTCGTAGGCACGGTCCAGCACACGGTGTGTGGGCAGGATGAGGTGGGCGCGGCGGCTGATGTGGAGGCGGCTCTTCAGATCGTAGCCAGCCTGCTCCAGTTCCATGGCCTCTGCCATGAACAGGTCGGGAGCGATGACGCAGCCGTTGCCGATGATGTTCAGCTTGCCCTCGTCGAAGATGCCAGAGGGGATGCTGCGCAGCACAAACTTCTTGCCCTCGAAGATGATGGTGTGTCCGGCATTTGGACCGCCGGCAAAACGTGCCACAACGTCGTAGCGTGGGGTGAATACGTCTACAACCTTACCTTTGCCTTCGTCGCCGAAGACGATGCCTAAGAGGGCATCAACTTTTCCTTTTGCCATAATTGTATAGTGTTTTGTTTGTTGTTTTTTTAGAGGATTTTAGAGGACTGGAGAGGATGGGAGAGGACTTGAGAGGATTTTAGAGGACTGGGAGAGGATTTTGCTCGCTAAAAGCTCGCTGCTTGTCGCTCACCGCTCACCGCTCACCGTTAATCGCTCACCGTTACTCCCCGCCCTATAGGGAGGGGTTGGGGGCGGGTCCTTCCATTGCTTTCATCGTCTGCATCACTGCCTTGCGCAGGGGCAGGGGAGCATCGGCGCTGAGGGCCGAGGCATGGTCGCGCAGTTCTGCTTCGGAGCGGGGCATGAGTTTGTTGCCCTGGCGGAGCAGGCGGCAGATGGTGAGCCAGCCGCAGAGCGAGGCAAGAGGGTCGGTGCCTGCTATCCAACGGAAGGCCATGTCGGTGGCCCAGGGCTGGGGTGAGATGAGTTCCATGGCCAGGAGCGACACCGCCTCGGGTGTGCGGGCCTCATGAACCCAGATGTCTGCCACCTCGGGCAGGAACTCCTGTGGGGGAGTGAGCAGTATGCCCAGCAACTGGCTCTCGCGCACGTTCTCGCTCCATAGGCGCTGGCCAAGACGGCGGTCGTGGGGAAACTCTGCCGCTATGTTTCTGAGCCGGGGCAACTCTATGCCCCACACCACATGGTGAGGCATGCCGCCACGGCGCATCTGCGAGGAGGCAATGCCGTTCATGTTGGCACGCAACTCCTTTTTTATATTGCGGATGGTTTCGTCCATCCAGTTAGTGTCAATTGTATTCTCTTCCATATCTGAGCATCTGCTGGTCGAAGGTCTCGTCGTAGGACACGCCAACATCCGTGACCTTGCCGTCAGTGTCTGTTACAAGTGTGTATCGGGGGTTGATGAAACCCTTGTAGGGAGCCAGGTCCAGAGCCTCGTAGCGCTGGAGCACCTCCTGGTGCAGGGTGCTGTCCACCTCCACGCCGTACTTCTCCACCAGGTGCTTGGCGGCCAAGGTGTCGCCCTCGCTCTTGATGCGCTGTATCTCGGCCAGCAGTTGGCCTATGAACTGGCGCAGGGTGGGGTAGTCGTGGATGACCAGGCGTGTCTTGCCATCTTTCCTGACAAGTTCCATGGCAGGTATGGTGCCAAAGACCTGTGCCCAATATGTGGACTGCTCCAGGCACCAGTGCGCTATGAGGGCGCGGTTGCGCATGTGCGCCTCCTCTATCTGGCATCCGGGCTTGATGCGCACGAGTTGTGTCATCAGGCCGTTGAGCATGTAGGTGTAGTAATTGCTGTGCCATGCATCCGGGGTGGGAGTGAGTCCCAGCTGGTGCATCTTCTGGTCGGCAATGTAGTAGAGCGCGAAGAGGTCGGCACGTGTCTCCTCTATGGTGCTGCCATGCACGCCCAGGGCATCGGCATCCACACCAGGCAAGAGTTGTCCCGAGCCGTGTCCGAGGCACTCGTGCAGGTCAGTATGCAGGTCGTCCAATTGGTGCGCATAGAGGTTGACCTGCTCCAGCACCTTGGCATCGGGAATGAACTCCTGCCGGAACCCATTGCCCATGGCCGCCTGGTCGTAAGCCTCGGTGAGGTTGCCTATGGTAACGCTCTTGCTGCCGTAGACGGAGCGCACCCAGTTGCTATTGGGCAGGTTGATGCCTATGGCCGAACTGGGATAGAGATCGCCACCCAGGATGGCAGCCTGCACCACGCGGGCGGTGACACCCTTGCACTCCTTCTTCTTGAAGCGGGAGTCCACAGGGCTGTTGTCCTCGAACCACTGGGCATTCTGGCTGAGTATCTCCGTGCGGCGTGTAGCCTCGCGGTCCAGTATGTTCACATAACCCTCCCACGAAGCCTTCAGGCCCAGAGGGTCGCCATATACTTCGGTGAAGCCGTTGACGAAGTCCACCATGCCCTCCACCTCGGAAATCCACTGGATGGTGTACTGGTCGAAGGTGTCCAGCGACCCGGTGCGGTAGAACTGGAGCAGAAGCGAGATAACCTCCCTCTGCCTGTCCGTCTCGGCAAACTCCATGGCCTTCTCCAGATGCGAGCAGATGCGCTCTATCTGTCGCCCGTAGAGCCCAGTGGAGGAATATATGTTCTCGTACAGATTGCCCTCGGCATCCCTTTCCAGACGGCTGTTCATGCCGTACATGACGGGCTGGTCGGGCAGGGGAGCGGAAGCCTTCTGCTGGGCATAGAACTGCTCTGCCTCGTGCTGTGTGACACCCTCGCCATAGTAGTTGCATGCCGAGGCAAGCAAGAGGTCGTCGCCGCTCTGGCACACACGCTTGGGCATGACGGCGGGGTTGGTGATAACCTCGGCAAGGCGCTCGAACTCTTCGGTCCCAATCACGGGCGAGGGTATGGCGCGGTATGCCTCCCGAATCCACTCGGCAGAGAAGGCTGGCTGGAACTTGTCCGTACTATAGTGATGGTGTATGCCGTTGGCAAACCACACCTGGCGCAGGTAGGTTAGGAAAGCCTCCCATTCCTTGCCCTCGTGCGCTATGGCTGAGTGCTGAAGTATGTCTTCCAGCAGGTGTCGGATGGCCAGGTTGTGGCGGCAGTTCTGGTCCCACAGAATGTCGCGTCCGCATAAGGCAGCCTCCGCCAGGTGGTAGACATACTGCTTCTGCCCCAGGCTCAGGTCCTGGAATGCAGGCACACGGTAGCGCAGCAGCTGTATGTCGGCAAAGCGCACCTGGGCGTATGTGAAGGTGTTATTCCTCATCTGTCTCAATTTCTTTCTCGCCCTTCTTGGGGATGGCGTTGAGTGCACGGTACTCCAGCGGAGTCATGCCGTTCTTGCGGAAGAATGCCGAGTAGAAGCACTGGCGGTTGGCAAAGCCCGTGGCATGTGCAATCTCCTCCATCTTCATGTCGGCAAAATGCCTGTCGGTAATCATGTACATGGCCTCCTTGATGCGGAAATCGTTGATGAGTTGCGAGAAGTTGTCCCTGTACCTGAGGTGTAGCACGGCACTGATATATCGGGAGTTGTGTCCGATTTCTTTCGCCAGCTTGGCCGCGGTGTATTCCGGGTCGCGGTATTTCTTCTCCACCACAAACTTCAGGAGAATCTTCTCGTATATATCCTCAACAAGTGTTGTACTTAAGGCACCGATGTATGTTGCCTCTTTCTTTTTTCTTTCTGTAATATTATATTTTGCCATGGTAAATTAAAGTCCAAGTTCTATTTTCAGCCTTGCAATCTGCATCATCACATCGCGAAGGGCTGTTTCCTGTTGTTCTATTTGTGTTTCTGTTGCAATCTGTTTCTCGGTAAGCTGGCTGTTGGTCATGCTGCCCGTGTCCACTTCCAGCGCTATGATTTCCGACTGTATGGCCTTCACCCTTTGTTGTTGCAATGAGGTGGCAAGACGGTTGTCTCGTATGCGCCGGCGCTTCTCGTTCCAGTCAATGTTCTGCGTGAGCACGGCATTGAGTTCTGCATATTGCACGGGAGGGTTGTTGGCATTGTATGCCCTTATCCACAGGTCCACGAGGTTGCGCTGTGCGCTGGTCTTCTGGTCCAGTTCGTCGCCGAACCTGCGAGCGTAGGCATAGGCACCCTCCCTGTCCTTCTGCTCCAGTGCCAGCGCCTGCAGGTTTTCAGCACACTTGGCATGCTCACGCTGTGCCTTGTAGTAGGCATTGAGCGAGCGGTCCAGAGCCTCGCCCGTACTCATGTCGGGGAGCAGTAGCTGACGGCGCTCGTGCAGTTCGCTAAATTTGCTTCTTTGCTGTCTTGCCTCGTCGTTCAGACCCTCTATGCCCGCCAGGCACTGTTGCAGCATCGTCTGGTACATCTCCTTCCTGATGCATGCCTCTGCCATGTTGCGGTCTATATCGGCAATGCTCCGGTTGACGAGCTTCCAGTCCGAGGCCATCTGCCTGATGTCCAGATAGAGGTTTTCGGCATTGTGCTGCCATTGCTTGAACCACTCAGGGATGGAAATCTCCTTTTGCAGGAGTTCGTAGAGATTGTGATACTTCTCCTGGGCCAGCTTGCGCGACTCGTCCAGACGGTCGCTTTGGGCGGCGAGTATGGTGCATAGCGACTTTGCCTCGTTGGTGCGTGCGCTTATTTCTGCCTTTTTGGTTTCCAGTTGGGCAATCTTGCCAGAGAGGTTGGTAATCTGTGTGGTGTGGTAGTTGAACTCGCCCAGTTCCGCCTCGGCGCTCTGCAGGTCGCGCTGTGCATTGTCCAGAAGCTGGCGTATGGTGGCCATGCGTGCATCGCTGTCGGTGCTGGCCGAGCAGTCGTAGAATGTGGGGTCCAGTTGTGCAAACACCCTCCACTCCTTCACGTCCTCGCTTTGTCTGAGGCGCACCACCTCCATGTTCTTCTGTTCGGCAATCTGCTGACCCAGGTTCTGCGTCAGCTTGTCGTGCAGTATGGCCAGCTGCTTCTCCTGTCCCTGCAGTTCACCGGAGAGAGTCTCGTAGTCGCTACGGAAGTCGCTGATGAGCTTGTACTGGTCCTGCATCGTGTCGCTATGGTAGGGATGATGCGTGGCACCGCACACGGAGCACGCCGTGCCCTCCACCAGGTCGGCCCTCAGGTTGATGAGGTTCTGGCTCTTGCTCATGTTCAGCGAGTACTCCTTGTCGGCCACCTGGCGCTTCAGGGTGTTCACCACGATGGTCAGTTCCTGTTCGGCCTTCAGGTCGTGCTCAATCTCCAGACGGAGCGAGTTGATGAGCTGTGCCTTCTCCTCTATGTTCACGTAGCCTGTGCTGATGCGCCTCCACAGGCTCTGTGCGGCAGAGAGCATGAGCATTCGGCTCTTCAGTTTCATTACACGCTCCTGCACATCGTAGCTCTGCATGCCGCGGATGTTGGTGCGGTGAATCTCGGCCTCGTCCTGCAGGGTCTGTATCTGCTGGTCTATCTCGTTCTGCTGCGCTATGATGCGGGCCTGGTCTTCGCCGGCTCTCATCTGCTCCTCCGAGTTCTTGGTGTACTGGCTGTTCCTGCGCTTGAGGTTTTCGGACAGTTCCTCCAGCCTCTGCAGCATGCCCAGTATCAGTTCCGAGCGTTCCAGCATGGCTTCGTGGCTTTCCAGCACGTGCAGCCTGTTGGTCTGGTTTTCGCGGTTTTTCTCCAGTTCGGCAATGATGGCGCCTTGTGCGGAGATATGGCTTTCCAGACTCCTCTTGCGGTCTTCCTCCACGCCCAGGGCCAACTGCAGGCGTCTGCTCTGCTCTTCAATAATGGCGCATGCACCATCGTGCTGGCTGCATTCCTCCACTATGCGGCAGAGGTCCTGGTGCTGCGTTTCAGTGAGCTTGATGTTGTCGCGGCTGGTGGTGACGTGCTTGCGCAGTTCCTCAATGTCGTTGCCCACCTTGCGGATATGCTGTTCCAGTTCTATGCCGGCACGCCGGTTTTCCTCGGCCTCGTCCTCGAGCAGCTGCATCCTCAGGAAGGGAGCCATGATGCTCTCGAAGGTCTCGAAGCGGTCCATCTCCGTTGCCTCGTCCGATATGGAGGCAAATTCCTTGTTCAGTACAAAGAGCTGCCTGGTGTTTATGTCCAGTTCGGAATTCAGTTGCTGGTGGCGGTAGAGTTTTTCCTGTAGCGAGCGCAAACGCTTGATGTTCTCCTCTATGTTCTGCTGGCGGCTCTGTGCCAGGCGGAGAGTGTCCCTCAGGCGTTGGTGCTGGGCACTGGTTATATCTGTGTTGTTGGAAGTCATCAGTTGGGTTTATTTTTGGCAAAGATACATAATTAAATGCACAAACCCTTGTGCGCGATGGCATAAAATAGAGTTGCTAGGCGTATTTTGTAAATATTTCTGTCGTGTGTGTGTATAATTAGGCGAATAATCCTTATCTTTGCACGAAATAATAACAGATGTCGTTTTAGAATAACAAACAGAATAATGAAACCAAGCATACCAAAGGGCACGCGCGATTTCGGTCCCGTTGAGATGGCGCGCCGCAACTATATCTTTGATACCATACGTTCAGTCTACGCTCTCTACGGCTTCCAGCAGATAGAGACTCCTGCCATGGAGAACCTCTCCACGCTGATGGGCAAATATGGCGAGGAGGGCGACAAGCTCTTGTTCAAGATACTGAACAGCGGCGATTTTCGCTCGCACGTTTCTGCCCAGGAGTGGACAGATAACACTCTGGGTCGTCTTACTTCGCAATTGTCCGAGAAGGGCCTGCGCTACGACCTCACCGTGCCCTTCGCACGCTATGTGGTGCAGCACCGCGAGGAGTTGCAGATGCCTTTCCGCCGCTGCCAGATTCAGCCCGTGTGGCGTGCCGACCGTCCTCAGAAGGGCCGCTATCGCGAGTTCTACCAGTGCGATGCCGACGTGGTGGGCAGCGACTCTCTGCTGAACGAGGTGGAACTGATGCAGATTGTGGACACCGTGTTCACACGCTTTGGCATCCGTGTGTGCCTGAAGATAAACAACCGCAAGATACTCACCGGCATTGCCGATGTCATCGGACAGGCCGACAAGATTGTGGACATCACCGTGGCCATTGACAAACTGGACAAGATAGGTCTGGACAAGGTCAACGAGGAACTCCTTGCCGCTGGCATACCCCAGGAGGGCGTGGACAAGCTGCAACCCATCATCAACCTGAGCGGAAGCAACGAGGAGAAACTACAGACCATGCGCGAGGTGCTGGCACAGAGCGAGACTGGCCTGAAGGGCGTGGAGGAGGTGGAGTTCGTGCTCTCTGCCTTGAAGAACATCTGCTCGCTTAACAACCCCATCGAACTGGACCTCACCCTGGCTCGTGGCCTGAACTACTACACGGGCTGCATCTTCGAGGTGAAGGCTCTGGATGTGCAGATAGGCAGCATCACAGGTGGCGGCCGCTATGACAACCTCACCGGCATCTTCGGACTTCCTAAC
>JAZRIA010000223.1:0-1221 GCA_045645045.1 Bacteroidaceae bacterium | reverse complement strand
GCCACGGGACTCAGAGCATTGGGACACAGCGTAACCGTGGTTTCTGACGGCGACGGATGGAAAAACTATCCGCGCGACATAGACATAAGCCGCACCTCCACACACCCTTGGCACACACTGAGCTATCTGCTCCGTCTGCATTTCCTGTGGCCAAAGCTAAAGGGATATGATGTGGTGCAGCTCATCAATCCCGTCTTTCTGGAGCTGAAGGCCGAACGCATCTGGCCCTTCTACCAGACTCTGCGTCGCCACAACGGGAGCCTGTTCATGAGCGCTTACGGCATGGACCATTATTGGGCAAAGGCAGGTTGCGACTGCCACACTTTCCGATACAGCGACTTTAATCTGGGCACACAGCTACGACACACGCCAGACACAGAACTCTTCAAGGCCGAATGGCTCACTGGGCCAAAAGGTGAGTTGAACCGCCGTATTGCTCACGACTGCGACGGCATCGTTTGCGGACTATACGAGTATTACGCCAGCTACATGGCACACTTCGACCAAAAGGAAAAACTTACGCACATCCCCTTCCCCATCATCATTGAGCAGCACACGGCAAACGACCGAACACCAACACCTATTAGATTCTTCATCGGCATACAACGCAGCCGAAGCGCATACAAGGGCACGGACATCATGCTGGCCGCTTTGGAAAAACTACACAAGCGCTATCCCTCACAGACCGAAATCATTAGGGCTGAGAACGTACCCTTTACTCGCTACAAGCAGATGATGCAAGGGAGCGATGTCATTCTGGACCAGCTCTACAGCTACACACCCGCCATGAACGCCCTTCAGGCCATGAGCCAGGGGATGGTGCTGGTGGGCGGCGCCGAACCGGAGCATTACCAACTAATGAACGAACCAAATCTGCGCCCCATCATCAACGTACAGCCCACGGAGGAAAGCGTATTCGAAGCTTTGGAACAACTGGTTCATCACCCCGAGTCCATACCTAGACTGAAGCAGGACAGCATTGCCTATGTAAAGAAGCACCACGACCACATAGCTGTGGCACAATCCTATCTCCAATTTTGGGAGCAAAGGATGAAGTTTGTTTAGCACTATAATATAAGCGCGTTTATTTGCACCGCCTTTGCAGGATAAGCCTTACCGGAATGGCATGGCTGGCATCCCCCTTTACATGATAGAGATAAAAATCGTCATAACAACCAAAGAGAAGGAAGGAGGCGTCTTCGCCGTCTACCACAACGTCAC
>JAZRIA010000222.1:0-2356 GCA_045645045.1 Bacteroidaceae bacterium | reverse complement strand
GCCATTGCTCTGATGATGGCTTGCTTTTCTGCGCTGTCGGGATTGCGGTCACCCCCCAGAATCCATATCACACCGTAGCCCTGGTAACGTTGGGCAATCCAGCGCCCATAGGCCTCTGCATTCTGCTCGTCGAAGATGGGCTTGTTGTCGTTCCACCATCGTCCCCAGGTGGGTAGCAACCCTACATACATTCCTTTAGCATTGGCATTGCGAACGACGTAATCCACATGGTCCCAATAATCATTGTTGTCATCCTCCTTTGTGGCAGGTCGAGCAGGGTCACGGTCTATAAGAGGCTTGTGTCCGTAAACATTGGGAATATCCACTCCTTCCACTTCGGCGAGTGCTACGGCCTGAATGACGTTATAACCTTTACTGGCACGGTTATCCAGGTATCTGTCCACTTCATCGCGAGTTGTTCGATGAAACAGTTCCCATGCCGTATCACCTAGATAGAAGAATGGCTCTCCATTGGCATACTGTAGGTAATGCCCGTCAGTCGACACTTGCAATGCCTGTAGCTCATTGGCACATGCCAAGTGAGTAAAGGACATGAGTGCAATAGCGTTAAGTAGTATAAAATAACGTTTCATGCTGCGAAGATACAAAAAAATGGATATGTGGCAAAAAGGCTATTGGCCTTTTCGTGCTCCGTGAACCCACTTATCGCGCTACACAGCGGTCTATGATATGCTTAGTTGTTGTAATGTGCACAACTTGCATATAACGAAACGGGGATATTCGTTTTTGCTTAATCGCTACATTTTGGACCATTGACCGTTGACATACTACATCTCTTTCTTTTATGTGGACTCTGCTCTGCAGGATGAAAAAAGAGAATAATGGATAAAAAAATGCTATGTTTGGATTGCAAAAACGGAATATTAATTGTAACTTTGTGGCAAAATAAATTTGGCCGGAAAAAACATGGAGGCTTTTTATAAAACACACGAGTATTTGTTGGCGCACACAGAGGCGCCTGTCCGTCGCAGTCTGATGGACGAAATAGACTGGAGCGACCGTCTAATAGGCATCAAGGGGACGCGCGGAGTGGGTAAGACTACATTCCTTATCCAATACGCGCAGGAGCGATTCCGCAACGACCGTTCGTGCCTGTATGTCAATATGAACAACTTCTACTTCCAAGGAAAAACCCTAGTGGAATTTGCCGAGGAGTTTATCCGCAGGGGAGGTAAGGTGTTGCTCATCGACCAGGTGTTTAAGATTCCTAACTGGAGCCAGCAGCTGCGCGAGTGCTACATGAGATTCCCTTCGCTGAAGATGGTGTTCACCGGTACGTCGGTGATGCGACTCAAGGATGAGAATCCCGAGCTCAACGGAATTGCTAAGCCCTATAATTTGCGTGGATTCTCATTTCGCGAATATCTAAACCTGAAGACGGGTAACAACTTCCGCAGCTACACGCTGGAGGAGATACTTACCAACCATGAGCAGATAGCACGCACCATACTGCCTAAGGTAAGTCCCAACGCTTTCTTCCAGAACTATCTGCACCATGGGTTCTATCCCTTCTTTCTGGAGAAACGCAACTTCTCGGAGAACCTGCTCAAGACCATGAATGCCATGATTGAGGTGGACATACTCATCGTGCAGCAGATAGAACTGAAGTATCTGTCGAAGATTAAGAAGCTCCTCTACCTGCTGGCCGTAAACGGCCCTGCTGCCCCTAATGTGAGTAAGCTGGCCGAGGCCATACAGACCTCGCGTGCTACGGTGATGAACTATATCAAGTATCTTGCCGATGCACGACTGATTAATATGATGTATAACCCCGGTGAGTCGTTCCCCAAGAAACCTGCCAAGGTGATGTTGCACAACACGAACCTTGTATACAGCATCTATCCCGTCAAGGTCAGCGACCAGGATGTTCTGGAGACCTTCCTCGCCAATGCCCTATGGAAAGACCATGAGGTGGACAAGGGCGGTAAGGGACTGTCGTTCCTGGTGGACGGCAAGCTGCAGCTCCGCGTCTGCACCGATGGTGCACGCATCAAGAACAACCCCGACGTGTATTACGTTATGCATAGGCGCGAGCTGGGACGTGGCAACCAGATTCCTTTGTGGCTCTTTGGATTCCTATATTAATATATGTATGAACTGTGAGCGATGAGTCTAGCGTAAGAGGTTGCTCAAAGCTTAAAAGCACTTGAATATAGAAAATTGTCAAATCGTAAATAATAAATTTTGTAGCTATGGCTAAACAGAAGAAATTTATCACCTGTGACGGTAACCAGGCAGCTGCGCATATCTCGTATATGTTCTCTGAGGTAGCAGCTATCTATCCTATCACCCCGTCATCTACAATGGCTGAGTATGTCGACGAGTGGGCTGCTCA
>JAZRIA010000221.1:0-8881 GCA_045645045.1 Bacteroidaceae bacterium | reverse complement strand
CTATTTGCCGATGCCGTAGTTGCGGGCATCACTCCGTTAAGGAACAATGCAAGCACGGAATCCGTAATCTGCTCCTTCAGATAGTCCTCGACAATCGATACCGTCATGTCCGTGCCATCCGTTGCATAGCCTCTCTGGAAGAAGTCAAAGTTCTGGCCATTCCTCTGCGTACGACCGAGGAAGTTGACGTTCGCCGCAGAAAGGATAGAATACGTAGCATCGTCGAACACCGTCGGCTCTTCGCCTACGAACATATTGTACATGAACGGAACGATTCCCTGAGTAGCAATGTCCTGTGCCGCAAGGATAGCCATGGGCATGAACGACGACCATTCATTCGCACCGTAGATAAGGCAGCATTTATGCGCACCATAAAGAGCTCCAGAGACTTCCACCACCTCATCGCGTTCCTGCTCAGTGCCAGCGATCTTCTGGAAGTTGACCACATACATCTTACGGCCCAGCCTGCTGCTGTTAGTGTTGGCAACTGCAATCACGTCCTGCAAATCGTCGGCATCGCTGGCAGTGCTTTCACCAGGAATGGAGAGGAAGGTGAACGAGCCGAAATCAACGTTTAGTCCAAACACTCGTTCGGCTGCCGCAACCGGGGATTCGCCCTCGTACTGTGCGAAGTAGAGAGTCTGCGGGGACAGGTTGGTTGGAGTTTTATAGCCAAAGTACCCATTTGCAAAGCGATGCTCGGCACTTTCATCGCCAAAAAGCACGCCTGCCTCAGCACTAGTCAACGAGACGGCTTCGCCTTGATTGAAGGCGTTGTACTTTTTCATAAGTTCTGAATCGTCCTCAGGATCGCCGGGGCTCTTCATCGTCGCACCAGTTATGACGAGCCCGCATAGATTTGAGGAAACCAATGATACAGTTCCGCCCGAAACTAGTTCAGAGCCGACGCCTACATAGTTTGCCAAAGATATTGCCATAGATTCTCCTTTCAGATGTTAATCCTTAATGTTTGCCAAAGAGGAAATATTAAAATGCTAGCCGATGCCAACAATGCCTCTGTTATCAAGCGTTGCAGCGGGTATCTGGGCCGTGAATTCCTTTGCTAGAAGCACCTTCAAGGGGAATTCCGTCACCCACTGGTTCACGTCGGATTGGTCTTTATACGTGTGAATGTCCTTCGCCATGATGAAGAGGTTGTCCATTCCGTACTGGTTGAAAAACTCCCTGCCAAGATGGTTGAACCAGCCAGTCAGCATACTGGCCACGTCCTCCGTGCATATAGGTATGTCGCCATCTGCAACAGGCGTGGTTTTTCTGGTCTTGATAATCTTGATTTTCCAAAGCTGCGTTTCGTTGAACGTTTCTATGGAATCGAACGTGTTGGTGTCCTCATGGTATTCGCCTGGGGTGTGACCGATGCCCAAAAGACGTTCAATCTTCTCCATCCAGAAGATTACGGCCTTGTCTACGTTCCTCAAAGAAGGCTGGTCTGATTCCATCACCACCCATCCGCCGTCTCCTGGGGATTCGCTGATGGGCAGTCCGAAAGCGGTCATTCCCATGATGATGTTGTCACGGAGAATGTTGATGACTTCGTATTTTAGTTTGAACTTTTCGGACATGGCTGAAAATTGCCTAGGTGACAAGGGTGGGTGTTGCGGTTAGGATATGGGCGGCTGGTCGTACACGATTTCCATGTTGCGTTCAGTGGCTTTCAGCCTCTCCCATCCAGTAGAATTAGACGGAACATGAATAACGAAAGGCAACTCTCTGTTCCCAAATACATGAGGTTCAATAGTCGATGGGCAATTTCCCAAGAAAGTTATACTACGGTAGTAGTTGTAACTACGCATACCGAAAATCCAGCCCCCCAAATAACTAACTGAATTCCCGATTACCAAATCTGTAGTTGACAAATGAAAGAATGCTGCCTCATAAAATGCAGACCATTCAATACGTTCTACGGAGTTAGGAATTGTAATACTTCCAGAGACATTGAGGCAGTCGCTGAAAGCGCCATGACTAATCGTCTTTAACCCTTCCCTTAGTATTAGAGTTTGAATATTTGCACATGAATAAAAAGCAAATTCTCCTATAGTGACTATATTTTCTGGAACTGTAAGACTAATAATGTCCAAGCACCTATAAAAGGCATAAGGCTTGATGGAGGAAATAGAGGGCGGAAGGGTTAAATCACTATCTAATGTCACCCCGCCTATTTTAAGATGTTTTGAGTAATACATAGGGTTGTAGGTCGCATCGGGAAAGTCTAATTCACACCATCTTTCCAAAGATGGGAAATCAAAAGACTCTAATTTGGAACATCCAAGGAATGCTCCTGTCCCCATCGCAGTTTCTATTGAAGTAATAGTCACGTTCCTTAAATCAGTACAATTTACAAAGGCATAAGGACTGATGCTCGACACTTCTGCTCCGATAACGACATCAGTTAGCGGCTCATCTGAAATCACTAGATTTGAAGCGATACTATTAGGGTTACTAGATAGAGAGTCGAAATGCATTGAAAGCCACATTGTTAAAGATTGCGATTTTACTTGCTGTAAGTCGGAGGCACCTTCAAATGCACCCTCGCCTATGCTTATCCCCCCCCCTAGGAATGTGACGGACTTTAAGGCAGAACAACCATGGAAGGCATGTGCTTTTATTGTAAGCCCGCTACCTTCAAAAGTAGCCGACGTGAGGGAAGTGCAGTTATAAAATGCAAAGGCACTCATTTCCTTCATGCCACTTGGAACTGACAACGAAGTAAGAGGCTCTTCGCCTATTATAAGATTTGAGGCATAATAGTTCGGATTGCTAGTATCACTTCCAAATGATATTGTCAGCCAATCTTGCACTGTAGGACACGATACTGAAGTTAACATTCTGCAATCATTAAATGCGCCAGTACCTATAGACAAGTTGCCACTTTCAAAAATTATGCTAGACAAACCATAGGTGGAATCGTTCCATCCAGCCAATGCGAATGACCCTATGTGTTGAACATTGGCAGCAATCGTTAGAGTCGTGCTTGGATAATCATTCCCAGCCCCTACAAAAAACTTGTGTGCAATGGTTATCGGGTTGTCGGAGGCATATCGAAAATCTATTCCAAGCCATGCGGTTAGGTTTTTTATCCTTATCGTCTCGATTCCATAACAGCCAGCAAAGACATCACTGGACATCCCCTTCAATCCCACTCCAAACGTGATGCTTGAAAGTGCTGAGCAATATTGAAACACTCCATGACTAAGACTTTCCAAGCCGTCGCCTATCACCACCGTGGACAGAGCGGTACATCTCAGAAACGCCCAGACCCCTATGTCGGTTACACTGTCGGGAATCTCTATATCTTCCAGCTTTGAACATAATGCAAAGGCAGATTCGCCTATACTATGCAGAGTTGAAGGGAACGACAGTGCTTTGAAGCATGGTGCATTGCCATAAGCATCCCCATCACCTCCTGTAAATGCATGATCTCCTATGGCTGTAATGCTAGGGCCAAATGTAACACTATTAAGGCTCTCACATCCGCAGAATGTATATTCCTCGATGGAAGTAAGGCCGTTGCCAGTATTGAGAGTTGTGAGACCTCTACAATTCGCACAGCAGTACCCACCCATGCTTATGCAACTGTCTGGAACAGACAGGGAAGCGAGAAGCCTACATTCCGAGAAAGCATGATCGCCAATAGAATAAAGTTGGCTTGTCTGCCCGCTTGCGGCGAAGGTTATGCTTTTCAACCCCGTCTCTACCTGTGTTGTAGAATCCTTCTTGTAGCATCCACTAAATGCATTGGCCCCAATTGTCCGAACTGTATATGGAACGGCAAATTCTGCCAATGAGGTACAGTTGGCAAATGCGGAATTACCGATGGAAGTCAATGCCCCGTTGATGGTCACGGAGGAAAGACTGGAGCATCCCGCAAAACAGTTGTCTGGAATGACTGTTACCGTAGAAGGGATTGTGACGGAAGTTAGGTTAGTGTGTCCTGCGGCAACTCCTCCCATCAGTCCGTGTACCGTATTGGGTATTTCTATAGAAGTCTTATCGTCACTTATCCCTACAAGGAAACCATCGAATATCGCAAGGCCAGATTCGTCGTAGTCCCATGCACTCGATGGGAAAGCATTCTCGCCAAGGCTTTCAAGGCTATTGGGGAGGGTGATGTTGGATAACTCCGTACATCCAGCGAAAGCATAGGCATCTATCGCCAAAAGCCCTTCTGGAAGCGTCAAAGAAGTTAATCCTGTACAATTGTAGAAAGAATGATGCCCTATTGTTCTAATCGAAGACGGGAATGCCACGGAAGTCAATGCTGTATTCCCATAGAAAGCATACGGAGATATTGTGGAGACTCCATCTAGCATAGAGCCAGTAATTGTCGTTATGGGAACATAAGTGTCCCCGTCCAAAGTCCCCATGCTTCCCGCATTAAAAACAGGGTTCGATTCTTCGTCATAGAACTGTATTCCGCACCATGCGGGTAGGTCAGGCACTACAACCTGCGAAACTCCAGACGCCACAAAAGCCTGAAACCCTACAGTGCGCAAAGTTGATGGTATCGTAATGGAAGAAAGGTTGCCCGCACCCCAGAAAACCTGCTCGCCTATTTCTTCCACTTCGCCAAGGTCAACTGTCTCTAACAGACTATCATACCACATGAAGCATTCCATGTCAATCTTCTTCACATGGCGCAGAACCACTCTACGCAGCTTGGGGAAATAAGCCTGAAAGGAATTGGTTGAAAACGATGCAGGCTCTAGCAATGCCACCGCACCCAAGACCTCTATGTCGGTGATGTTGGCATAGGAATTCGGGAACATGCCCCTTGCCCCCGCTCCGAGAAACCGAGGCGTCACTTCCAGCGACGTGATTGTGTCGGCAGTGAACACCACCCCCGTCACTCCGTCCGCCATGCCGCGCAGTCTTATCGTAGTCGGTGAATCCGCCATCGTCAGCCCCCCGTCCCTAGAATCCATCCGTCAAGCGCGATGTAGCCGTAGTAGTTGTCCTTGTGCAGATTGCGGCAGTTGTCAAAAGCATGTTCGCCTATGCTCTGCAAGGAATCTGGCAATGCCAGTTTGTACAGTCCGCCACACCCGTTGAATCCGCTGACCCCGATTCTCTGCAACGTGGAAGGAAGCGCAAGCACATCTCCCTTCGGGTTGTCTTCGTCTTCCCCGGTCGCTTCCGCATCTGCCGACACCACTCCGCTCTTCGCAAAGGCATAGTCGTCTATTATCGCACACCGCCCATTCTCCTTGAAGGTGACTTTCATTCCGTACAGTTTGTAGTACCAGTTGCCCGTCTGGCTGTCTTCCGTGTTCCTTACGTAGGCATTCCCAGACCCCGCGAAAGCGGACTTGCCTATCGCCTTCACATGTTCCCCTATCTCTACTGTCGTAAGGGCAGGGCAGTTCGAGAACATCGAATTGGAGACTATCTTGCTGTCCACGGTCACGGTCTCCAATGCCGCACACCCGTTGAACATGAACTCGCCTATGCCGTCTATCTCCGCATTCTCGTTGTATGGCACAGCCACCTCAGTCAAGCCCGTATTGGAGAATGCCGCCCTTCCTATCGCCGCCACCCCTCCGCTTATCGTCAGGGAAGTCAGATTGGCATTCGCGGTGAAAGCCTCCGCACCTATGGTGTTGACTCTCGTGTCAGAGAGGTCCACCGAGACGATGCTTCCGCATCCCGCAAAAGCATACGGCTTGATTTCGGTCGCCGTGTCGAGGTTGCCAGAATAAAGCCCCGTGACTTCGCTCGTCCCCACGTAGAACGTCCCGCCGTTGCAGAGCGGGTTGCATGCGCTGTCCCCGAAATCCAGTTTCAGCCAGTGCTCCATCGTGTCCGCATAGACCGCATCAAGCGACCCGCAGTCCGCGAATGCCCCCTGCTTCACCGTCTCCAATGCCCCAGGCACCTTGAACTCCGTAAGACCCGTCCCCGCGAAAGCCTGCCCGTCTATCGTCTTGAGCTGGCTCTTCTTCTTGCTGCCGCCCCCCTCTGGCTCGTAGTCGGGGAAGCGTACCTTCTCAAGTTCCTTGTGTCCCTTGAACGCCCCCTTGTTAATCCTCGTCACCGTCCATGGAACGTCAATGGTAGAGGCGAGAGTGCCGCCTGCGAAGAGGTTGGGGCCTAGCACCGTGACCCTGTACTCCACCCCGCCGTTCTCCATCGTCGCGGGAATCTTGTAGCCAGTAGATGCAAGCCTCTCCCAGTCCTTGACTCCGGTTAGCGTCACCTTCCCGTAGGGTCTCTGCGCCGTAGGCTCGTCCGTAATCTTGACGTAGAATATCTTGTCAAGGTCGATGATGACCTTGTATGCCGCATATAGCAAAATCTCGTCAATGCCTATCGCATGTCTCCCGACCCTTGTGTAGTTCATCGCTAGGTCGGTGCCGCTTGCCTTGCCACTGTACTTTTCCGTTTCGGCGTCGTAGTGGTAGTAGTAGCCCTGCACCTGCTCGTCTGGGTACTCCTGCGCCCATTTATCCTCCGCATTGCCTATTGCCACCGCGATGGGCGCAAGGTTTGGCACGGGCGTGTCGGAAAATGGCGTCTCCAGTTCTGGCGGCTTGAAGAACTTCACGGGTATAATCGACTTCAACTGGGTGAACTGCCCTAGAAGAAGGTCTTTGATTGCGCCGTGCTCTTCCTCCCATCCCTCTGGCACGTCGAACAGTATGTCCCTCCCCGCATTGCTGAAAGTCTCCTCCCCTATGACCGCCCCTATGCTTTCAAGGGAATTGGGGAGCTGCACCACGATGAGGTTTTCCTCCGCCGCGAACCCAAGCCCCGCAAGCCTCTTCACCCCTTCTGAAATCACGACCCGCTCCACCGACCCGCATCCGAAGAAAGCCCCATACCCGATAGAGACCGCGCTTTCGGGAATCGTCAGGCTCGTAATTGCGGAGCAGTCTGAAAAGGCATAGTCGCCAATCTTCGTGACGGTGGCGGGTATTGTAAGCGACGTTATCCTGTCGCAAAACGAGAAAGCCCTGTTGCCTATCTCCGTGACCCTCGTCTGGTCTTGCCGCCAGGTTATGTTGCCGTTCGTTCCCAGTATCGCCCTTGAACCCGAATAGAGTACGTTGTTGATTGCGGTTATGCCGCTTCCATTGCCCGTAATGCTTTCAAGGTTGTTGCATCCCGCAAAGGCATACTCCTCCAACACCGCAAGCCCCGTGCCAATCGTAAGGTTCTTAAGCGTCTTGCAGTTGAAGAAAGCCTTGTTGCGGATTGTGGTTATGCTGTTAGCAAGGGTAAGTCCAGTAATACCGCTCTCCTCCGTGAAAGCGAAGGGGCCTATTTCAGTTATGGTGAATTCCCCTTCCACCGTCGGAATCGTTATGTCCGTGCTGCTGCCAGATAATAGCAAGACTCCTAGGAGGGTATTATCCTCGTAGGTGTACCGCACAACGTTATCAGCAACTGTATCACTATGGACATAGGTTGCCATTGTTAGGCTTTGCCCTCTTTTCTCTCTAACTGGCGAACCAGATACCGCCGTAACGCTTTCGCATCAGGTACTATCCCCCCCAAAAGCCTCTTCTTACATTCTTTCTCATACTGCTCTTCGGATTGATAATCTATCCATTCACACGATTTACTATCCCAGATGCAGTTCTTGTTTGGGCGACGGCTTATTGGGTAAACAAGTATGCCACTGTACTTGTCCATGTATTCTTTTATTGTCATCTCCCCGGCACTCATCTTCTTCATCTCCAATTCATGCCAGTAAAAACAAACTCTTCACATTCAGACGGCAGTTCTCCGCGCCGATATGAAGGTGATGTTACACGAGCGAACAAATCAGCAATTGCTTCCCATCTACTTTCAGCAGCCACTCCGCTAAATTCTTGTGTGATGATTTCGCGGATTTTTTTGTCTGGGTGTTTGCGGCATAATGGAAGCATTACTTGTTGCGGGAAGTCCAAAAGTGCCACCTCATCGGTTAGCACATGCCCAATTTCATGCGCAATAACCTCAAAAGGCAATCTTGAATCTTTATGACCCCAATTACCATCGGTCGTGAACACTCCCATAGAGGCCGTATTCAATACTACAGCATTCTTCTCGCAGTTCACATGGTCTGGGGTTGTCATCCCCCCCATATAAGATGGTAGCACGGCAGGAACTAAATAATCAATTAGGGGAAGAAAACCAAATCTTTCATTGAGGTCTTTCAGGACGGTTGCCGCCATCCTACACATGAGATTGTGTTCTTCCACCGTGGGTTGTTTAGCATTAGCTTTATATTTGTCACCAAAGTCTGATAGGAAATGCTCTGCCGCAAAATCTCTATTC
Source organism: Bacteroidaceae bacterium (assembly GCA_045645045.1). GTDB lineage: Bacteria > Bacteroidota > Bacteroidia > Bacteroidales > Bacteroidaceae > Physcousia. The sequence goes on along the minus strand of JAZRIA010000221.1, from coordinate 601 downwards.
GCAAACTCATCTGCCTTTTCTATTCTAGCTCCAGTCAGCCTATGAATAGTACGAATAGATTCTTCTAAAGTCATCTGGTGAAGTTTCTTTGTATAATAGTCGCTATCATCTGATGAAGTCTGCTTCTTGTGGAGACACACATCACTTTCTGCGGGGAAATACATACATGTGTCCCTATCGGGGTTATACCCGCGAGGGTGATACCGCTTCATGTGTGTGGCTAAATCAGAATTACTGGAAGTCCCGTCCGCCATAGCAAACAACTAGTCCCTGAAGCACTCCCTTATGTCATCGCCCTGCGCCATAACCCCAACCGCTATGTGGTTCGCCAGGAATGCCTGCAACTCTATCCCGTAGGGCGTCTGGTTTAGCCAGAACTCGTATGCATCCTTGCTCTGCGGCAATGTCTTTGAATAACTCACAGACCCAATGCTTGCGCTCGTCACTATGCCCGTCCCAGGGAGCGTTGTCATGCTCCCGCCCGCTATGCCCCCGCTCCCAGGCACGCCCGTCCCAAGACCAGGCTGGTTCATCGCAGCCTGGTTCTGCTTCGCCGTTATCATAATGTGGGCGGTGAGAAGCCCCCGCGCATACTCCCTAT
>JAZRIA010000220.1:0-5035 GCA_045645045.1 Bacteroidaceae bacterium | reverse complement strand
CAGGTCCATTTCATAACCGTAGTTAGGACCGTTATTGAGTTGTGCCTTTATGTCTGCATATATGTTGTCATAAACGCTTTCCGGTATGGACCGTGGGTTAGCGGCATCACAGTTGTCGCAATTATTGCACCTCTCCTTCATCTTTTCTCCGAAGTATCGGAGGAGTAAGGAGGTGCGGCAACTGGAAGTGTCCGTGATGTAGTCTATGACGCAGTCTATACGTTTCTTTAATCTGGCATACCTGTCCTCGTAGGCGTGTGGCGGTATGAATACGTCCTTGCCCTCCACGCGATGCTTGGTAAGGGTGAGGTATGGGATACGTTTGCGTGGTATGTAGCGTACGATATGCATCTGTCCCAGGGCAACGAGTCTTTCGTATATCTCTTTGACGGGCATGCCCGTGGCAATGGAGATGTCATCCTCGTCAATGTAGACGAACTCCTGGAATATGCCGGTGTAGCGGCGCAGTAGATAGTTGAAGAGTTTTTCTGCCTCTCCGTGTATGGTGCTGTAGAGCTGTGAACGTGTTGCGGTGATGTACAGTCGTGAAATGGTTTCCTCTTCATCGGTAAAGCGTATGTAGCCTGCCAGTTCCAGAAGGGAAAGCATGGGATGCACTTCGCTGAAGCTATGGTGGAAGTTGATACAGAATTCTTGCAGTTTGAATTCCCGTGTCCTTTCGTATCCACCTCCTTCGGGTATCTGTAGGAAATAGCAGATATGGTCGTAGAGCTCCTGTATCTTCTCCTTTGGTGGGAATGTGCGTTGCAGTTGCCTTTGCAGGGTGGTAATCTCCTTGCCGTTACAGAAGAGCACGGCATGCGAAGGCTGGCCGTCTCGTCCGGCACGCCCGGCTTCTTGATAGTATTGTTCCAAGGAGTCTGGAGGATCCAGGTGTACTACCAGCCTGACGTCGGGCTTGTCTATGCCCATGCCGAAGGCGTTGGTGGCAACCATGATACGGATTCTGCCTTCCTGCCAGTCTCGCTGGCGGAAATCCTTCTCAAGGTCGGGTAGTCCTGCGTGGAAGAAGGTTACGGAGTATCCTTTCATGCCAAGCGTGGCGGAAATATCTTCGGCCTTTTGTCTGCGGTTGGTATATATTATGGTACAGCCTGGATACAGGTTCAAGATATGGTCCAATCCATTTTCGTCTGTGGTAGTGTGGTGCAGGGAATAGTGCAGGTTGGGACGGGCGAAACTCATGCGGAACACGTTCTTTTGGCAAAATCCGAGTTTCTCCTGTATGTCATCTATTACTTCTGGTGTGGCGGTGGCGGTAAGTGCGAGGAAAGGTTTGCCAGGCAATAGTTTCCTGAGGTTGCCGATGGCAAGATAGCTGGGACGGAAATCATAGCCCCATTGTGAGATACAGTGTGCTTCGTCCACGCAGACAAAAGACACTTTCATGTGGCGGAGTTTGGTAAGGAAGAGTTCCGAGCCAACTCTTTCTGGCGAGAGATACAGGAACTTATAGTCTCCAAGGATGCAGTTCTCTAAGGCAGCTATGATTTTGTCATGCTTCATGCCCGAATATATTGCTGTGGCCTTGATTCCCAGTTGGCGCAGTCTTCCCACCTGGTCTTTCATCAGAGCAATAAGGGGAGTGATGACTATGCATGTCCCCTCCATGGCCAATGCTGGAATCTGGAAGGATATGCTCTTGCCACCTCCCGTAGGCATCAGGCCAAGAGTATCCTTGCCGGAGGCTATGCTATCGATGATTTCGCGCTGTATGCCACGGAACGAAGTAAAGCCCCAGTATTTACGTAGCAGCCCTTCTGCCCAGTCGTGGGCGGAAGGGCTGGGAAAGTTTTGAGTGTCGTGCATAATTTGCGGGTTATGCATTGTGTCGTTAGTCAAGTTCGGATGGTTCAATATCTTCTATGTGCAGTTGGATTTCTCCACGTTTGTGTGTATTTTCCTCTATGGTATATACGATATTGAAAGAGCGTTTTGTCTTGATGTAGCGTGCTTGCGAACTTTGCCCGAAGGCTATGCCGTTCATGATGATATCGCTTTTATTGTCCACGAGCTCCAGTTTTATGTGTTCTTGCTCGCGTCCTACAACTTTGCTTGTACCATAGTCATAGACATTCCGTGTGCAGAAGTGCGGCTTGGGGTTGTTGGGACCGAAGGGCTGGAATCGTTTCAGGTCGTAGTAGAACTGACGGTTGATTTCCTGGAAGTCCAGCATGTCGTCAATCTCAATTATGGCATCTGTCTGTTCTGGCAGGATGTTGTTGTCCACATACTCTTCGAAACGACGTTTGAACTCCTGTACGTTCTCTGCCTTCAGTGTCAGGCCGGATGCGTAGGTATGTCCGCCGAAGTTTTCCAGTATGTCGCGGCAGCTCTCTATTGCCTTGTAGATGTCAAAACCTGCTACCGAGCGTGCCGAACCTGTGGCCATGTCTCCGTCGCGTGTAAGTACCACGGCGGGGCGGAAGTATATTTCTGTCAGCCTGGAGGCTACGATACCTATGACTCCCTTGTGCCATTCCTCGTTGTATATGACGATGGCCTTGTGGTCCGACTTGTGTACCAGCGAGGCGACAATCTGGTTGGCCTGTTCGGTCATTGCCTTGTCCAGGTCCTTGCGCTGCTCGTTGTAATGGTTTATCTGTGCCGCCTTGTGCATGGCTTGCACAGGGTCGTTGCATACGAGCAGTTCCACTGATTCGCGTCCGTTTTCTATGCGGCCTGATGCATTCAGGCGTGGTCCTATCTTGTATATCACGTCCGACAGGGAAATCTCTTTGCCTTCCAGTCCGCAGATGTCTATTATTGCCTTCATGCCCACGCTTGGGCTTTGGTTCAGCTGCCTGAGACCATGGTACGCTAGTATTCGGTTTTCTCCCATTATAGGTACTATGTCCGATGCAATGCTCACGGCGCATAGGTCCAGCAAGGGTATGAGTTCGGAAAAGGGTATGCCGTTATTCTTGGCGAAGGCCTGTATGAGTTTGAACCCCACTCCACATCCCGACAGGTCCCCGTAGGGATATGTGGCATCTGCACGTTTTGCGTTCAGTATTGCCACGGCCGGCGGAAGAATATCGTCTGGCACATGATGGTCGCAGATGATGAAGTCTATTCCCTTGTCCTTGGCGTATTGGATTTCGTCTATTGCCTTTATGCCGCAATCCAGTACGATGATAAGCTTTACCCCTGTTTCCTCGGCAAAGTCTATGCCTTGACGAGAGACGCCATATCCTTCATCATACCGGTCGGGTATGTAGTAGTCTATGTTCGTCGAGTACTGTTTCAGGAACTTGTACACAAGTGCCACGGCAGTTACTCCGTCCACATCATAGTCGCCGTAAACCAGAATCCTTTCTTTCCTTCCCAGTGCTTCGTTCAATCGCTTTATGGCCACTGCCATGTCGCGGAAGAGGAAGGGGTCGAGGAGTTCTGTCAGTTGTGGCCTGAAGAATTTTCTGGCTTCGTTGGATGTGGTTATGCCTCTGTCAAGCAGAAGTTTGCCAAGGGTCGGGTTTATTCCCAACTCCTTGGCAATTGTTATTGCTATTTCCTGACTGTCACGCTCTGGCTCGTTGAAGTGCCATTTGTAGTTCATTGTGCAGTCGTGGAAGTATTAGATGCCCAACTTCTTGCGGATGTCCTTAGGAATGGCGTTCTTGTTGATAACGATGTTCATGGTCTTGTAGGCAACGTAGGGCTTGCTCACGTACCAGAAGCCCTTGTAGGGACCGTACTCGCCCCAAGAGTTCTTCATCATGAAGTACTCCTTGCCGTTCTGGTCCTTGGCAATGCCGTAGATCTGCATGCCATGGTCGTCGGTTGTGGTCCAGTTGTCGTAGCCTTCCTGACGCATTTCCTGAGTGATAACCTTCTCGCCAGCAGCATCAGCCTGTGCAATCTTGGCGCCGGCCTTCTCACCGGTCCAACGGCTCTGGTCACTACCTACACCTGCAGTAGCCTTGGTGTCGGGAACGGTGGCAACGCACTTGTTCTTGCCGGTACGGCGGCTGAAGCCATCCTCGCTCACGTCAGCACCCCAAGCAAAGGTGTAGCCCTTCTTTACGCCCTCTTCCATTACACGCATGAACTCGTCCAGAGGCAGGTTGTAGCTGGTAGCCCAGCGCCAGTTGTCCTGAATCTCCAGTACGAACTGGGTGTAGAAGGGATGGTGTGTGTAGCTGGTCAGGGAAACGTAGTCGTTGGGATCCAGCTGCAAGTAGTCCTTCACAAAGCTCTGGGGAGTGTACTTCTTGCCCTTGTATTCAAACTCTGTGGGGCACTGGCCGAAGTAGTTGTCCAGCATACCCTGCACGTCCTTCTTCCAGATGGGGTTGATCTTCTTGGCGTTGCTTGTAGCGATGGCCTTGATGTAAGCCTCCATGGGAGGGAAGAAGTTTGTGAAGTTGAACAGAGAGTCACCGTAGGGGGTGATGGGGTAGGGCATGATACCCTCGGGGATGAAACCGTAGCGCTCCATGCAGAAGATGGCATCGTAGAAGGAACCGCCCTGGCTGAAGCTTGCATCGCCATGAGTGCGTACGTTGCGGTCGGCACGGTCGGTGTAGGTCTTGCTAACGAGGAAAGACTCGCACAGGTCGATGTCGGTCTTGCTGGGGTCCTTCTTCAGAACCTCGCTCTCCAGGAATGCAAGAGCTGAGTAGCTCCAGCAGGTACCAGAGTTGTTCTGGTTCTTGATGCTGGTTACAGGGTTCTCCAACACGGTGGTGAACACGAGAGAGTCGGCCTTCTGAGCCATTGTGGGCAGTGAGCATACTGCTGCTACTGCCATTAAGAGAAACTTGTTCATTGGTTTATGTGTTTAATTGGTTTGTTTTTGCTGTTGTAAATAGGTAGGCTGGCATACTGGTTATTCTAGTATGCTATGCCTTGTTGATGAACTCCTCCACGTCGTTGATGTGGTAGGGGATAAGTTTGTCGCCTATGAAGCGGCAACCGTCCTTGGTAATGAGGATATCGTCCTCCAGACGTATGCCACCGAAGTCCTTGTAGGTCTCCAGCAAGTAAGTCGGATCGTAGCCATGTCGTTCTG
>JAZRIA010000219.1:0-3958 GCA_045645045.1 Bacteroidaceae bacterium | reverse complement strand
GGATGGCCTGAGGGTCGCATCCCCCTGGCGGAGGCAACCGTCTACCTTGCCACCTCGCCCAAGAGCAACAGTGCCTACAACGCCATAAACGCTGCCCTGCAGAACGTGCGCCATACGGGCAACCTGCCTGTGCCGCTGCATCTGAGGAATGCTCCCACACAACTGATGTCGGAACTGGGATACAGCGACGGATACAAGTACCCGCACGACTATCCCGGGCACTACGTGAAGCAGCAGTACATGCCCGACGAACTCAAGGGGACAGCCTTCTTCACACCGGCGGAGACAGACAAGGTACAGAAGAGATAGGAAAACTCTGGTATAAAGAACAAAAAACAAAACACTATATAAGGACATGAAAAGCGACATTGAAATTGCACGCGAGACCCCGTTGAAGCCAATCGCAGAGATTGCTCAGGGACTCGGTATCAGCGATGAGGTGATGGAACCCTATGGCCGATACATAGCCAAACTGCCCCTCTCGCTCATCGACGAGGAGAAGATAAAAAAGAGCCGCCTGATACTGGTTACGGCCATCACTCCCACCAAGGCAGGCATAGGCAAGACCACCGTCAGCGTGGGTCTGGCTCTGGGCATGAACCGCATTGGCAAGAAGACCATGGTGGCTCTGCGCGAACCCTCTTTGGGTCCCTGCTTCGGCATGAAGGGCGGTGCTGCCGGCGGCGGATATGCACAGGTTCTGCCCATGGACAAGATTAACCTGCACTTTACTGGCGACTTCCACGCCATCACCTCTGCACACAACATGATTGCTGCCCTGCTGGACAACTACATCTACCAGCATCAGGCCGAGGGCTTTGCCATGCGCGAGGTGTTGTGGAAGCGTGTGCTGGACGTGAACGACCGCAACCTGCGCTACATCGTTACGGGTCTTGGCGCCAAGACCAACGGTGTTGCCGGCGAGAGCGGTTTCGACATCACTCCTGCTTCCGAGATTATGGCCATCCTCTGCCTTGCACAGGACGAGGCTGACCTGCGCCGACGCATAGAGAATATCCTTCTGGGTACCACCATCGAGGGCAAGCCCTTCACCGTGAAGGACCTTGGCGTGGCTGGTGCCATCTGCGTACTCCTGCGCGATGCCATAAAGCCCAACCTGGTGCAGACAACCGAGAACACCCCTGCCGTGGTGCATGGCGGTCCGTTTGCCAACATAGCACATGGCTGTAACTCTGTGCTTGCCACACGCATGGCCATGAGTCTGGCTCCATACGTGGTAACGGAGGGCGGTTTTGGTGCCGACCTTGGTGCTGAGAAGTTCTACGACATCAAGTGCCGCAAGTCGGGCCTGCAACCTGCACTCACCGTACTGGTTGCCACCACACAGGGCCTGAAGATGCATGGCGGAGTGCCCGTGGAGGCCATCAAGGAACCCAACATGGAGGGCCTGAAGGAAGGCGTGAAGAACCTTGACCGCCACATACGCAACCTGCAGGGCTTCGGACAGACGGTGGTGGTGTGCTTCAACCGCTTTGCCACGGATACCGATGAGGAAATCAGCTTCTGCCGCGAGCATTGTGCCGAGATGGGCATAGGCTTTGCCGTGAACAATGCCTTCAACGAGGGCGGCGCCGGTGCCGAGGAGCTGGCACGCCTTGTGGCGGACACCATAGAGAACAACCCCAGCGAGCCTTTGAAGTTCGCCTATGCCGACGAGGACACCATCGAGCAGAAGGCTCTGGCCGTAGTGCAGAAGGTGTATGGCGGCAAGGGCGTTACCTTCACCCCTGCGGCCAAGAAGATGCTTCAGAAGATAGAGGAACTGGGCTTGTCGCACTTCCCCATCTGCATTGCCAAGACACAGTTCTCCTTCTCCGCCGACCAGAAGGCATACGGTGTGCCCGAGGGTTTCAACATTGCCATCCGCGATGTGGTCATCAACCAGGGAAGCGAGTTCATCGTGCTCATAGCAGGAGAGATACTTCGCATGCCTGGCCTTCCCAAGGTGCCCCAGGCAGAGAAGATAGACATAGTAAACGGAGAAATAGAAGGATTGAGTTAATATATGAAGAAGATTTTGCTTTTGGGTTCAGGCGAGCTCGGCAAGGAATTTGTCATTGCCTGTCAGAGAAAGGGTCAGTATGTGGTCGCTTGCGACAAGTACGACAATGCTCCTGCCATGCAGGTGGCCGACGAGCGCCGCGTGTTCAGCATGCTGGACGGCGATGCCCTCATGAAGGTTGTTGAGGAGGTCCGTCCCGACATCATCGTGCCCGAGATAGAGGCCATCCGCACCGAGAAGCTCTACGAGTGCGAGGAGATGGGCATACAGGTTGTTCCCAGTGCCCGTGCCGTGAACTTCACCATGAACCGCAAGGCCATACGCGAACTGGCACATACCGAGCTGGGACTGAAGACCGCCAACTACCGCTATGCCACCACCTACGAGGAACTTACCCAGGCGGCCAGCGTGATAGGTTTCCCCTGTATCATCAAGCCTCTCATGTCCTCCAGCGGACATGGCCAGAGCAAGGTGGACAGTGCCGAGGAACTGCCTGCTGCTTGGGAATGTGCATGCGAGGGTTCGCGCGGCGACATCATGGAGGTCATCGTGGAGCAGTTCATACCCTTCGACTACGAGATAACCCTGCTCACCGTTACGCAGAAGAATGGTCCCACCCTGTTCTGCGCCCCCATCGGCCATGTGCAGAAGGGCGGCGATTATCAGGAGAGTTTCCAGCCCCGACAGATGAAGCCCGAGCACCTTGTCCAGGCACAGGAAATGGCTGCCAAGGTGACGGAAGCCCTCACGGGTGCCGGCATCTGGGGTGTGGAGTTCTTCGTTAGCGAGAAGGACGGTGTCATCTTCAGCGAACTCTCTCCACGTCCGCATGATACAGGCATGGTAACCCTTGCCGGCACACAGAACCTCAGCGAGTTCGAACTCCATTGCCGTGCCGTGCTTGGTTTGCCCATTCCCGAGATTACCCAGGAGCGCCAGGGCGCCAGTGCCGTCATCCTCTCAGGCATAGAGAAGCACAATCCCGACTACACAGGCATGGAAGACGCATGTGCCCAGGAGCGCACCTATCTGCGCATCTTCGGCAAGCCCGAGGCCCACGTAGGTCGCCGCATGGGTGTTGTCGTATGCTGGGATGCCCTCGATGCCGACCAGCAGGCATTGCGCGACAAGTGCAAAGCCGCCGCCGCCAAGGTATCGGTAGTGTAACCGAACAAGGTTCCCCCCGACCTTTATGCATTATATATATACACACACAATCCGCAGGCACCCCATTGATGGCAAGTGTCTGCGGATGTTGTGTTAAGTAGGGGGGGGAGGGTAGTTTTCCGTTCGTCAAGGGACCACTGATGACACTGATTCGGCTGATTTTCACAGATTGCAGTGTGCATCAATTATCTGTGTCAATCGGTATTATCAGTGTCATCTGTGCGCAAATTTTCATGTTTATATTTGTCGTCTCGGGAAATAGTACTACCTTTACCCTTGAATTCCGTCGCCACGGCGGTGGTGTGAGGAAGGACTTTATCGAAAAAGGTGTTATTGAAATTATAATCAAATAAATATACAGGATGAAAAAACATCTACACAATCCCTTGCGGGCGCTGTTCCTGTCCCTGGCGGTGCTACTGTCCCTGCCCATGCTGGCAGTAGAGGTTGAGATTGATGGGATAAACTATGATCTTAATGCAGAGGCAAAGCAGGCTACTGTAATAAAGAAGAGCAGTGGCGAGTATTCAGGCAGTGTTGTTATCCCGGAGTCTGTGGAGTATGTGGGGATAACATGTAGTGTTACGAGCATAGGGGATTATGCTTTCAAGTATTGCTATAGTTTGACCTCGGTTATTATAGGTAATAGTGTGGAGAGCATAGGGGATTATGCTTTCCAGGGGTGCTCTGGTTTGACCTCGGTTACTATCGGCAATAGTGTGACGAGCATAGGGTCGTATGCTTTCTATAAATGCTCTGGTTTGACCT
>JAZRIA010000218.1:0-8914 GCA_045645045.1 Bacteroidaceae bacterium | reverse complement strand
CCGCCACGGGGACCACGAAGGGTCTTGTGTGTGGTGGAGGTTACGATGTGAGCATACTTGACGGGATTTTCCAGAAGACCTGCGGCAATAAGACCAGCAGGATGAGCCATGTCTATCATGAGGATGGCACCAACTTTGTCGGCAATTTCGCGCATGCGGCGGTAATCCCATTCACGGCTATATGCTGAGCCGCCGCCAACTATGAGTTTGGGCTTGTGCTGGAGGGCAAGCTGTTCCATCTCGTCATAGTCAACTCGTCCGGTTTCCTTGTTCAAATTGTAACCCACAGGCTTGTAGTTGATGCCAGAGGTGTTTACTGCAGAACCATGAGAAAGATGACCTCCGTGGTCGAGGTTCAGACCCATGAAGGTATCGCCTACGTTGAGGCAAGCCAGGAATACTGCAGCATTTGCCTGTGCTCCAGAATGGGGCTGTACGTTTGCGTATTCTGCATCAAAGAGTTTGCACAATCTTTCAATGGCCAGTTCTTCCACCTTGTCCACAATTTGGCATCCGCCATAATAGCGCTTGCCGGGATATCCCTCGGCATATTTATTGGTCAGAACACTGCCCATGGCTTGCATGACCTGGTCGGATACGAAATTCTCACTTGCGATAAGTTCTATGCCGCGCATCTGGCGTGCACGTTCCTCGCTGATTAAATCAAAGACAATCTTGTCCATATTATAATGTATTTGTTTGTTACTGGTTGATTTATTGAACCGACGTGGAGCATTGCTCCTTCTCAGTACGAATAGACCACAAAATTATAAAAAAACTTTATACCTTGTGCCATGGCTGGGTGATATTTTGTCATTTTTATGTTATTTGTGTCAAAATACATACGGTGTGCTCTGTCTTTTTGTATATAAAGTTGTATCTTTGGCATGAAAAAGTGTAAGCAGATAACCATGAAGAATAGAAGTCTTGTGACCCTTGCTGGTCACTCCAGAGAGAAGATTGAGTATCTGATAAGGATGGCTCAGGAGTTCGAAAAGTATCCCAACCGTAGGATTTTGGCCGGTAAAGTGGTGGCAACATTGTTTTTTGAACCATCAACCCGCACGCGTTTAAGTTTTGAGACCGCAGCAAATCGTTTGGGAGCGCGAGTTATAGGTTTTGCCGACCCAAAAGTGACAAGCGGAACCAAGGGAGAGACACTTAAGGATACAATTATGATGGTATCCAGCTATGCCGACGTGATAGTGATGCGTCACTATTTGGAAGGTGCGGCTCTATATGCCAGCGAGGTAGCTCCTGTTCCCATAATGAATGCGGGTGATGGTGCCAACCAGCATCCTTCACAGACGATGCTGGATTTATATACAATCAACCAGACTCAAGGCACTTTGGACAATCTGAATATATATATGGTCGGTGACTTGAAGTATGGACGTACTGTCCACTCTCTGTTGATGGCCATGCGCCACTTCAATCCCACATTCCATTTCATTGCACCGGACGAATTGGCTATGCCAGCGGTGTACAAGAGGTACTGTGATGAATATGGGATAAAATATGTTGAGCATCAGGATTTTGATGCAGATACAATCAGTGACGCGGATATTCTTTATATGACACGAGTTCAGAAGGAGCGCTTTGCAGACCTTGACGAATATGAGCGCGTCAAGGATCGCTATCTTTTGAAGAAGGACATGTTATGCAAGGCACGTTCCAATATGAAGATACTTCATCCGTTGCCACGTGTCAACGAGATAGAGTATTCCATCGACGATACACCATATGCATATTATTTCCAACAGGCACAGAATGGACTTTATGCCCGTCAGGCACTGATATGTGATGTATTGGGCATCACTTTGGATGATGTGATAAATGACACCACCATAGTGTAGGTGTTGTGTCTGTGTGTTCAGTGTTAAGTGAATTATAAACAGAAAGAACAAAATACCATTCCATGAACAAGAAGGAAATGATGGTTGCCGCCATAGAGAACGGTACCGTTTTGGATCATATACCCAGTGAAAGACTCTTTGATGTGGTGAGTATGTTACATCTGGATAAGATGTCGAATGCCATCACAATAGGCTATAACTTGAAGAGTGCTGTTATGGGCAGCAAGAGCATCATAAAGATAGCTGGTAAATATTTTACCGACGAAGAACTAAACCAGTTGTCAGCCGTTGCCCCTAATATCACCTTATGTGTAATAAGGGACTATGAGATTATTGAGAAGCGTACTGTGGTGATGCCGGAAGAACTGGTAGGAATAGTAATGTGCCCGAATCCCAAGTGTATCACTAACAACGAACCCATGAGGACACGTTTTCGCTCTGTCGCTTCAGGCAAGGAAATTATCCGATGTTGTTATTGCAACAAGGATGTGGATTTAGCTGATGTTCGTATAGTGGAATAAATCATAAGCAAGACATATATAAAGATGAGGAAGGCTATATTCATATTCCTGTGGTTGTTGTTTATAGGCGGAACAGCAGGTATGGTGTGGGTGTTCTGGTCGATAAATGAGGGCCGTATCGGCTATATGCCAGATATGGAACAACTCTCCAATCCGGTGGATAAGTTTGCCAGTCAGATAATGACGAGTGATGGTGAGCTGATGGGCACCTATAGCTATGGGTCTACCAACCGTATCTTTACTGAGTATGATTCTATAGCCCCGGCTATGATTCAAGCGCTCATTGCTACGGAGGATGAGCGCTTTCATGAGCATGCCGGTATAGACTTTAAGGCATTGTTCAGAGCAATAGTCAAGCGTGGCATTTTAGGGCAGAAGAGTGCTGGCGGAGGTTCCACCATTACACAGCAACTGGCCAAGCAACTTTATAGCGAGAGGGCTTCAAGTACCATGGAGCGCCTTTTCCAAAAGCCTATAGAATGGATGATAGCTCTGAAGTTGGAGCGCTATTATACCAAGGAGGAGATAATAACAATGTATCTCAACTACTTTGACTTCCTTCACAATGCAGTCGGTGTGAAGACGGCTTCCCGTACCTATTTCAGCAAAGAGCCTCAATGCTTGTCTTTGGAGGAATGTGCGACGTTGGTGGGCATGTGTAAGAATCCCTCCTATTTCAATCCTGTCCGTATGCCAGACAGGGCACGTGATCGTCGTAATGTTGTGCTCGGCCAAATGGTACGTTCTGGATATCTGTCACAGGCTGAGGCTGATAGCGTCATGCGATTGCCTATGACGTTAAACTTTCGCCGAGCGGATCACAGAAGCGGTACGGCTATGTACGTCCGTGAACGTCTGCGCAGGGTGTTGATGGCCAAACGTCCCAACCGCAACGAGTATCAGGATTGGCAACAACAACAGTATTACGAAGATTCGCTTGCATGGGAAGATGATCCTTTGTATGGCTGGTGTAATAAGAACGTAAATAAGGAGGGCAGGCATTATAACCTTTATACGGATGGTCTGAAGATTTACAGTACAATAGATAGTCGTATGCAACGATACGCAGAGGAAAGCGTGTCTGAGCATGTGGTTGGGCACCTTCAGCCTGCCTTTGACAAGGAGCAGAAGAAGAATCCCCGCAGGCCATACAACCGTTCCCTTCCTGTTTCAAGAGTGAATGATGACCTTCAGAGGGCCAAGCGCCAAAGTGCCAGATATGTAACAATGAGGGCAGCAGGTATACCTGTTAAGGAGATAGAGGACTCTTTCAACAAAAAGAGAGAGATGACGGTGTATTCTCCAGACGGAGACATAGATACACTGATGACACCATTGGACTCTTTGAAATATTACAAAGGCTTCCTGCATTCTGGCTTTGTGTGCATGGATGTGGAGATGGGAGATGTGAAGGCCTATGTGGGAGATATCAATTACTCACATTTCCGCTATGATATGGCAGGGCAGGCACGTAGACAGGTTGGGTCAACCATAAAGCCTTTCCTGTATGCATTGGCTATGGAGAGTGGGTATAGTCCCTATGATCTCGCACCTAATGAACAGGTCACTTACCAGGATGGCGACAAGGAATGGACTCCGCGAAATGCCAGCCAAAGCAGATACGGAGAAATGGTGACCTTGAAATGGGGACTTGCTCAATCAAACAATTGGATTTCTGCATGGCTGATGAACCAGTTAAGTCCGGAATTGCTTGTAAGCCTCATACATGAGTTTGGGGTCTTGAATCGCGAAATAGAACCAGTTATGTCCCTTTGTCTTGGGGCGTGTGAAATCAGTGTCTTGGAGATGGTAAGTGCATATACTGCCTTTGCCAACGAAGGTATGCGCAGAGCACCGCGTTTCGTTACTCGTATAGAGGATGCAGATGGCAACGTATTGGCATCTTTTTCTCCTCAGATACAACATGTAATCAGCCGGGATGCCGCGTGGAGAATGGTGGAGCTTATGCGTGGTGTTATGGATGGCGGTACAGGTTCTCGTATGCGCTTCCGATATAATATTAAGTCTCCCATGGCAGGTAAGACAGGAACGACTAATGACAATTCCGACGGTTGGTTTGTGGGCTATACTCCAAGCCTTGCTTTTGGTGCTTGGGTAGGTGGTGATGAGAGGGATGTGCATTTTTCCTCTATGGCTTATGCCCAGGGAGCAGCGTCTGCACTTCCGGTGGTTGCTATATTCCTAAAAAAGATATATGCAGACAAGTACTTAGGATATGATCCTGAGGAAAATTTCGAGATTCCCCAGGAGATTTCTGCCGCATGGCTCGAGGCTCAAGAAGCTTCTGGTGAGGCCGATGGAGTTGTTCTTGACGAGGAAGCAATGAATCCGTAAGCTTATAAATTATAGTGAATATATACAAGACCTGTTGCCGAAGGACCTCGGTGACAGGTCTATATGTTTGTTGTGGGTATAAAATGGGTATAAAAATGTCGGAAAACTTGTTTATATAATTAAAATTTCATATCTTTGCTCGCAAATATATAAATAAGGTACATTGCATTCTAACAACACCGTCATACGCACATTTTCCCTTGCAACCATATTGTTTTTTTCGGTTGTTGCCCCCCTGTCTGCCCAAAAGATACAGATAGGGGCTTATGAGTACTCTAATGGTGCTGTTTATCAAGGTGAATTGTCCAAGGGTAAGCCTAGTGGTAAAGGTGTGACTCATTTTAAGAATGGAGACCGCCATGAAGGTCTGTATCTGAAAGGAATGCGTCATGGCCATGGCGTTTATGTGTTTGCCGATGGTGAGAAGTACGTCGGGGATTGGTTCCAAGATCAGCAACATGGTATGGGAACCTATTATTTCATCAATAATAATCGTTACGAAGGTCTTTGGTTCCGTGACTATCAGCATGGCAAGGGGACGATGTATTACTACAATGGTGATCAGTATGTAGGAAACTGGGTTCGTGATATGCGAGAAGGGCATGGTACGTACACATACAGTAACGGTGCCTCGTATGTTGGTGAATGGAAGGACGACAAAAGAGAAGGAGAAGGGGTGTTTGACTGGGCCGATGGAAATAGGTATGAAGGCGGTTGGAAGGAAAATAAGAAGTCTGGCCGAGGCACATTTATATATTCAACTGGAGACAGGTATACAGGTGAGTGGATGAACGATGAACAACACGGCCGAGGAATATATATGTTCGGCGATGGAAACGTATATGAAGGTACCTATGTAAAAGGTCAGCGCACGGGAGAAGGTATATTTACTTTCAAGAATGGTGACAAATACGTGGGTCATTTCTTGGATGGAAACCAGAATGGATATGGTACCTTTACATGGAGCGGTGGAGCAGTCTATGTGGGACAATGGAAGGATAATCGCCAACATGGAAAAGGAAAATATACTTCGGCAAATGGCGACGTCTATGACGGAGAATGGAAAGATGGAGTTATGGAAGGAGAAGGAATCCTGCGACAAGCTGATGGAACAAAATACAAAGGAGGTTTCCGTGCTGGGATGAAGGACGGATACGGCATACAGGAGGATAAGGACGGTAATCGTTATGAGGGTGAATTCAGAGCCGGAGAAATGATAAAACGTTGATTGAAAAACATTGAATGTAATTACTTTAAATCTATATTATATGACAACCAAGAAAACCGATGCCGCCAAGGCATCTAAGACTACGAAGAGCGCGACAGCTGCCAAGAAGACAGCTGCTAAGAAGACAACTGCAAAGAAGGCATGTGCCAAGAAGGTGGCAGTTCCAGAAGAGGAAAAGGCTCCTTCGGTTCTTCGTCTTATCAAGAACGATAAGTATTTGGCAGAGTATGCAGATGCAATCAATGGACGTCATCAGTCAGCGCTTAACAAGATTGATGAACTTACCAATAATGGGGAGAAGACTCTAGCAGAATTTGCAACCGGTTATCTGTATTTTGGCCTTCATAAGGAAGGTAAGAATTGGATTATTCGTGAATGGGCTCCCAATGCGACCTCTATCTATCTGATTGGCGATTTCAATGGTTGGAAAGAGGATGGACATTATGCTTTCAAAAAGATTGGTAATAGCGGTAATTGGGAACTGATGTTGCCAGAGAAGGCCTTGAAACATGGTGATCTGTATAAGATGAGTGTACATTGGGAAGGCGGTCAGGGTGAGCGCATTCCTGCATGGGTACGTCGTGTTGTTCAGGATGATCAGACAAAGATATTCTCAGCTCAAGTATGGGAACCCGAGCACAAGTACGAGTGGAAGAACACTAAGTTCAAGCCTAATACAAGTCCTCTGCTCATTTACGAGTGCCATATTGGTATGGGACAGGACGCGGAGAAGGTAGGCTCTTATGAGGAGTTCCGCGTAAACGTTCTCCCTCGTGTTCATAAGGCTGGTTATAACTGTATCCAGATAATGGCCATTCAGGAGCATCCCTATTATGGAAGCTTTGGATACCACGTCAGCAGTTTCTTTGCTGCCAGCAGTCGTTTTGGCACGCCGGAAGAGTTGAAGGCTCTGATAGATGAGGCTCATGGAATGGGTATAGCAGTTATCATGGATATTGTTCATAGCCATGCGGTTAAGAACGAAGTGGAGGGACTTGGCAATCTTGCCGGAGATCCTTGTCAGTATTTCTATCAAGGTGACCGTCGTGAGCATCCGCCATGGGACTGCCTTTGCTTTGACTATGGAAAGAATGAGGTACTGCATTTCTTGCTGAGCAATTGTAAGTATTGGATGGATGAATTCCATTTCGACGGTTTCCGTTTCGATGGTGTGACGTCAATGTTGTACTATAGCCATGGTCTTGGTCAGTCATTCGGTGGATATGGTGACTATTATAACGGAAGTCAGGACGATAATGCCATCATCTATCTGACTTTGGCTAACTGCTTGATACACCAGGTAAATAAGAAGGCTATTACCATTGCCGAGGAGGTAAGCGGTATGCCAGGTCTGGCCGCATCGTTTGAGGCTGGTGGATATGGATTCAACTACCGTATGGCCATGAATGTTCCTGATTATTGGATTAAGATAATCAAGGAATTACGTGATGAGGATTGGAAGCCAAGCAGCATGTTGTGGGAAACCACCAATCGCCGTGCCGACGAGAAGACTATCAGTTATTGTGAAAGTCATGACCAGGCTTTGGTAGGTGACAAGACTATTATCTTCCGTCTGGTGGATGCCGATATGTATTGGCACTTCAAGAAGGGCGACGAGAACTATACCGTTGAGCGTGGTATCGCTCTGCACAAGATGATTCGTTTGCTTACATGCAGCACTATCAACGGCGGTTATCTGAACTTTATGGGTAATGAATTCGGTCATCCCGAGTGGATAGACTTCCCACGTGAGGGCAATGGATGGAGTCACAAGTATGCACGCCGTCAGTGGAATCTTGTGGATAATAAGGAATTGTGTTTCCACTACCTGGGCGACTTCGATCGTGCCATGCTGAAGATTATCAAGAGTGAGAAGGATATGCAGAAGACCAATGTAACAGAGATCTGGCACAATGATGGTGATCAGGTATTTGCTTTCCAGCGTGGCGAGTTGCTGTTCTTCTTTAACTTCAGTCCTTTCCGTAGCTATACCGACTATGGTTTCATGGTAAAGGCTGGTACATACCAGTATTTGCTCAATACCGATGATGTAAAGTTTGGAGGTAAGGGCTTCAATGACGACACTCTTAAGCATCTGACTATCTACGATCGTGAATTGGCCAAGGACGGTAAGGGTTGGCTTAAGCTCTACCTTCCTGCACGAAGTGCATGTGTCCTGAAGATGGTTAAGGACTGATTGGATGATATAAATACATTAGAACTAGATATCCGCATGGTACTATCCGAATAAAGGCAGGGTAGGGCCATGTGGATATTGTTCAAAAAAAGAAAGAGAACAAGGTATAGGACATACAGATAATTGGATTTAGAATGAAATATCATTATAAAAGTACACAACAGAAGGCAATCTTTCTTTACATTGTCTGTTTTGTGTTGTATGTGCTATATTCTGTACATCTCTATGTGGAGCACCAGATGGGAATTGTAGCATTAAGCTATTTCGTGGCGTCTGGCGTATCTGCTTCACCATCAGTTTCTTCTAGTATTTGGATTAGTGCCCTGTTAGGTACCCTGCTTTGTATTATTCCGGCACTTATATTGTCCCGTTTGTTGTTTTTCCCTCTTCGACTCAAGGCGCTGGCCTTTCTTCCTTCGTATATAATATTAGGATTGATAACAGGAATATCTCCAGAAGATATAACGTCTACGGAAAACAGCATTCCGCTTGTTGGCTCACTGCTATTGTTGCTTTTATCCGCCTTATTTATTTTTCTAAGTCAGGTTTACCACGAGGACCGCGGTGAGCATGCACCGATATTTAACTACCTGGGGCCAAATTTAGTCATTTCATGTTTAGGCATGCTGTTTTGCATGTCTCTGACCAATACAGATCGCCAATTGCATGTACAATTGGATCTTGCAAATGCCATTCATAAAAACGATTATTCCGTGGTGGACAAACTTCCACCAGGAGAAAAAACTACGAGCCAAAC
>JAZRIA010000217.1:0-7899 GCA_045645045.1 Bacteroidaceae bacterium | reverse complement strand
GCCCACAAACACCGTAAACGAACTGAAGAAGCTAGGTCAGATGCTGCACGATCGTATCGGCTTGTCTGTTCATGGTCTCGACGATGCTACCGCAGCTCCCGACTTGGCCAAGACAGCCACTATCGAGGCAAGCGAAACCCGCACAGGCGGCAAGTATGAGGCAGCCAACCTGAACGACGGCGACAAGGAGACCTACTGGGGCACCAACGACGAGAGCCGCTCTGCCACCATCACCCTGACATGGGACGAGGCACAGACAGTACGCTACCTGGTGCTGCAGGAGCCCATCAAGCTGGGCCAGCGCATCAAGGACTTCAAGATCGAGTACACCGCTGATGGCGAGAAGTGGACAGAGCTGTGTCCCTCAATGGAAACCACTACCGTCGGCTACAAGAGAATCATTCCCCTGAATGGAAGCACATCCGAGAGCTATGGTAAGGGCTACAATGCCAAGCAGCTCCGCATTACCATACTCGACAGCAGAGCATGTCCATTATTGTCTAACCTAAGTGTATATTGATAGCAAGCCATGATAAACAAGAAATTCATATTTTCTGCTTTCGCACTCCTTGCTATGGGCTTGGGTGCATCAGCACAGACAACCATCAGTTTCGAAACTGAGGACTTCAAGAGTATTGGCGTTTACGACCAGTGGTCGGAGAGCCCCTTCCGCACAGGCGCCCTCAAGGGCAATGCCGGTGTTACGGACAATCCCGACAAGAATGTGGACGAGGTGCTGGGCATGGCGCCCAACGGTACCGACAAGGTGCTTGCCCTCCAGCGCAGCCGTCATGCCGGCAATGCCTTCGGTGTGCGCATAGACCTGAAGGAACCCATCCGTTTGACCAAGCAGCTGCAGTACATCCACGTGATGACCAACCTGAAGAACAAGCCCGAGGACTCACGCATGATGGTGATGGGCCTGGGCAAGCGTGTTGAGGAAAGCTGGTCATGGCAGGACGGCGAGGACGAGCAGTTCTGGGCGTGGACAAAGACAGATATCAAGGCCAAGGAAGGTTGGCAGGACATCGTGGTTAGCTTCAAGGGTTTCTCTTATTCAAAGGAAGAGAACCCCAACAGCGGTATCGACATCTATGCCCTGGTAATCGTTCCCGACCTTCGCTCGCCCCATGCCGATGCGGCCGACTGGGTGGCTTACTTCGACGAGATCGTTATCGACAACAACCCCGAGAAGCGCTTCACTACCGACAAGTACGCCCTGGACTTCGACCCCAAGGCAGCACCCGTGCGTACCGACCGCAGCCTTGCCAAGGTGGGCCTGACCGCTGATGGTTCTACAAAGACCATTGTCCTGAGCAACAAGTTGGTTTATAACGACAAGATGACACAAACCGTATTTCCCGCAACAGCTGGTAGTGTTGTTACTCCCACATTCCAGTACAACGGCACATGGATGAGCGGATATGTCTACACCGACTGGGGCAAGGACGGTGTGTTCACCTATACCGTAAACAACGATGGTACTCCCGCCGAGGGTAGCGATATCGTCAGCTACAACGCTGCTCAGGTTGAAGGCACATGGCGCAAGAGCGACGGTTCTACTACTGCCAACGGTAACACTATCCAGAGTGCTATGCCCTCGTTCACCATACCTGCCGGTACACCTGCCGGTTTCTACCGTATGCGCTACAAGGTGGATTGGGACAACCTGAATCCTGCAGGTGGTTCTACCATCATTTCCGACGGTGGTGGCATTGCCGACGTAACCCTGGACGTTCATGGTGAAACAGTAAGCGTAAGCGCATCACAGTTGAACGGCGATATCGTCCTGGCGTCTGACGGCTCTGCATTGCAGAACTACCAGGCTCCCTACGGCAAGGCTCTGAAGGTGAAGATCATCCCCGAGAAGGGCTTCGTGCAGAACGGCTTCCGTCTGAAGTATGGCTACAATGTTAACGCTGCCGACCAGCTCGACGAGAACGGCAACCCCAACTGGATCATGGTGGAGATTCCTGCCAAGTCTATCGCCGCAGACAGCACCTACAACATCCCTGCCGCATATATGCGTGGCGGTCAGGTAAGCATCGTTGGCGACATGCAGCAGGTTCGCCAGTACACTGTAAAGGTTGTTGGCGCTCCCGAGGGCAAGGGTGGCGTGACATATGCCGGTGTAGAGTATGGCAACGGCGACGGCATCGATGCATCTCAGTTCTTCAATGTAGATGACGTAGAGGGAATTGCCGTAGATGGTTACATTGTATCTGGCATTACTTTCGACGGTACAGTTGTTACCATTACATACCAGGCCTTCCAGGAATACCGCAATGTAACATCGCTGAGCGAATTGCGCAACGACATGGCTTACTTCATCACCGCAAAGAGCGGCGAGGGATACTGGGCATGGAACAGCACCATCACCGACCAGTATGTAAGCCTTCGTGGCGTTACCAATTCCTCATACAACAACCTGCCCGGCAACGAGGCCGTACAGACTATCTACACCCAGGAAGTAACCCCTTTTGATTCTACCGTCATCTGGCAGATCCTGAAGGCTGACGAGGCATACTACATATATCAGCCTGCCCTTAAGAAGTATGTTACCCGTTCTGGTCGCGACTATGTGTTTACCGAGGAGATGACTTCCATAGATGCAATCCGCGACAATGGCGACGGTACCTTCGGCATACATGCAGGTGGCGGTTATTCTGAGAGTTCAACTAATTTCGCCTGTATCGTTACCAACGAGGCTACATACGCTGTGCGCAACTGGACATGGAGCGACCATGGTTCCGTGCTCTACATCATCGAGAACCCCAACATCGAGGTTGACGATCTCGTTACTTCCATCAAGGAGGTTATTCCATCCGAGAAGGTTTCCTCCAAGGGTATCTTCAATCTCCACGGCCAGAAACTCAATGCCCTGCCCAAGGAAGGCGTGGTGATAGTGGATGGCAAGAAGAAGGTTATCCGCAAGTAACCCTTCTCTTACGATAACATCACATATGGGGCAATGTCACATTACGGCATTGCCCCATTTTTTTGCACGCAATAACCAGTTAAAGCTCGGTTAGCTCAGTTTCAGTTGTTGAAACAAGGCAAATATGCCTATTGCCCTAAAAGAAGGCATCCAGAACCTGCTGGAAGATGTTGCCCGGGGCAACCTTGTTGAAGAGGTTCATGCAGGTTTGCAGTTTCAGCACATCTATGTGGCTGCCCATGATGGAGTCTCTGTCGCGTCTGTCCTTGTGAGTGAGCAGAGCCTGGCACATCTCGCGCAAGCGTGCACCCAGCAAGGGATGCTCCCAATAGGCACGCGCCTCGTCGATGCCGTCCAAACCGTAGAACTCGGAGTTGTAGCTGTGCCCCAATCCCTTCTGCTGGGCAAAGTCATGAAAGTCCCTGACATCCTTTTCCATGGCAGGCATGCCGCTCATGGAGTCAATGGCATAGCTATTGCCCTGCAAGCCATGCCCCTGCCCCAGGATGGCGCCAAAGTGGTTCAGGGCAGCCCTGGCGGCACCGCCATGGTGAAGGCCGCGGGCATTGGAACCGAACACGAATATCTCGTTGCCAGCCAGGCGGGTGATGTGCTCGGGGGTTACATTACATCTCGCTTATTGGTTTATGCTAAATCAAACATAGTTCAAATGGCAAGATATTCTCCTGTCTATTTGTCTATTTCTTGCCACAATGGCTATTTATAGACATTTTTTCTATCAAAATGGCGACTAAACCAATATTTTTATATAACTTTGAGACCTAATTATGACGTTTTGCACATAAATGCATAGATAAACGTATCAAAAAGCAAGAACTTGGGTATGAAAATCAACCTTATACAAACGGACATCCAATGGGCCGATGCCATGGCTAACCGCCAGCATGCAGAGAGTATCATGCGCTCGTTGGAAAGGGCCGACCTCTACATCCTGCCCGAGATGTTCTCCACCGGGTTTGCCACCCAGCCGGAGGGCATTGCCGAGGAGTGGAAGCAGGGTACCTGCCCCTCGCTGGAATGGATGAAGGGCATGGCCGTGGAAATGGATGCCGCCGTGGCGGGAAGCATAGCCATCAGGCAGGAGGACGGACGGTATTACAACCGCTTCTGCTTCGTGCGCCCCAGTGGAGAGTGCACCTTCTACGACAAGCACCACCTCTTCACCTATGGCGGAGAGCACCATCGCTACACGGCTGGACATGAACGTGTGGTGGCAGAGTTCCGTGGAGTGCGCTTCCTGTTGCAGATATGCTACGACCTGCGCTTCCCCGTCTTTGCACGAAACAGGGCAGCCGAACCTTACGATGCCATCATTTACGTGGCAAGTTGGCCCACTCCTCGTGTGGAGGCATGGCTTGCCCTGCAGAAGGCCAGAGCCATTGAGAACCAGTGCTACGTATGTGCCGTGAACCGTGTGGGCACCGATCCCTCGTGCCAGTATTCGGGTGGCACGCTGATGACCGACCCCTACGGCAAGGTGGTGGCGCAATGCCCCATGGGCGAGGAGAGTGCCGTTTCGGTGGAAATGGACATGGAGGCTCTTGCCGCCTTCCGCGAGAAATTCCCCGTGC
The DNA here is from genome assembly GCA_045645045.1 of Bacteroidaceae bacterium. Classification (GTDB taxonomy): domain Bacteria; phylum Bacteroidota; class Bacteroidia; order Bacteroidales; family Bacteroidaceae; genus Physcousia. The sequence continues at coordinate 3,369 of JAZRIA010000217.1, read as the reverse complement.
TGGAGGACGCAGACGTGTGAAGCAATGGAAGGGCCCGCCCCCAACCCCTCCCTATATGGCGGGGAGTAATGGACCCCTCCCCAGCCCTCCCCTGTATGGGAGGGAGTAGGCACAACTGCGACTCACCAGACAAACAACGGAAAACTCCGAATACTCCGACAACTCCGATAACTAATAACAACCCCCTCTGCAAGGAGAAGAGGGCAGACAAAATAGACAATCAACTATGAAGAAACTACTGCTTGGAGACGAAGCCATAGCACTGGGTGCAATACATGCCGGTTTGGGTGGCGTGTATGCCTACCCCGGCACTCCCTCTACCGAGATAACTGAATTCATTCAGGGCGATGCCCTTGCACGTGAACGCGGTGTGCATAGCCGTTGGTGTACAAACGAAAAGACCGCTATGGAGGCTGCCCTGGGCATGTCCTATGCCGGCCGCCGTGCCCTTGTGTGCATGAAGCACGTGGGTATGAACGTGGCCGCCGATGCCTTTGTAAACTCCGCCATCACAGGTGTGCACGGAGGCTTGGTGGTGGTAGCCGCCGACGACCCCTCTATGCACTCCAGCCAGAACGAGCAGGACAGCCGTTTCTATGCCAGTTTTGCCATGGTTCCCACCCTGGAGCCCAGCAACCAGCAGGAGGCATACGACATGATGCAGAGTGCCTTTGAACTCTCCGAGGCATTGCACGAACCCGTAGTGCTGCGCATAGTAACACGCTTGGCACATAGCCGTGCCGCCGTGGAGGTGCGCGAACCTGCCGAGATGCAGAACCTGGGAATATGCCAGGAGCGCTGGGTACTTTTGCCCGGCATTGCACGTGCACGCTATGCCGCCCTGGTGGAGAAGCAGGCCGACATGCTTGCCGCCGCCGAGGCATCCATATATAATAAGGTAGAGAAGGGCCAGGGTTCGCTGGGCATCATAGCATGCGGCATTGGCTACAACTATGTGAAGGAAACGCTTGGCAACGAGGCAAACGTGCTCAAGGTGAGCCAATACCCCTTGCCCGAAAATGCAATACGCCAGCTGGCCAAGGAGAACTCGTCCATCATCGTGATGGAGGACGGTCAGCCAGTTGTGGAGCAGCAGGTGAAGGCCTTGCTCGGTGTCGATTACGATGTGAAGGGTCGACTGACAGGCGACCTGCCCCGCACCGGCGAACTTACCCCCGACAATGTGGCAAAGGCACTTGGGGCAGGGGAGAAGGAGATAATGGCTCCCTCCGAGGTGGTGGCGCCACGTCCCCCGCAGTTGTGCCAGGGATGCGGACACCGCGATGTATATACGGCACTTAACCAGGTATTGGCAACATACGCCGACTACCGTGTCTTTGGCGACATAGGATGCTACACCCTGGGAGCGCTGCCCCCATTCAAAGCACTGGCCAGTTGTGTGGACATGGGAGCCTCTATCACCATGGCCAAGGGTGCCGCCGATGCAGGCTTCCATCCCTCTGTGGCAATCATTGGCGACTCTACCTTCACGCATAGCGGCATGACAGGCCTGCTGGATGCCGTGAACGACAAGAGCAACATCACCGTGGTGATATCCGACAACCTCACCACAGGCATGACCGGTGGTCAGGACTCGGCCGGCACCAGCAAGTACGAGGCCATCTGCACCGCCCTCGGCGTAGAGCCCGAGCATGTGCGAGTGGTAGTGCCCCTGCCCAAGAACATGGAGGAGATTACACGCATACTGAAGGAGGAGATTGACTACCAGGGTGTATCCGTTATCATACCGCGAAGAGAGTGCATACAGACGGCTGCACGCAAGGCCCGTGAGGCACGCAAGGCAAAGGAGAATGCATAAGAGATACACCTAACCACAAACAATCAACACGCAACCGACACACATTATGAAGAAAGACATTATACTTTGCGGTGTGGGAGGTCAGGGTATCCTCTCCATCGCCACCGTCATAGGCGAAGCAGCCACAAAGGCAGGACTGAACCTGAAGCAGGCCGAGGTGCACGGCATGAGCCAGCGCGGAGGCGATGTGCAGAGCCATCTGCGCCTTTCCACCGACACGATATACAGCGACCTGATAGCACAGGGATGTGCCGACCTGATCATAAGCATGGAACCCATGGAGAGCCTCCGCTACCTGCCATATCTGGCAAAGGACGGCAAGGTGGTGACGGGCAGCAAACCCTTTGTGAATATACCCAACTATCCTGAGGAGGAAGTCCTGCAGGGTGCTCTCGCGGAATTGCCCTCCCTGGCAATGATGGACATAGATGCCGTGGCCAAGGATGCCGGCAATGCGCGTGGTGCCAACATGGTGCTGCTGGGCATGGCGGCACGACACCTGCAGATAGTGGACGCACAGGCTCTCAGGGATGCTATACGCACCATATTTGCCCGCAAGGGTGAGGCGGTGGTGGAGGCCAACCTGAAGGCCTTCGAGGCAGGATTGGGCGAGTAACCATAGATTCAAGAAGAAAAGCAAAAGTGATGAAGAATATTCTTCCCAACGACAATAGTCCCTTCTTCGACGAGAAGATGGAGACCATGACGCGTGCCCAGATAGAGGCATTGCAACTGGAACGCCTTCAGGCCACCGTGCAGCATTGCATGAACTCGCCCTTCTACAAGAAGCGTTTCGAGGAGGCTGGCCTCAAGCCCGAGGACATAAAGACACTGGATGACATAAGACGCATTCCCTTTACCACGAAGCAGGACTTGCGCGACACATATCCCTTTGGCATGGCAAGTGTGCCCTTGCGCGAGTGCACACGACTCCATTCATCGAGCGGCACCACAGGTACGCCCACCGTTATCCTGCATACACAGAAGGACCTGGAGGAGTGGGCGGCACAGGTGGCACGCAACCTGTGGATGGTGGGTCTGCGTCCCGATGACGTGTTTCAGAACTCCAGCGGATATGGCATGTTCACCGGCGGTCTTGGCTTCCAGTATGGTGCCGAGCGCCTTGGCATGCTCACCATACCTGCCGCCGCAGGCAATTCCATACGCCAGATAAAGTTCATTACCGACTTTGGCACCACCGCCCTGCATGCCGTGCCGTCATACGTCACACGTCTGTACGAAGTGATGCAGAGCATGGGTGTTGACCCTCGCCGCGATACCAGGCTGAAGGTACTGGCCATTGGTGCCGAGCCTCATTCCGAGGAGCAGCGCCGACGCATAGAGGAGATGATGGGCGTGAAGGCCTACAACTCCTTCGGCATGTCGGAGATGTGCGGTCCAGGTGTGGGTTTCGAGTGTCAGGAACAGAATGGCCTGCACTTCTGGGAGGACTACTACATAGTGGAGATTATCGATCCCGAGACCCTGGAGCCCGTGCCCGACGGAGAGGTGGGCGAACTGGTGCTGACAAGCCTCTGCCGCGAGGCAAT
>JAZRIA010000216.1:0-12812 GCA_045645045.1 Bacteroidaceae bacterium | reverse complement strand
CAGGACGCTGTACGAAGAATGCCTCACCGGGATACAGCACGTAGTCGTCATCCACAGGACTGTAGGCCATGTAGTTGTTTTCGTAAGTGTTCCATACAGTGATGGGAGCGCTGAAGTCCATGAAGCGGGAATCGAAGTAGCTGGGATAGGGGTTGCCTACGAGGTTCCATGAGCTGTTGTGCTCAAGCTCTGCCACATGCTCCTCAAGAGCTACCTCCATGTCTGCAGACTTGAAGATGTTCTGGCGTGTTACAGACGCAGTGTTGGGCTTAACCTGGAACATTACAGGATCACCGTTGTCATTGTGGCAATGCATGATGTAGCCCTTGCCAGCCTCCAGTACGTCGTTGGCAGTGAGATTAACCCATGTTGCATCCATATTGCCGTTGGCACGCTCGAGGCCAGAATACTTGCGTACAACCCACTTTGTATTGGCTTCCACGGGAACGATATCGCTCATGCGAACCTCGAAGGGGAAGCTGACAAACTGCCAGCGGTCGTTTCTGTTCATCAGGGTGATGGTAACATCATCGGCACTCATGTCGCCCTTCACCAGCAGCGAGTTGGTATTGTACTTGGTGTTGTCATACCAGCCATACATGCGGTATTCGTCATCACAATACTTTGCATAGGGAGAGTAGTACATTGAGAATGACTTGGCATTCAGCTTTCTGCCGGGATAGACGGTAAGGTTACCGCTTTCGTGACGATTATGGCCATGACCGTCATTAGACCACACATCAGACCACTTCAGAACGATGTTGGGACGGTATGTAGAGTCCACATCAGTCTCCTTCAGGCGGAAGGTGTAGTCCTTGCGGATAATAATGGTCTCGGGCTGGTATTCGCTAGCCTCAATCACAGGAATCTGTGACCATCCGGGAGCGAACTTATATTCGTCGATGCTCCATACGGGAACCTTCAGCACCACCTTAGACAGGTCTGAACCGGTTACAGGACAATAATTCTCCGTGTAGGCAGGAACTATTGCATTGCTGGTAATTGTTGTCAGGTTGTCACAGGAATTGAACGAATGTACACATCTCAGCAATGTGCTGGGAAGTGTTACCTCTGTCAGGGCATCACAATCGTTGAAGACATTGTAATGAATCTCCTCCACACCTTCCATGAAGTTCAATTCAGTCATATTGCGGTTGTATGCAAAGGCATCATTGTCTATTCTCTTTACTGTAGAGGGAATGGTTATGCTCCTTATATCACAACTGAAGAAAGCACAGTTCTCTAAATATTCCAATCCTTCGTTAAGAACAACTTCCTGCAGATTGTCGCAACCTTCAAATGCGTAACTGTGTATAGTCTTCACGCTATCAGGAAGAACTATAGAAGACAATCTGTGGGAATTATTAAATGACCAGTATGATATCTCTCGGAGGTTCTTAGGCAATCTGATAGCCTCCAATTTTGAGTAACTGAACTGGTTTTCTGCGATGTAGTCATTGCTAATACCCTCAATATCCAACTCTATCATGTTGGTCATGGATTTCAGTACATTCCAGTCTGTACTGTTCAATGTTCCGGATGCGATGGTCAGCTTGTTCACCTCCCGGAGATAGTCCACATGCTCCAGTATCAGATGTTCCAGCTCACCGGTCTCGGCATTGGCAATGTTTATTTCTACAGGAGTCTGCTGAACCAGCAGGAACTCTGACCATACATTGGCCAGACGGTATGAGTTGATTGAACCATTGGGTACTGTCACCTTCACCCTGTCCTTTTCTGCACCAGTCCATCCATCTGTAATCACAGGAACCGTAGCGGCACGGACAATGATGTCCTTGAGCATTGGTGTATTACTAAACGCACCGCCCTCAATAGCTTTCAGGGTAGAAGGAAGGCTGATAGACTTCAACTGGTTGTCATATTCATTTTCTGAGTAACCCATAGCTACTACATAATATTTCTGGCCATTATATGTAATGGTCTCGGGAACATCAATACTTGTCACTGTACGGAAGTCTCCCTGAAGAGTCATGCGTACACGAGCCAGACCATTCTCAGTGTCCAGATGATATTGTACACCGTCCATTATATAGGTCCACATGGTGAAGTTCCACTGGTCCATGGGAAGAGAAAGCTTCAGGTAAGGTGCAACCGCCATCTTCAGAGCATCATAGGCAGACAGGATTTCCACGCTGACGCTTGTCTCGGCATTGATTGCCCTTGCTGCCTTACATGCTGACTCCAGTTCAGCATCGGTATTGCTTTCCAGTACAGAATCGGCCTGGGCTATAAGAGCGGGCAACTGTTCATAGGCCTTGACGGCAGACTGGATTATTGAATACACGTTGTTCACCTCTGCCTTCACTGCCACTCTGTTTTCATCATCCTCGGGCAATGACAGGTAGGCATCGAAAGCTGTCTGCAGCTCACTCTGCATTGCGGGGTAGGCGGCAAGCTTGGCTAGTCTGTCTGCCATAGTCTCTGCCCAATCCCTGCCTTCGCCAGTCTGGTATACCTGAAGCTCGGCAGCGTGCCAGTAACTACGGAAGCCGTAACCGTTAGCACCATCACAATCAACAGCCTCGATACGCAGATACTGCGTGGGGGTATCTATTGTCCATTCCTCGGAATATGCTTCAGCACCAGATACTGCATTAGGCATTTCCACCAGTATGTTCAGTGTTTCTGAAGAGAAGTCTGCGGTATTGCTGCCGGTAATCCTTACAGCCGAAGGATGGTCATTAGGTGTCATACGGCGCATCATGTACAGAGAGAAGGTACCTGACACAGGCTCTGCCAGCTCTATCTGCAGATAGTGGGTGCCCTCTACAGGACCACCAGACCATCTTGAATGCCAGTGAGAATATTCATCTCCGTCAATCAAAAATTCCAAGGCACCCTCGCTAGGTTCTGTGAACGGACTGCTCAGCTGGCTGGCATCTGTAATAAGGGGAGAATAGTGTTCCGGTGTGTCCGGTGTATCCGGTGTATCCGGTGTATTGGAATTTTGTAAATTATTGTAGATGTAATTTGCACGTCTTGTAAGCCAATCCTTGCTCTGCGCAGCCAAACTGATATAATCAGTACCGTTCTTTTCCGAAATATCAGCATCATTGTTGTGCTGGATGCTATACTGGGCAAACTCGGTGTAGTCGTCTATATACTCCATCAGTTCTCCCAAGCGGTCTTCCTTCATGAACTTGTTCCATTCATCCATATATGCCTTGCGGCCGGCCTCTGTTCTGCGCAGGGCATTGTAGAAGCGGAAACCTGCCTTGTTGTTTGAAGCCGCTCTGCTAAAGAGGTCCTCATCGGCACCTTCTATAAAATATGTATACGAGTCCTCATAACCGAACGCCCAGTCGAAGTCCCATGCAGGACCGAACTTCCACTTCTCGCCCTCGGCAGGGTTTTCGTTGAAGATGTAGCAGCTCTTGGGGTGGTGCGTCTCCACATTGCGTACGAGGTCGTTCACAAGCCAGAACTTTGCCCAAGACTCCATGTCTATCTTGCTGGTGATGTCGCCCCCTGCCTTCAGGGTGGCGGTGAGGCTGTTGAAGGATTCCTGTATTGCCTCGTATGTAACAATGCGTTCATCATCCTCCTCGGAGAAGTCCGGGTCCTTGACATTGACAGGCAGGTTGTAGCTGTCGTCTCTGAAACGGAAAGTTTCGTCATAGTAATCGTCCAGCTCCAGCAGGCAACCCGTTGTCTCGTCTATCGCCACGCTGTTGTCGGCAATGCCAATCTTCTCTGTGAAGCAGTAAGAACCACGATAGTGTCCGTTGATGTATACGTCTACAGGAATCATGTGGCACAGAGCCTCGCCATCTACCATTGCAGCCACCTTCTGGGCAATGGAGTTGGAGGTCATGGAGCCGTTCTGCTTGTTGGCGATGAATACCCACTGGCGGTCTTCCGTCAGATTGAAGGGAGATTGCTTTTTCTTCTTGGGGAACTTGATGCGGAAGGGGTTCTTGCTATTGGGTGACCATGACCAGCTGGTGTTGCCACGACCGCGCACTTCGCAATCCTCCACTTTGGCAATATCGGGCCATACGCCAGCGCCAAACAGCTGGAATGTGCAACCTTCAATCCATTCCTCTTTGGTGTTAGTGCCATCGGGCAATGTCATTCCAATCCAATTGCTCTCATCCCATCTTGTAGTGTCGCTACCTATGGTGATGTAGACGGTAGGAATCTTATAGGTGCCTGTAGCATGGTCGGTGAGATAGGTTACATCCACCTTGCAGGGCTGTCCGAAGGGTACGAACTCTCCCGTCTGAGCTTCATCGTCCACCTCATAGATGAAATGATTGTCCTGTGCAAGGGTGAAAACAATGGGAGATGTGAAGCGGAAATGGTCCTTGCCGCTGACAATACGCTTGCCGTCGAGATAGAGGCCAGATGCCTCGCTTGTCTCGAAGCTTGGACGCAGGCGCTTGCCAATGACGGGCACATCTGCCTTAACCACGATGCTTCCGTCCTCCTCCGTTATGCTGGCCTCAACGTCGGCATATACCTGGTCGTTGTCCTCGTGGGTGAATTTGAAAGATGTCAGTTTTGCCGTTGTGCCCTCATATTGTGTTCCAACAGAAACAAGGTCTGAGATATTATACGACCATTCCTCTCCACCAGTGAGGTTCAGTGTCACTACGTCGTCGGACTGTTCCTCACCGAGAATGTGCTTCTCTGGAATGGCATAAACCTGATTGTCTGTCAGTGTGATGTAACGGACAGACTCCTCTGCAGCCTGGGCGTGCATTCCGATGCAAGGAAGCATGCCCAATAGGGCAATGATAAGTTTTTGTTTCATATAGTATTTGTTTGTTGATTTAATCTTATGCAAGCTATCAATGTAACTGGTGCACGTGGCAAAGTTAGCTTTTTTTTACATAAGGCAAAAGTTTTTAACAAAAAAAGATTGGTATAGAGCCAGTTTCGTACAAAAACGCGGGTGGAAGTGGGGAATGTCGTGTGCAATAATGGCAGCTGATGCGCAGCGTAACTAGAATGACGGTGAAACACTACTGATGATAAGCCTAACCATTACTGATGATAAACTTCACCGCCACTGATGATAAAGTTTACCATTACTGATGATAAATTTTACCGTCACTGATGTCCGGACGGAGAGGCCGGAGGCGTGAAGCAGTACAGACATTAGAATTGATACAAAAATATAGGAGAGGCAAAAAGCCTCCCCTATGTGATGCAAGGATATAATGATTGTATGTGTGGTGAATATGTTTGTTGCAGGGATTAGGACAGGATATATCGAAGCAGGCGCAGTTCCTCCTCGTTGTAGACATCGCCCCACTCCTGTCGCAGGCTGTCGATGTCGTATGTTCCATCCATGCTCTCGCGTACTTCCTCGATGTCGTCCTTACCAATGACTTCGTTGGTGAAGTATGTTATGTCCATGCGTTTGCCATGGTGCAGAAGAGCCTCCAGGTCGTCCAGGACATCGTCCAGGTCTATGTTCTCGCTTTCGGCAAAATCGTCCAGGGCAATCTTGCGGTCTATGGCATGGATAAGCTTTATCTGTCGTTTGCTACGTTCGGTGACATGACTCAGTGCACTGTCGTTCTTGCTCTCTATGGCACCAAACATGACGTCGTCCATATCCATGTCGGGCACACCGGCATAGTTTTCCTCGGAGGCATCCTCACTCATCTGTACGGGATATGGCTTCTTGTGGAACTTCTTTCCTTCCGGGGTATAGGTGAGGGTATTCTGTTTCTGGTTCTTGACCTTCAGCAGTCCTTCCTCTATAGCACGGTCGAAGATGGAGTTCCAGTCCACTTCATCTGCACCCTCGGCAATGCCGAAGGATTCCAGCTGATCCAGTTCCTGGGCATGGATCTGCTCTGTGCTGTTGCCCAGGAGAATGGCCTGAAGCTGCTCGCGTGTCAGTCCCTGACCGGCTTCCTGAATAATGGTGATGGTTTTGGCTATTTTGTCCTGTATGTTCATGTTTGGTGCTTGATTTCTTTCTTAGTAGGTGCGCAATCCTCGTTCCTCCATGGCTTTGAAGTCCTCTTTCTCCATACAGCGGTCGAAGGGAAGGGGAACGTTGTGGTCGCTGAGGTATGTGCGCTTTTCCTTTGTAATGTACTTGGTGGATGTAAGTGCCAGGGAATCCTGTCCGTAAGGAGTGCTGACGCCACCCAATCCGAGGATGGTGGGGAAGATGCAGTCCGTCTGGATGGGTTCGGCTGTGCGGGATTCCACCAGTGCCATGCGCTCGGGGTGGTGCTGGCGGTAGAGGTCGTTGGACCATACAAGGAAGGGCACGTGCAACTGATAGTAGCTGGGCCAGGGCGAGGCATGAAGATAGAGGTTGCGCCTGTCGTCGTAGATGTCCTCGCCGTGGTCGCTGGCATAGAGCATGGCAGCAGACCGTCCCTGTGCCTGCAACATGGAGATGATGCTGTGCAGCATGCGGTCCGTATAGCGGATAGTGTTGTCGTAGGCATTCATCAGTATGTCGCGGTTGTCCCTGGTGGCCTTCAGAGCCACATCGGGTGTGAAGTGGGCCTGATAACGTTCGTAGCGGTCGGAGTATGTGCTGTGGCTGCCATAGGTGTGCACCACGATGAGCAGGTTGCCCTTGTTGCGGTCCAGAGTCTTCTGTATTTCCGGCAGAAGCAGTGAGTCCATAGGTGTTCCCTCTATCGTGTCGCGCAGGAAGAGCACATCCTGGGCCTGTTCGCCAAGATGGTCGTTGAAGGACTTGTTGCGTGGCTCGTTGCTGATGAAAGCGGTATGAAAGCCAGCCTCGTTGAAGGCTGCCAGCAGGCCTTTGGAGTGGTATAGCACACTGTAGTCGTCGGCTGTGGCAGGAGAGAGCAGTATGGGAATGCTCTTGTGTGTGGTGTTGCTCTGCGACATGCAGTCGGTGAAGACGGCAAGATTGGGTGTCTGCATAAGCAAGGGTGTAGTCTCGCGCTGGTATCCGTTCAGTTGCCAGTTGGCGGCACGGCTTGTCTCGCCGATGACCAGCATTACCACCTTGGGTATGGAGTCCGTATCGGTGTGAACGGCATTGAAGACAAAGTCGTTGCTACGTTCCAGGTATTCCTCGCTGATGGACTGGCGCTCGATGGCAAGATATAGGTTGTAGCACACGTTTACGGGGAACAGGTCGTCCAGTACCGTCCATTTGCCACCGCGGGCTGCCATATAGGTGATGGGCAGGGAGAGCAGAAGTATGGACAGGCCGGCACACATCTGGTGCTTGATGAACCTGACGGGGATGACGGTCTTTTTGTACACATCGTAGGCCGCATAGGCAAGGGTGGGGAGGTATATCACCACCACAGCCACCACAGCAGGGTATATCTGCGAAAGCATCTCTCCCATCTCGGCCGGACTGCTGGTGGTGAGGTTCAGCCACATGTCCACGGCAATGACTCCCTTGCCGAACAGATAGCTCAGCACGATGTTGAAGGCTCCGAGGAACAGGATGGGGAACATCCACCAGAAGGTTCGGGACAGGCGGAAGAACATAGGTAGCACTGTCCAGTACAAGCCCAGCGGCAACAGCACAAGGGCCATCTTGCCCACGAGGGGCATGGTCTCCGTGACGCAAAGGATAAGATTGGGCAGTATGAGTACTGTAAGGTACAGAAAGAAAATCAACTTCTGCTTCATGTCTTGCTGCAAATTCCTTTTCTTTTTTCTTCTTTTATATGTTTGTGGCTTTGCCGACACAAGACAGCCCCCAAGTTTTTACGGGGTCCGAGGCCAGAAAAGCAGTGCAAAGGTAATACAATTTCCGAAGATACCAAACGTTATTCCAGAAATCATACAGAAATCGTGTGAGGAGAATGAAAACGAAGCATCCGATAAACCGCAGCAGCCTTGTGTGGTTTATCGGATGCAATGTATGAAATGGGCAAGATGCCCTTATTCTGTAATCTCGATATTGGTGACAACGGGTGTGAATGTGTCGTCATACTTTATGGACACGTCCACACCACCCTGGGGTGTGGCCTTGAGCCATAGCTTGGAGAGATTGCGTTTCTTCAGCTGCAGAGTGCCAGAACCGCGGCCGATGAGTCCTGAGGCATCAATGGCCTCTACCTCGTAATGGAGAGTAGCAGTGCCATCTTCACCGACATTGAAATATCCCATCCTGTCCTCGTCGGTAAAATAAAGAGTGCGACCATTCACCGTTGCCGATACCGTGAACTGGGTATAGTAGAAAGACTCGTCCTTCCTGATACAGAAAGCAGCATTGGCCATGGAACAGTTTACGGTGACAGAGGTGCTTTCGTTGGCAACAATGACGAAGGGCTCGGAACCAGCATAGCGAGGCTGGCCGTATGAGGTGGGACGCTTTTCAGCTTCCGATTCGGAACAGCTCTCGGCAAGCAGTGTGTAGGAAGTGGAAGCCGACAGTGGGATACGTCCGGAAAAAGAGGAGTAGCGCGTGGGGTACATAACAATGTCGTTGCCACGGAGGATGCTGATGCGGTAGTCTATTTCCTCGGTGTCAGTGGCACGGCTGGCAGTAGTGAGGTCGGTGGACGGCCTGCCAACCTGCAACCATCCCTGAGGAGCATTTTCTATGCCTCCCAAGCAGGACGTTGTGAGCAGCAAGACTGCAAGCAACTGGAATATAATATGGTATATCGGCTTTTTCATCGTTTCATTACCTTGCGGACAGAACCATCCTTCATGCGTACTATGTTCACTCCCTGCTTCATGCTACCCAGTCTGATGCCATCGAGCCCGAAAATCTCGCATTCATCGGAGGATGTTTGGCCGGGTTCTATGCTGTCGATATAGGTGGCACTGCCATCATCCTTCAGCATGGCCATACGGATGCGGGCCTCTGTGGCCACAGGAGGCACGAAATATGCGGTATAGGCATTGAGGTACGAACCTTCTGTACCCTTGCGGAACAGTCCGCCTGCCAAGCCGTATTTGCCTTCCATGGGGAAATTGGGCGTGTAATTGGCATGCATGGACCATCCCTGCATGCTGGCAGAGCTGACGCTGCCGGCTTCGGGGCGCTCCACTGTGATATCGGTCCATTTCGGATTGCTGATAGTTTCGGGCAGATATACGACATAAGGCTGGTTTGCCAGCATCAGGTCGTCTGCCACCTTCTGGAAGTACAGCGTGTAACCATCTGCCTTATTATAAGTCACCAATGACAACTGGGCAGCATAGGCATCGGGGTGATTGGAGAGATGGCTGATATAAGTGTCAAAAGGCAAGGCCAATGTGCTGTGGCCTTCAGCAAAGCTACGTTTGAGTGTAATCTCAGCATATTCGTTATATTCAAGAACGGGCGACTCATCTGGTGTAAGAAGAGCACTGGCTCCGAGCACCTGTATATGATATGTCTTGTTTATTGCGTAATAGCTGTCGTCTTCAGCCTTAGTCAATGTTATGGTCACCTCGCCAATCTTCATTGGGGTTATGGTGAGAGTATTGTTCTCAAACGTTGTAGCAACGATGCCATCTTCTCCAGTTATGGTAAAGTTGTCCATAGTAATGGGGGTGATACAGCCGATAGTAACACTTCCACCACCTATTCTCAGCTCGTTGGTATCGGATGAAGACAATGAAGTTATCACCGTAGCTTCCATCTTGCTGATGACAGTAAAGCTGCGAGTAATGGAGGCCTCGTTGTACATGTCATTGCCAGCCTGTGTGGCGGTAATAATAATATTGACACCACTGGAGATAGCGGTCAGTTCGCCCGTAGCGGGATCAACGCTGAGTGCGGCAGGATTGCTGGAAGAGTAGGTGACTGAGAGTCCGCTGCTTGCCGTTGCAGTGTTGGTCTCCAATGTTTGCCCTATATTCAGTTCAAGGTCACTGCCCGAAAGTTCTTTGTCCCACAGAATTGTCTGGTCGTGCTTGGTTACAGTAATATCGAAACTCTGTGACACGGAAGTATGAGACACGGTTGCAGCCTGGGTAAGCGTAATGCGTGTGCTTCCAGCCTTCAATGCCACAATCTCTCCGTTCATGAATTCCACGATGCCGTCCACAGAGTATGATGCTGTAATGGCTCCATCGCTGTTCTTGCCAGTAAAGTTGACAGAAGTGCTTTCGCCAACCTTGAGATTGTTTTGATCAATGGCCATGGCAAGGGTATTGGCATGCTTGCTTACGTTCACACTGATGGTTTTGGTAATGCCATGGAATCTGTCGTTGGCATTCTGGAATAGGGTAACAACGGCATTACCCTCGCCTATAGCGGTGAGGCGGTTGGAAGTGGCATCAAAGTTGACGACACCCTCGCTGGAGATAGATACAGTCAACTCTGCATCGCTGTTCTTGCCAGAATATACATTGTCTACGACATCACCAACCTTTAGGTTCTGCTCTCCCACTACATTCAGTGTATTATCCTGTTTAGCAGCAACAGCCTTAAGCGTAATTTCCTGTGTATAGAAGAGGTCGGAAACGGTGATGAGTGCAGACTCTTCGCCCAATTGAGCAGGATTGGGGGTATAGGTTACGATGAAAGTCTTTGTCCCGTTGCTGTGTGCATCAACTGCCAGTTCTTGCGAACTGACTACGAAATTGGGATTGTTGCTGTTCACGTGGATATTGCCACCGTTGGTCGTGCTATAGTCCACTGTAAAAGTAGCCTGCGCTGTGCTACCGGTAAAGACTGTACCTAAATCTGTCTTGTCGGCAGACGCACGGACATAGGTCTTGCGTGGAACCTTAACGTTCTTAATGTGTTTATTGAGCGTTCCTCCATCATGATTACGGAATTGAACATAACGCGCTGTCTCAGGAATAGCACAAGAAAAGTCTTTGTAGCTTGTACCAATACTGGTATTGTCATGCGCTACATGCCAAGAAGAACCATCTATTGAATACTCTGCATAGAGGTGATAATAAATTGCACCTGGTACTCTATCGGCAGAATAGTATAGGATTTCACCGGGACCAGACAATTCATAAGTATGTATGACACCTCCTACATCTCGTGAATACACAGTCTCATCATACAGCACATATCCTACTTCCTCGTTGGTATTGTTTACCCTTATCGAGAACATGGCATAACCTTCCTCGTATTTATGGGTTTCAGGTTGTTTAACCTCGTATATGTCAGTACCAGACGCGTTGCCTGCTGTAATGGTGTTGCCAGAGAGAGTTGTATAGCTGCCAGATGTACGAGATACCTGACATTGTGTGTCGGTATTGGCAGAACTGTATGCCAGCGAAGCCGTTGCCCCGTATTTCAGATTTATGCTCAAGGCATTGCCACCGTTTAGAGAAACGGTAATGGGATTGGGGTTCTTCGTTACCGTAATCTCATAGGTGGAACTGGTAAATGCCGTGTATTTGGCAGAAGCGCTTTGGGAGAATGTTATCTTTGCTGTACCAGCATTCTTTGCGGTAATAATGCCATCGGCATATGAAATAACATCGGTACCGTCATTAACTTCAGACAACAGCACTTGCTCGGTAATAGTTGCAATTACCGGTGTCTCGGTGTTGTTCTGATTTAATAAAGAAACAGCAATACCGCTTCCCACCTTTGTTTCCAGCGATGCAAGACTAATGCCAAGGGTATTGGCCACCTTGCTTACGGTTATGGTTTGTTGGCGGCTTTCACCAGCCCACTTGTTGGTTTCCGCCTGTGACACGGTTATTACGGCAGTTCCCTCGCCTACAGCAGAGAGCGTGCCATCGGCGTAGGACAAAACATTCGGGTTGCTGCTTTCTACAGCAACAGGAACTTCATTGTTGCTTGTATTCCAGAAATCCTTCACTGTATCTCCCACCTTCATCGTTTCGGGCAAAGCAACAATAAGACCGCCCTGATGACGTTCCACTGTAATATTATACTCGGCACTTGAGGCATTGTGCGTATTATTTCCAGGTTGGGACAATATCACTTTGGCGACACCTGTTTTCAAGGCGGTAAGTGTCAGCACATCACCGTTTCGGGTAATGCTGACTACGGTATTATCGGAAGAGGAGAAGGTGAAGTCGCCATCAACATTGGACAGCGTAATGGTTGCTGTCTCGCCCACCTTCAATGTAGGTGCGTTGCCAGTAAAACCAGATACCTCGAATACGGGTTGCAATTTCTGTAGCACATAGAAGGAACGTGTCAAGATTTGTGCAGCATTGTATTCGTCATTGCCTTCATGATATGCAGTAATTGTAACTTGGTTGTTGGATGGCGCTTTACCCGTGACGATACCGTTCTCATCCACACTGGCTACATCGGGGTTACTGCTCTCGTATCTTACAGTAAGCCCTTTGTCTGACTTGGCAGAACAGTCAACCGTTGTTCCCTGAATCAGGTTAAAATCTTGAATATCATTCTTCCAACTGAGGGCCTGATTGCACTTGAACCATGCATAGAGCGTCAGATTCTTGGTGGAACCTACAGTATTGTTTGTGATGGTTGGGGCGTAAGTAGCGTCTTTAGATACTAATTGAGTATGCTCTCTGTCGCTGTACCATCCCTCGAAGGTTGCTCCTGTCTTTGGACTGGCTGTGAAAGTGGCATTTGTTGACAATGAGGTGGCAGTGGGTTCGCCCAATATCTTGTCGGTAACAGTTGCGCTTACCGTACCATAGTCGTAGATTTTCTCTGCAGCCACAGAAAACTTAAACACCGGACGGAATATGGCATAAAGTGTTTTTGTTGCAGTTGTGCCGTGTGCAGAGTTTGATATAGTGGTCTGGTATGGGTTGGCAGTAATTCCGGAGGTAGTTGCATCTGCAGAAGTTCCCCATTCTACAAACTCATAACCTGGGTTGGCTGTGGCAGTGAATGTAGCATTGGCAGTTTCCGAAGTATTGGCAGAGGTTATGGTCGCCTTATCTACCGAAGCAGACGCAGAACCATA
>JAZRIA010000215.1:0-1736 GCA_045645045.1 Bacteroidaceae bacterium | reverse complement strand
GTATATAGCAATCCGGCAGCATAGTCATCACCCAACTCATCCACCAGTTGTTCCGCCTCCATATAGGCCAATGTAGCTTGAGTAGGGTTATTGGCATTAGTATAGATGCGTCCCAAGTAATAAAAGGAGAAGAACTTGGCTCTTACATCGTCGCGGTCCTTGTAGTAGTCCACGGCAATGTTTATCAGTGAGTCGCTGGTCAGGTCGATATAGTTCTTGTCCAGCGCCTGGCTGTAGAGCAGGGCATAACGGGCATGATGTGCCTGAGTCTGCAACTCGGTCTGCGCAATACCTTTCAGGAGGTTCAAGGCAGAGTCGGGATGTTCGTTCATCACGGTTTCTGCCTGTAGCAGTTTTTCTGCCACAGGATATTGCTTTCGGCAACCAAGAAAAAACGAAGACATTATTAATATCAATACAATGGCCCAATTCCCCAACGATCTTATCATATATAGTTCTACTTAGATTAAACAATTTATTGCAAAAGTAGTATTTTCCTGAACAAACACACACATAAAAGGATGTATTCTTGAATAAATACACCCTTTTTAGGCTTAGATTCTCAAACTTTTTGTCTTATTGGGCGCTAAAAAGCCTTTTGTTATTTTATATTCTTCCTTTTCTTCACTTGATTTTGTAGATACAATTTCCAACTGAATCTTTCGGTCGAGTGCAGAAAGTTCGTTCTTTAACTGCTTTAGTTCGTCTTCTTTCTTCCACACCTTACCCGCGATCTCTTGAAGTTGCGGAATATCCCTTGCCAATGCTTCGTTTTTCTCTTTCCGTTGGGATATTATACCGGGTATCTTCTCCAACGCATTGAGGAAGTTGGTTGCAGCGGCTTTCGGATCAACCATTGCCAGATGTCCGTTGTTGAAGGTGTATTTGTAATGACCTTCGATTATAAAACGGTTCTCAATGGTAGCCAACCCACTTGTAAGCGATGTTTCGCTTATTACTTTGATAGGAAATCCATACAATTCGCCCACACGAACATACTGACCGCCCGTAGTAGCATTCTTGGCTATCTCCTGTAACTTCTTTCCGATGGTTTTCTCATCAGTAGAATGGAAATCGTCCAACTTTATAAGGTTCAGCCTGTTGCCGTCCTTGTCGGTCTTGGCAACAGCAAGGAACTTGTTATAGTCTGCCATCATGCCGTCAATGATTACACGGTTGTTGTCATATTCCTTCTGAATGCTATTCAAGGTAAACTCAGCATTTGCCTTACCCTTGTTGAACGACTTGCGTTCACCTTCCAGAGAAGCAATCTTCTTTTCCAGCTTCGCCTTTTCAAGCAGGTCGGTATTACCCGAAAGGATAGCCATATACTCCGAAAAGTTCATGCCTGACTTTTCGTCCATTGCACCTTCGTCAATGGTTCTTG
Source organism: Bacteroidaceae bacterium (assembly GCA_045645045.1). Classification (GTDB taxonomy): domain Bacteria; phylum Bacteroidota; class Bacteroidia; order Bacteroidales; family Bacteroidaceae; genus Physcousia. The sequence goes on along the minus strand of JAZRIA010000215.1, from coordinate 349 downwards.
CACCCATAGCACCGCTTTTGAGCTGTGTGATGAAGGTCTGCTTGCAATGGAGCAGATTGAACTTGTAACTGTCCAGTGACTTTTCTACGGCGTAGATGATAACATCCACATTATCGCCTGCAAAGTGCTTGGCAATCTCGTTGCCTGCACGCACACCACGGCCGTCACGCTGTGCAAGGTCAGACGGTCGCCAGGGTGTATCCAAATGATGAATGGCTACACATCGTTTCTGGGCATTGACTCCCGTTCCGAGCATACTTGTAGAGCCGAAAAGCACACGCACCGAACCTTCGTTCATGGCGGCTATCACCGCCTTGCGTGCCTTCTCGTTCTTGCACTCCTGAATGAA
>JAZRIA010000214.1:0-10286 GCA_045645045.1 Bacteroidaceae bacterium | reverse complement strand
ACCTGCAGGGTATCTGGAACGATCGCGGTACGGATTCTCCCTGGAACTCTGATATCCATACCAATATCAACATCCAGATGAACTACTGGCCCACAGAGATTACCAACCTCTCTGACCTGCACAAGCCTTTCGTTAACTTCATTATCCGTGGCGCCAAGAGCAATGGTTGGAAGGAAGTAGGCAAGCGCTACAACGGTGGTTATGGCTGGAGCGTGCTCACCGAGACCTCTCTCTATAATAGCATGAGCACATGGGGCGACAACTACCTCGTTGCCAATGTATGGTACACCAGCCACCTCTGGACCCACTGGCGCTACACCCAGGACAAGGAATTCCTGGCCAAGGCCTTCCCCGTAATGTGGGATTGCGCCGAGTTCTGGTTCCACCGTCTGATTGAGGACCGCGGTTTCGACAGCAGTAAGGACGAGCAGCAGAGCGTTAAGAACTACAGGCCTGCATATAAATTCAAGCCTGATGGCACATTCGTTGCTCCCGACGAATTCAGCGCCGAGCAGCACGACAACCAGACCGAGGACGGTACCGCACACGCGCAGCAGATGATTTACTACCTGTTCCAGAATTTGAGTGATGCTATCGAAATACTTGGTGTAGAGAACACTGGTCTTACTGCCGAGGATGTAGCCAAACTGAATCTCTATCTTGAGAAGACCGACAAGGGTCTGCACACAGAAACCTATACCGGCAGCTGGGGTGCTACCTACAATGGTGTGAAGACTGGCGACAAACTCTTGCGCGAGTGGAAGTACAGTCCTTTCGATATCAGTAACGACCGTGGCCACCGTCACATGTCTCACATGATGGCTCTCTTCCCTATGGACCAGATTACTCCCGAGAGCGAGTTCTTTACTCCTGCTGTTAATTCACTGAAGCTCCGTGGCGATGCTGCCACAGGCTGGTCAATGGGTTGGAAGGTTAACCTTTGGGCACGTGCTCAGGATGGCGACCATGCACACATCATCATTAAGAACGCTCTGAAGCACTCTACCGACTATGGTACAAATGCTGGTGCTGGTGGTATCTACTACAACCTGTTCGACTCTCACGCACCCTTCCAGATTGATGGTAACTTCGGTGTATGCTCTGGTATTGCAGAGATGCTCATGCAGAGTGCACACGGCTACATCAACATCATGCCCGCTATCCCCAGCGTATGGAAAAAGCAAGGCGATGTGAAGGGCATGAAGGCAATGGGCAACTTCACCGTAGATTTCAACTGGTCTGCTGGCAAGTGCCAGGCTGTACGTATCCAAAGCCATGCCGGTGCTCCTCTGAAGGTACGTTGCGACAAGGGTGCAATGGAACTGAAGGAGGCATGCGTGAAGGTAAATGGTGAGGAAGTTGCATGTACTGTAGATGAAAATGGTATCTTGAGCATACCTTGCGAAAAGGATGGTGTTGTAGAAATAGATTTTACAACAAGGGGTACAGGTATTGCTTCTTTAGCTGGTGGAAACGGACAGGGTACTATCTATGACCTCAGCGGTCGCCGTTTGTCAGGAACTCCTGCAGGTCAGGTTTACATCCAAAACGGTGAGAAAAAAATTGCAAAATAAGATAATGTGACTGCCTAGTAGGCCTGTTTCTAATGAAAGGAGAGGAAAATGGTTTTCCTCTCCTTTTTCTATTAGCTTTTGTTGAATAGAACCATCTGTTCTTGACGCGTAACAGGTAACCAGCTAATTGGTGCAGATGCGTTCCAAAAGAGAGTGGATTTTATCATCACGGTGACGCGTTCGAATCATTACCGTTCGTTCGGCGAACGATTACCGATGATTCGGCGAACGATTACTGATGACGTTTCTTGATCACAGTGAGCGATGGGATTAATCGCTGTTTAGGGTTAAAGTGTTAGTTACAACGGGGTGTGTTATATTGCGAGAAAAATATTCATATTGATACTCGTCGGATGCATACGTTTTGTATACCTATTTTAATATTATTTGTCAGAGCTAAGATAAAGTAATCACTTAAAAGACTTGATATTGTATTGTGTTGAGGAACTTTTTTTGTGATTTTATACAGTCAATAACATTTTTTTTATTTAACGTCGTGATTTTATGATTTAAAATAGTAAATTTGCGTGGAAATATAAGGCTAAATGAATATATTTACGGAAAAATAAAACTTAAATATAACTTAATATCAAAATCAAATGAGAAAAATCTATTTGTTAACTATTGCCCTATTATGCATAGTTGTGCAAGGATGGGCATCTTCCTTCCCAGTTGTTTCTCCGGCAACTGACATAAGGGCAACGTGGTATCAGATTAAATTCATGACAGGTGGAAATGTGCTAATGGATAATGGTACAGGGGCTTTCATGACTACTACAGTAGATAATCCTTCGCAATCCAATCAATTATGGTGCTTGCTTGATGCAGGAGAATCAAATTATTATATAGTTAGCAAGGATGGAAACTATGTAAGTTGGGGAAACAACAGATTCCAAACCACAAATGAAGTTGGTGGAGCTGTGAAATTGAAGGTCATTCAGTCTAGTGCATATGCTGACTACTTTGAAATTCAGCGTAATGGTGCTTCTAATAATATGAACCAATTTGGTGGTTCCAGTGTAGGTGTACAATTAGGCGAATGGACGCCAGGTGATATAAATAATCCACTGACTTTCGTAGAGGCAGATGCTTTGTTTTCTAATGGTTCTAATGAATATTGGTACAATATAAAGTTTAAAAAGAGTAATCTCCAGATTCAAGATAATGGTATTGGAGAGAAGGCTACCATTCAGAATATAGACATGAGTTCAGATGCTCAGCAATGGAAGCTTGTCGGAAATCAAAATCAATTCCAACTCATTAGCAAAAGCGGTTCCTATGCGAATATGCAGGAGGCCGATGGTACCTTTAAGATGTTTAGTAAGTCTGCAGAAGATACCAATGGATTTGCATTGAAGCAAAATGGTGATGGATTTGAAATAAAATGGAATGGAGCAAATGATAATAAGGCTTATTTCAATCCATGGCAAGGCGCTTCTGCTGGAAAAAATATTGGTTTGTGGAGTTCTGAGGATGCGAATGTTATACATTTTGTAGAACCTGCAGAGACTATTGATCCCGTTGTTCCCGTTGTTCCTGTAAGGCTTTTTGCACTCTCTGAGTTGAGTAACAACAAACTTTATCATGTGGCTCAACCGCGCAGAAGCGCTGCATGGGCTGTTCAAAAGGGTGGTGAGAGTCTGAAGTCTGTGAGGGATTTGGGAATTATTGCCAATTATTCGGATTCACGTCAGCATTTTGCCTTTATTACTGCAGACGAAGGAATGAACTACTATCTTTACCATGCAGATGAGAAGAAGTTTGTGGCAAAAGACGGTACATTGACTGCATTTCCTTCTGATCCCGTTAAGTTTAAGGACGGAGATGAAAGCAGTACTTTCGTAGTATATTTTGATGCTACGCATTATATTAATGTAGGTGGTAGCCAACAGATGATTATTGATGATTGGACCACTGCTGATGCAGGTAATTCTTGTGTGATTAATGCTGTTGCAGATTTTGATCCGTCAGAGGCTCTTGACTATTTCTATGGAAATGATGTTGAACTGACATACCACTTTATATATAACGGTGAAGAAATTCATTCGATGAAGGTTACTGCGAAGGAAGGCAAACCCTTCCCCGAGGTAAAGGATTTGCCTTATGGAGTAATTGCAACAAAACCAGAGGGCATAGTTCCTGTAGGTGGTGTAACAGACTTTGACGTAAACGTTACTTTAAATCTCCCCTTCAAGCCTGCTTCAAGTTTTGAAAATATTACCAACTGGTATAATATTACTCTTAAGAGGGACTTCTATCTGTTCTATGAGGAGAATGATGAGGCTATGGCTATTAAGGATTCTAAGGCAGTAGATGAACAGAATTATGATGCTTACGCCTGGGCCTTTGTCGGAAACCCATTTGACGGCTATCAGATATATAACATGAAGGCTGGTGATAGTAAGATTCTATCTTCCAGCACCGTGATGAAAGGAGTTACAGGTGCAGAAACATATCCTGTGCTGACTAAACTGCCAGTACCTGAAATCTACAATACCCATTGGGTTGCATCAGCAAGTACTCATTATACAAATGGTTTCTATCTGGCACAGAACGGACATTCTAATAATAAGATGAATTACCGTGAGCCCAATCTTGCATATTGGACAGGTGGCGCAGATGCAGGTTCTACATTTAATGTTAAGGAAGTAGAGTCAGCTGGTGCTGGTTTCTATATGGTGGTTGTACTGGGTACCAATGATGCTTCTGCCGGTGTTGTCTACAAGGGACAGACATTCAAGAACCATAGTGTGATAAATGCTGCTACAGCTCTGTCTGTTTCCAGCTTGAATGCTATGGCAGTAAATGGTATGATTCCCTCTATAACCATTGATGGAAGCAAGGTTTATGTAAGTTATTTCAGTAATACTACACGATTCTTTACTTTGAGAGGTGGTCATGGCGGTTATGTAAGTCTTAACTCTGCATACCATACAGATGGTAACCTGAGACTTAACAACACAGAGGAACCTCGTGACAACAAGGCTTTGTGGACTTTTGCTAAACAGGAAGATGGCACCTACATGGTCTATAACTTCTCTACAGGTCTGTCAAAGGTTTTGGGTATTACTGGTAAGGAGGCTAATGCACGTACCAGAATGGTAAGCCTGGGTGATAATGCATATAGCACAAAGTTCACCGGTTCATTTGATTTTACCGGTAGTGAGCCTTCATATATTAGAATAGATGGTGGTAACCATTGGTGGAACAAACGTGACAACTATTTCGCTCTGTGGGAAACAAGTAATGGGTGGAATGGAGATACTGGTTGTAAATTCTTCATTAACGAAGTAGACTATGAAGATTATCCTGATGTATATTTCTATGAAGTACCAACTATAGAAGGTGTAGAGTCATTTGTTCCCAAGAACCCCAATACATTATGGTACAAGACCTCTGCAGTAGCCACTGGAGTATCTAATCCATGGATGGAGTATGCACTGCCTTTGGGTAACGGCGAATTGGGCTGCATGGTATTCGGTGGTGTACACAATGAAGAAATCCAGTTCAACGAGAAGACCCTCTGGAGCGGTCCAGCCAACCAGGTAGGTGCAGGTAGCGGCAATCGTACCTTCATGAACTTCGGTTCTGTAATCATTGAGAACAGAGATAAGGCAATCTCTGAGCGTGTTACGGATTATGTACGTTATCTTGATATTGAAGAAGGTATTGCTGGCGTAGAATTCAAGAACAATAATGGTTCTAAGTTTACACGCAAGTACTTGAGTTCTGCTCCCGACCAGGTAATAGCTGCACAGTACAAGGCAGAGGGCGCCGATAAGATGAACCTGCGCTTTACTGTGGAACCAGGCAAGGGTATCAATGCCAGCGAGGTTGACTATTATATGGATAACAACGTAGGTGTGGCAAGATTTATGGGTGCTATGTCCGTTTCATATGCTGCACGTCTGCATGTTGTTGCTAATCCCGGTGCAACTGTTACTGCTTCTGCAAAGGGTATTACCGTTGTAAATGCAACAGAGGTTACATTCTATTTGAAGGGTGCTACCAACTTCAATGGCGATGTGGATGCAGTTAATAATTACTTTACAAGTGAGAATGTAGACAGTAAAGCAAAGGTTGCTCTTGATGCTGCGGTAGCTAAGGGCTTTAATGCCATTGAGAGAGCACACGTGGTTAACTTTACCACACTGACCAACCGTATGTCTTTGGATTTGTGTCTGGAAACACCCAAGAGAGATACAGAGACATTGATAAAAAATTATCAGTTCAATGACGGTAACAGTTCGCAGAACGACCACTTGTTCCTGGAACAGCTCTACTTCCACTATGGCCGTTACTTGGCAATCAGCTCAAATCGTAAGCCTATAGCTGCTCCCTCTAATTTGCAGGGCATCTGGAATAATCGTGGTACAGATTCTCCATGGAATTCAGATATTCATACCAACATTAATGTTCAGATGAACTATTGGCCTATGGAGAGTACCAATCTGTCTGATTTGCACATGCCATTCCTCAACTTCATTATTCGTGGAGCACAGTCTGATGGCTGGAAGGCTGTGGCTGATAGGTATAATAATGGTTATGGCTGGAGTGTGCTTACAGAGACTTCTCTCTACAATAGCATGAGCACATGGGGCGACAACTATCTGGTAGCCAATGCATGGTACACCAGTCATTTGTGGAACCATTGGCGTTATACCCATAACAAGGAATTCTTGAAGAAGGCATTCCCCGTAATGTGGGGTGCTGCCGAGTTCTGGTTCAATCGCTTGATTAAGGACCGTGGTTTCGACAGCAGTAAGGACGAGCAGGAAAGTGTAAGAAACTATACACCTGCTTATAGCTATGATCCCGATGGTTCTTATGTTGCTCCCAACGAGTTCAGCGCAGAGCAGCACGACAACCAGAGCGAGGATGGTACAGCACATGCCCAGCAGTTGATTAGTTATCTGTTCCAGAACCTGTCTGATGCTCTGTCTGTTTTAGGTGCTTCAGAAATTAACATATCTTTGTCTGATATTTCCAAGTTGAACCACTATCTTGAGAAGATTGACAAGGGTCTGCATACAGAAACTTACACCGGAACTTGGGGTGATACCTACAATGGCGTACGCAAGGGTGAAAAGCTGCTTCGTGAATGGAAGTATAGCCCATATGATATCAGTACTGACAAGGGACATCGTCACATGTCACATCTGATGGCACTGTATCCCTTGGAACAGATTACTCCCAACAGCGAATACTTTACTCCAGCAGTGAACTCTTTGAAGCTCCGTGGCGATGCTGCTACTGGTTGGTCTATGGGTTGGAAGCTCAATCTCTGGGCTCGTGCTTTGGATGGTGATCATGCTCACCTTATCATGAAGAACGCTCTGAAGCACTCTACTTCTTATGGAACAGATGCATCTCGTGGTGGTATCTATTACAATCTGTTTGATAGTCATGCTCCATTCCAGATTGATGGTAACTTTGGTGTTTGCGCTGGTGTAGCAGAAATGCTCATGCAAAGTGCCCATGGATATATACATATTCTGCCTGCTTTGCCAACAGTATGGGAACGTGAAGGATATGTTAAGGGCATTAAGGCTGTAGGCAACTTTGTTGTAGACTTCAATTGGTATGCTGGTATTTGTCAGGGTATAACCATCCGTAGCAATGCCGGTGCTCCATTGAGAGTATACTGCAAGCGTGGTGCCAAGAAGTTGCAGAGAGCCAGCATTAAGGTTGATGGCCAGGAGGTTATGGTTAGCGTTGATGAGAATGGAATCGCAACCATTCCTTGCGAAAAGGGCTCTGTTGTAACAATTGACTTTACCACAACAACTGGACTTTCATCAGTAGCTCCCGATGCTGATGAGAACGGAACTTCTGATATGTATGACCTTAGCGGCCGCCGTGTACGCAGTGCTTCTGAGGGACGTGTGTATATTCAGAATGGCGAGAAGAAGGTGGCTAAGTAATATCCGCCTTAACGAATGATTATAGAACATAGTATTCCCTCGCTCCTATAAGAAATAAAGGAGCGAGGGATTTTTTGATCCATTCAACTGCATGTCAAGAATTTGTGTTATATTATTGTGTCTTTTGTTCACTTTTGCAACTAGGGCTTCTTCTCAACACTCCGTCTTTCTCGGACTGCCACTTGGTGGTGACCTTGAGGTCTTTGTGGACAGTCTGGAGGACCGGGGCTATGAGGTGCAGACGATGTCTGGAACAGTAGTTTCCCTTACTGGTATGTTTGACGGGGTTCAGTGTATCATAGAGGTGCATGCAACACCCAAGAGTAGCACGGTGCATCAGGTAAGCGTCTCGTTCTCTGAATTCATGGAAAACGAAGTGGCCCGTATGCTGAAATACCGGCAGATAAAGAAACAGCTGAAGCGCAAATACTCCAAATGGACCTATCGTCGCGAGAAAGCCCTAGACGAATGGTCCTCCCCATATGCTCGCATTTCCATTGGAACCCGCCGATTGCCGGGGCAACGCTACAAGACCCTTTATGTTTGGTGGCAGGATAGGGCAGGGTGGGAGACATTGCAGGAGGAACTGGCGGAATAGCAGTCCGTCGAAGTTGTATTTGTGATTCCATGTTCAAGGTCAGAGTCATTGCTATACATTATATATAATATAAGGGTCTGCATAATAAGATTATTATATGTTGCGGATGCTAAATAAAGGAGTGAATCTTTGTGGATTTGCTCTTTTTTTTGTAGTTTTGTAGTCAGAAATAAACAGAATAAGTAATATGGGAAAAGTTCTTATTATCGGCGCCGGTGGTGTCGCAACAGTGGCTGCTCATAAGGTGTGCCAAAACAAGGATGTGTTCACTGAGATTAAGATTGCCAGCCGCACAAAGTCAAAGTGCGATGCCCTGGCTGATGTCCTCAACAAGAAATACGGTACAAACGTAACCACTGCACAGGTTGATGCCGACAGCGTGGAGGAACTGGTGGCTTTGCTGTCTGAGTACAAGCCCGAGATAGTAATGAACCTTGCTCTGCCTTATCAGGACCTCACCATCATGGAGGCTTGTCTGCAGACTGGTTGTAACTATCTGGATACCGCCAACTATGAACCCAAGGATGAGGCTCACTTCGAGTACTCTTGGCAGTGGGCTTACCGCGAGCGGTTCGAGCAGGCTGGTCTCTGTGCCATCCTGGGTTGCGGCTTCGATCCCGGTGTTACAAGCATCTACACAGCTTATGCCGCCAAGCATCACTTCAAGGAGATGCACTATCTGGACATCGTAGACTGCAATGCCGGCAACCATCACAAGGCGTTTGCTACCAACTTTAATCCCGAAATCAATATTCGCGAGATTACCCAGAAGGGCCTGTACTACGAGAACGGCAAGTACATTGAGACAGAGCCAATGGAGATCCACCAGCCTCTGACATATCCCGGCATCGGTCCCAAGGAGAGCTACCTGCTGCACCACGAGGAGATAGAGTCCCTGGTTATCAACTTCCCAACCATCAAGCGTGCACGTTTCTGGATGACCTTCGGCCAGCAGTATCTCAACTATCTGGACGTAATCCAGAACATTGGTATGGCCCGCATCGACGAGGTGGAGTACAAGGCTCCCAAAGCTGATGGTACTGGCGAGGAGGTTGTGAAGATTGTTCCTCTGCAGTTCCTTAAGGCAGTTCTGCCCAATCCTCAGGACCTGGGAGAGAACTATGATGGCGAGACTTCAATCGGCTGCCGCATCCGTGGTATCGGCAACGACGGTAAGGAGCATACATACTACGTCTACAACAACTGCTCTCACCAGGCTGCCTACGAGGAGACTGGCATGCAGGGCGTGAGCTACACCACTGGTGTGCCTGCCATGATCGGTGCCATGATGTTCCTCAAGGGCATCTGGAGCAAGCCCGGTGTGCACAATGTGGAGGAGTTTGACCCCGATCCATTCATGGATGAGCTTAACAAGCACGGTCTGCCCTGGCACGAGATTCACGATGGCGACCTGGAACTCTGATATATCATACAAAGCGCGGAGTATAGACTGAAGCAAAATATATCTTCGTGAGGATTTGATTTCTGCGGTCAATATTGCGAGAGCGTGTGAATATCAAAATCTCAGCGAGGAATGAAGTGGCCTAAGTTATACTTCTATAGATAATTACGTACAAATATTTTTATGGCAAAAGAAAAGCAACCAGTAGAAATAGACGAGAAAGCAGCGAAACTGAAGGCTCTGGAGGCCACACTGGGCAAGATAGAGAAAGATTTCGGTAAGGGTAGCATAATGAGAATGGGCGAACAGAAGGTGGAGGAATTGGAAGTTATCCCCACAGGCTCCATTACCCTTAACCATGCCCTCGGTGTGGGCGGTTATCCCAAGGGACGAATCATAGAGATATATGGTCCAGAAAGTTCTGGTAAGACCACCTTGGCAATACATGCAATAGCAGAGGCACAGAAGATGGGCGGCATTGCTGCCTTCATCGATGCCGAGCATGCCTTCGACCGTTTCTATGCAGAGAAATTGGGCGTTGACGTTGACAACCTCCTTATCTCTCAGCCCGATAACGGTGAGCAGGCATTGGAGATTGCCGAACAGCTCATACGTTCGGCTGCAGTGGATATCATTGTAGTGGACTCTGTGGCAGCTCTTACTCCCAAGGCAGAGATAGAAGGTGACATGGGCGAGAGCAAGATGGGTCTGCAGGCTCGTCTTATGAGCCAGGCGCTTCGTAAGCTCACTTCAACCATATCCAAGACAAACACCACTTGCATATTCAT
>JAZRIA010000213.1:0-6396 GCA_045645045.1 Bacteroidaceae bacterium | reverse complement strand
CGGTCATCTTCTCCATCGCATCACAACAGGAGTCGTATTCTTCCTTTGTCATCTCCCGGAGGCTTTCGGTACGGTTCCAAGTCCACTGTCTCACAAGATCACGCTTCATCTCTTCTCTGTCACCACTGCAAGGCAGTTGGTTGAACACTGCGTAAAAACGTGCAAAATTTGTTACTTCCTGTGCCATAGTCATATCTTTTTAATTTTCACCTGACAATCTTTGTAGTGTGTCATCACATATTTTGCGAACAAGATGTCCGTTGTCTCAACCACCCTGTATCCTCGTGTCTTTGCCTTCCTTATTCGCAAATCCGTTTCAATACGTCGCTCAACCCATTCTTCCACAACAGACCTCGCATCTTCATTTCTCACGAGCAACTGGAACAACTCTTTTCCAGCGCAATATTCAAGAACTCCCATACATCATTCTATTGTTAATTGAACATTAAAATTGAATTCCTTACATAGCCGCCTTATCTGGATGACCTTCCTTGGGTCTTTGTTGTAGGCGAAGTATATCTCTCTCGCTTTGGTGTTGCATCTTATGCCCTTCTTCCGTAGCCTATAAAGCAGGTTGGCTCTCCGTTTCAGTCTCTTCTCCATCTGACTTGGTATTATAAACTTCTACTTCCTTCTCCTCCCAAATACTGTAATAGGCACTGACTTGTCCGGCATAGCGTCCTTGGCAATAGGCTCTATAGCCTTGTGTACGAACTTTCACACCAGCCTTATACTTCAATCTTATTGCCGGCTTTCCCAGTGGCTTACCTTTGTCTTCCTGGCTGATGAAGATGAATGTCTTCTTGGGGAAGCGGTCTATAAGTGCTGAAGTACGGTTGTAATCCCAACCAACATCGTAGGCCTCCTGATAACTGTCCACGATAACGAACTTTGCGCTTTTGGGCTTTGCAAGCCTTTTGCTCAGTTCCTCGATATCGCCATCAGTAAGAATACGGAACGCACCTTGGACCTCGCTCATTTTGAAACGCTCAAGTCTCTGTCGCATTGACAGGCCGACACCTTCCTCAAGAGAGACATACAGCACGCCACCCAACCCACAAAGCATTTTGGCAAGCTGCATCACGAAGGAACTCTTTCCGCTCGCACTGGGTCCCATGATGAACCAAGTGTCGCCCTGTTCCGGCTCCCCGAATACCTCTTTCCACTTGCCTGTAAATGGCAGTACCTTGTGGTTGATACTCGCAACATCCTTGGGACTGTATGCTCTCTTTGCCATAGCCTACCTTCCTTTCACATAACACCACCCAAGCAAATCCTTGAATGGAAGTGTAACACCATGAATAGTTCTCCAAATAGTAAAACCTCCGTCTTCGTCTATGTCACCCTCAGACCATCCTGTATAAACACTGCCGTCCATCATGACGAATAATGCTTCTCGGTCCTTGTTTATGTCATTCAGTTTCTCGGCAGGTTTCAACACACGAGTGTGCCCATCCTTGAATCTCACCTTTATCTTCATACTCATGCCATTTTAAGTTTCTCAATCTCTGTATATACTCTACGGAGTCCACCGTTTGTCTTGCGCACCAGGGTTGCGATATCAGTACCTGCAGGAGCGTTCACCTTTGCCACGGCACAAGCCTGGTCCTTCAGGAACTTCTCACGCTCTTTGCCATCATCGGGTGTCACCTTGCTGTATCTGTCGCCGTAACGGCTCAACATCTCAGTATAGCCAACCTTCTGGTGCTCGATAGAACGCTCAATTTTCGCCTTCAGACCATCGGCACCCATCATATACCAGGCGCAACATCTTTCTGTGGCATTCCATAAAGCCTTGAGCTCAAGGAAAGCCTCATATTGGAGGTCGCCGGCCTCGTCAAGAATGATAAGGGGAGTCTCAATAGAACGGAGGTAGTAAACAAGATCCTCGTAAACATCACCGTATCTGCCGTTGCTGTTCACACCAAACTCGTTGGCAATCTTGCGCACCAGCTTCAGTTTTGTCTTCACCTGTGAGCAGTCCACATAGATTGCGTTACGGTGGCCCTGCACATAGTAGCGTGCGGTGAATGTCTTGCCTATATTCGGGATATCGCAAAGGATGGCACTCAAGCCACTCTGTTGGCAAGCCTCCAACTGTATTGTGATAAAGTCGAAGGTCGCAGTTCGTGCCGCTTTCCACTCCATACCTCCTCGGAGATTCACACCCAGACGGCGGGCAATGGTTATCCAGTTGGCATCGCTCAAAGCCTTGTCGGTCTGGCCGTTCTTGATGGCACTGTATACCGAGGTAGAGATACCCAACGAAGCAGCGTGCTTCGCATCGCTCGGATAGTTTGTACGGTTGGCAGCTATCGCCTCCAATATCCGTTTCTTGTTGTCTGCTGTAATCATTGTCTCAAACTTATTTTAATGTTGTTCTTATGCTGTTCTAAAGGGATTCCAATGCTCCCGGAATGTAGTAAGTAATCAGTTCTTCCGGCTCGTCGGCCAATGTCGGCAGTTCAAGCTGCTCAAGCGATATATCCTCGGGCGGTTCTACCGGGGCAACACCCACCGAGCCGATGGCATTTCTCTTTATGTATCCGTTGAAGTCTGCAATCTTCTTCTGTTGTGCCACGAAGATTTCTCTATCCTCATCGGTCTGCTCAGCATCTGCAGTGTTGAATGTACCCACATCCTCGAGCTTGTCAATCAGACGGTCGTTCTGGAAGATATACACATCCGTCACATCGCCCTTGTCGTTGGTCAGGTAGTAGGCATCCACCTTCCAGTTGTTCGGCTCCAGCTTCTCAATGGCCTCGGTCTTGGAGAGCCACCAGTCCTTGTAAACCACCTTGCAGTAACTGTTACGGCGTATGGTTGTCGAAACTCTCTCACCAATGAATCGTGCCCATACCGACTTGTCCATTGTCTGAAGGGTCGGGTTCATATTCGCCTCAAGCACTTGCCAGCGTGTCATACCCGGGTACTTCTTCTGGTTGGGATGCAACGAATGGTTGAACTCCTGAATGTCTCGCATATCGTCTGCAATCAATTCTTCCCATGTGTAATACTGCTTATCCTCGTAGGTGTCGTTAAGCGCATCAAACACCTTCTTTGACTCTGTTCTGTAAGCACGGCTCTTCGCATAGAAGCGACCGATACCGAGGTGGTTCTTGTGCTCGATAGAGCGCTTTTTCGCACCGTTCAAAGGCTCGGCATACTTCTCCTGTGAGTTCATAGGAGCACAGAAGCGAACGAAGGGGAACAACACACCGGCCTTGAGAAAGCTGTCACGCCATTGGCTCATAAGGTGGTTCTCAACCTCCACCTGTGCCGGGCAACCCCAGCCGTTGCGTTCAATCAGTCGGAACATTGAGCGGAAACAGTCAGTCACGAGGTCTACATTCTTGTAGCGGTTGTAGGCAAAGCCCACCACGCACTGACTCGCCACATCGTAAGCGTAGTATGCTTTCGGGCGGATCTTCGTGTCTGCAAGTTTACGGGGAAGGTCGCGGTCATCGAATGATACTTTCGAGAATGAGAACTCAGGAGCATGACGGTGAACGTGTGGCATCTGCTCGTGCATAAAGGTGGTGTACGACATCTGTTTTTGGTCTATCAGCACACGGTTCTTTGGCATATTCAAGTAGTTCGTGATGGTGCTTTCGCTCAGTGACATCGGTTCACCGTTCTTGTCAATCCACTCGTCAGCGTTCAATAGTTCGCCTGTCTCATAGTCCCATACCTCCAGCTCTCCACACACGAAAGAGTTGTACATCTCCCACACGCTGGTGTTGAAAGGCTTGTTGGGCAGCACCGCTATCGATAGGATAAGACGCTCGGTCTTGTGGTCCACCTTACGGCGGCTCTGGTTGCCGAACTTGCCACTGATAAGGCAAGCATAGCCCTCTGCCTGGTACTCGTTTACCTTCTTGCGGAAACGTAGCATACTTGTCGGCAGGGTGTGGCCGGTCTTCATCCTGTAGCCTTCCACGGCTTGCGACATCATAGACCAGTCATACTTCATGCCCATAGTCTTGTGTATAGCCTTGGCATTGTTGTATAGGCGAATGCAAGCATTCAGCACACTGGCGTTGGCAACATACTCGGCAACGTGGGCATCTGTGGCGTGGTCGTGTCCGCTCTTGTTTCTCCAGTCGGCAAAATAGGCAACGGCAGCCTGGTCAATCTCATAGTTCGCATCAAGCCAGGCAAGCAGCACCTCAAGCGAAGGGTCAGGGTATAAGGCCTTCACCTTCTCCTTGTATGTATCAGGAAGACTGCTTACGGACACAAGAGCATAGTTATTACTTGAGCCACCACCACGGCGTACCACATCGATGCGACCACGTGCAGCGAGCTGCTTATAGTTCGGGGTTGTCATAATGCCACCGTCTATAAGCTCGCGTGCCGATATGCAAAGAGTATTACCGTAGTATTCCATAAAGCCCTCCTTATCTCAAAGTCATCGCCCAGTTCTGGATATATATAATCTCACTTGCTACAACATCGTCGTAGTGTCTTACCTTTTCGCCACGGAAGAACACAGCACCTCCCTTGGTCTCCGGTGTCTTACCGAATTCCAACATTGCGCCGTTGGGCAAATACTGGCGCATATAACCATCGTGGTCGTGCAAGGTCTCAACGGCAGGCACCACGTTCATCAGAATGCCTTTGTTCTCCAAAGCCGCCATCCTAATGCGCTTTGCCAGTTCTGAGTTACCTCTTTCCTTGTCAAACTGCAGTGCGTAGAACACCATACGCTCTGTGCAACCGAAAATCTTCATCAGTTTTTCGCGCACTTCCTTTGTTACATGAATGTACTGTTCCATATATCTCACTTATTTTTATTACTTTTACACCGTTTTCAAAATTGAATAGATTTTGCTACCACATCAGGGAAGCAACCCAAAAGAATATCGAATAACTTACATAGACATGAGCCTTGAAAATTATCTTGTAAAATCAGATGTATCTGCAACAGAGATACGCTGCACTTTCCACCGGGAAGAGGTCGAACAACTCTATAAGACTTTACAAGCGAAAGGATATGACGAATATCTTTCATTTGTTCGTCTGAACTTGAAAGACATTCTGAAATACATTTCGCTATCTCCCTCTCAACGTGAGCAGAATAAGTGGATAAACCACCCCGAACAGCTTCTTCTTCGCTTTGCAGCACTCCAAATATCCGAGATAGTTCTTGGATTCCAACTCGACATCTGTGATATTGCCCAAATAGTCGATAAGGGGTCTTACCGAAAATTTCACTCAGTGATAGCAACTGCGCTTGCACCTCTGCTATTTGCTCAGCCTCTGACTGAGTTTCCATTTGAGGGGTATGATTCTCCTTTTGTTCCATAATCTCTTTTATTTTAGATTTTCACGTATATATTCCCTGTCTTCCTTCCAAAGAGGGTAACCCATCTTAATCTTGTGAAGTACGGCAGCCTTCTGGCCAACTATACGGATGGCCTCTTTGTAGAAGTCAGTATCCTGGTAGGCCGCTGCCTTACCAATAAGGAACCACGCGAATTCCTCCATTTTGCTATGGCAGTCGTCCAATTCGTTGTTTCTCTCCTCAAGCATTCCGGCCAAAATGGTAGCCTGCTTTGCCAGCGCCATAGTCAAAGGGTTATTACCGGTCTGTATCCAACGCTTGCAGAACTCGTGTTTGTCCATATTAGGGACTGCGTAGTACATTTCCTCTACAACCTGGAACTCATCTTCCGTTACCTTGCGACCTGTGAGGTCTTGAAATTCAATCTGTGTCATAGTCTCACTTATTTATTTTATTGGTTCTAAAATTCTTCAAACTCGCCAAAAATTCGTACCTTTGGGCGCTGTTCACTACTGAACTCGGCACAAAGATAGTATGATATTTTCATACTGCAAAGATTTTAGTCGTATTTTTTCATACCGAATCAATAAAATGAGTGAAAATATCAGATTTATGCAAGTTGTTGAAACTCTAAAAGAGGGTGGTGTAATAACTGATTATGTACAACTTGCTTGCATTTTGGAAACAAACAAGGCGGGTATCAGCGATATTAAAAGCGGAAGAAAGAAACTTTCAATTGAAACGCTTCGCCGTATGAAATTATCATACCCATCAATCAGCCTTGATTGGATTATATTGGGTGAAGGCAAGCCATTTATTCAGGAAAGTACCAATAACACTATACTTAATAATGACTCATCCCAATTCATTGATAAGATTGCACAACAAGCAGAAGAGATAGGGCGACTAAAAGAACACATTGCACAACTCGAAAGAGAGCAGCAAAAAAATGCCTCGGGTGCAACAAGTGGCAACATTGCCAATGCCGGGTGAGTCCCTTCCGGATCATCCGGGCCAGCTGTAAGGACTCCCTGTAACGAAGCGTATACCCCCTGCACCCCCAAAACAACCATATCTGGGTAGGGTACCCCCTCAAAAAGATGTCAAAC
>JAZRIA010000212.1:0-13852 GCA_045645045.1 Bacteroidaceae bacterium | reverse complement strand
TGAACATGCAGATGGACGTGGATGTGGACGGGCAGAGGGTGTCGGTACTGACTGGCGGCCGTGTTGACCGCATGGACATGCTGCGCGACAAGAAGGGCAACCCATACCTGCGCATACTTGACTACAAGACCGGTGCGCACGAGAATACGGCAACTAACTTCAATGCCATCTTCACGCGAGACAACACCCATGCAGGATACTACTTCCAGACCTTCCTCTATGCCTTGGCAACAAAGTACAAGAAGCAGCCTGCCATGCCCATAAAGCCCGTACTGTTCTACACCGCCAAGGCAGGAAGTCCCGACTACGACCCAACGCTGACCGTAGGTTCAGAAAACGGCAGGAACAACAATCCTAATGTTCCCATAGGCCCCGTGGAGGACATTGCCCTGTACGAGGATGAGTTTGTGAAGGAACTGCACGAGGTAATCAAGGAAATCTTCTCTCCCACCCTGCCCTTCTGCCGCACCAGCAAACTGGACGCATGCAAGTATTGCGACTTCAAGCAACTGTGCAACAGGTAAATCTGAAAGAGAAGCTAAACCAATGCTTAGGTGTGAGTTTAGTCTAGTCTGCTTTAATAACAGAGATGAACCGATACTTAGTAGAAGCTCGAAGCTAAATCAGCTGCTATATAGAGAGTTTAGCATTCTCCCAATACTAATATTTATTTACACCTCAACCATTTATTCTTCCAAGAGGTAACAAAATCTGGCAATTCTAGCAAAAGGTTGCCATTTGAATCAACAAAAAGCTGGGTAGTTTCACCTTCGCAACATAGGACGCCGTCATGTTCCCGATATATGTGGTATTTATAGTCGAGGCGTGCACCGCGCTTGGGAATGAAGGTGGTGTGGATAACGGCTACATCGCCCATCTGCAAAGATGCGTAGTGCCGGGTGTGGACATCGTAGATAGGGGCATAGATACCAGTCTCCTGCATGACTTCGTATCCCATACCAGGATAATGGCGCCCGAAGGATTCGCGACCGTCCTCGAAATAGACGATGTAATTGCCATGCCATACTATGCGCATGGAATCTATCTCGCTGAATTTTACCGGAATACGGCAAATGTCTGTAATTTCCACGGCAAAGGGATTATTTCTTGAAGACAAAGTCGCTGAAGCTATACTCGGTATAGTTCTTGCCACGACCGTTCATGCGCAGGCTGAGGATTTCTCCCTTCTTGGCATCCAAGGTGATGACGAAGGAGCTGAACATCATGCGCTTCTTCTTGGCTTCGCCTATTGTGGGGTCCATGTGTATGGTAGTAATGTTGCCGCTCTGTGTGAGGCAGACGCCTGGAACTTCGTTCAGTCCTGAACCATCGCCATTGATGATGGCGTTAAGCACTGCCTGGAAAGCAACGAACTGGTTGTTCTTCTTACTGTTGGTCTTGTACTCACGTCCATGCATAATCATGGTGAAATTGTTACCATTCATGTCCAGTTGTTCCTTTCCGTCGGCAACACTGATGTTCATCTTGTCAGGGCTTTGAATAACTATTGTACCAATGGCCTTATCATCCTCAGCTACAGCAGCCTTGTGGACAATACGTGTGGCAACGGCAGTTACGCTTGTCGCTCCACGGAACTTAGTCACAGCTTTCTGGAAATCCACATTCTGTGCAACTAATGAGAGAGTGAGGGTACAGAGGAATATAAGAGTTAGAAACTTCTTCATTTTCAGATATAATGTTTTGTTCTTCTGACAATGGAAACATCTGCCGTGTCATATAGAGGACAGATGAAGAAGATTATTTATACTATTGTATTATGTGTACAAGCCTCCGTTGATGGAAATAACGTTGCCGGTGATGTAGCCAGCCTGAGGGCTACACAGGAAAGCAACACACTCTGCCACCTCCTCTGGAGTACCAAAACGATTGGCGGGGATAGTCTTCTTCAGTGCAGCCTCGTCAAGACCTTCAACCATATCTGTCTTAATGAAACCGGGGGCAATGGCGTTGCAGGTAATGTTCTTCTTTGCAACCTCCTTGGCAAGAGCCTTGGTGGCAGCGATAAGTCCACCCTTGGCAGCCGAGTAGTTGGTTTGTCCCTGCATACCCATAATGCCGCTTACACTGGCCATATTTATGATACGGCCAAATTTGTGAAACTGCATGGGCATAAGCAGTGGCTGTGTGACGTTAAAGAAGCCATTGAGACTTACACCAAGTACGCTAAGCCAATCCTCCTGTGGCATGAGCCCCATTATGTTATCCTTGCGAATACCGGCGTTGTTGACAAGAATTTCTATGTATTCGTCTTGGCTCTCGTGTGTCTGTTGCCATTTTTCGATGGCAGAACGAGTTTCTTCTGCTTTGCTGACGTCAAACTTCATCAGTTCGCCATCGGAACCGGCTTCGCGAACAAGGCGAAGGGTCTCTTCGGCAGCGGTGATGTTGCCTGTAAAGTTTATGAGAACGTTATAACCCATCTGGGCCAGTTTGACACATACGGCACGTCCGATACCACGACTGCCACCTGTTACAAGTGCATATTTCATATTTGGTGTTGTAATTTATTAATGTTCGGTGTAGTTTTTAGAAAGATGCCTCGAAAGCAAAGCGTATACCCCAAGTCTGAGTGCCAGGGCGGTTATAGGTAAGGCGATGGTAGTAGTCTATACTGAAGAATTTCCACAGGTTGCTGAGACCGATGTTAAGTTCGACATAAGGTTTCCAACTATTCATAATCTGAGTGATGGGTTGGTACTGTCTTGTGCCGTCCTCCATATTAATCCACTCACCGGGCATTTTGTATAGAAACTCATAACCGGGGTCGGCCATCTTACTGGCTTCATCGGGATATCGGTTTATGTCGTTGAATCTAAAGGGGTTGTTCTTGTCGCTAAGATAGCCCCACATCATGTTGAAACCGATGTTCTCACGCCATTTCAACTTTTTGATAAGGGGGATGCGGTTAAGTAGCTTGCCATTCAGGTTCCATCGGTACATCATGGAGAATGAGCGGTCGTTTAGGAACTCCATGTTTCGAATCAGAGAGAAGGTGTTGTCGTTTCGGATGTAACTTGGGTTTGCCTGAGGCAGACACAACAATTGGAAAGGCACGGTGTTCCATTGGAACATGGCGCTATGGAATGCGTCTATACTACCCCATGATTTGAGCCAAAAACGCTTCTTCAGAGTAAATTCTGTATGGTTGTAGTTATAGTCGCCACCGAGGAAACCTTTTATACCTATAGTATGAGTTATGCCATAGATAGGAGCTTCTCTGTTGGCAAGGAAGCGCTGGTTCTTGGTATTCAGATACTTGACACCTGGCTGATACTCCATGCCTAACTGTATTTCGGTGTATTTGATTTTATTAGACTGTAGTATCTCGTCCAAGGGAACGTAGGTATTCATGTTCTTCTGGATGTCTGCTTGTATCCTTTGAGCATTGTCCCATTCGCGAATAGTATTAAAATAGAGGTCACCAGTACCGGTGTTCGTTTCATGTACAAATGCGGCATTCAGTCGTAATCCGTTACTAAACTCCCAATCGTACTTGAACTTGAAACGTTCGTAATATGATTGGAAATGGGTAGAGTTCCAGGTAATGGCCATAAAGGCATTATCCTTGTCGAATTGCATATACTTGTCCGTGGGGCTTTGTATGTCGTTGGCGTAAGAAACAGACAATGTGCGGATGGGGTAAGCGATTACATCCTTCTCCTTTTCGTTGAATGAATATATTAGTTCTAGATAGCCTTTGGGTCGTCTGTCTTTGAATCCATACTTGAACCAGGTCTTCAAGAACCAGTGTTTGTTGAGTGCACCTGTTGTCTGTATACCTACACGGATATGGAAACCCTCTGCCTTGCTATGGCCGAGAATAGAGGTAAAGGGACCAATGACAAACTTACTGGGCTTATTGGGGTTTGTGCTGGTTTCCAGATAATTGTCGAGTACAACTCGCATACCGTAGATAATTGCTTTTACGGTGGGCTGGTCAACAAAACGTCGCTTCATCTCGGCAACGTTTGCCTGAGCGTAGCTAAGTGTGTCTGGACGGCTTGCCACCCAATAATCATTGGTACGGGACTTGGCCTCCTTTTCATAACGCTCTTCTCCCATAAAATCCATTTCTGATTCGGGTATGGGGTCAAATGTCCAATCGCTATATACTACATTGTGGTCAACTAGAATCTTGTTCATGTATGATGTCAGTTTCAGTTGCATCATCATTCTGTTCTTACTGCATATCTGTTCGCCTGATTGCAGAGAAACATATTCCTGATCAACATCCATCTGTTCCACAAAGTTAATACCACTAGCAACAGGAACACCGAATTTAGCACGGCGTACACGGTAGGTACTATCGGCAAGGATGTACAGATAACCGCTGAAACCGAAGTCCTGAGGATTGCCAGGAGAAAACGCTACCTTTATACACTTATCGCCATCAAGGTCGACGGTATCGCCCAAGGCGTAGTGATAGAATCGGATAGCTGCATTGCCACCGATGGGACTAATGAAGTTGTGCTCCAATAGAACCATCTCATCTTTGTATATGTCCACATCCTTGAGATTATCCTTGAACTTAGTTTCTATGAATTCACCTGCGGAAAGAACGTCCAGAAGACTCTCTGCATGATGACCATGAACAATGCTCTTGTTCTTGCCATCACTCTTGCGATATAACTCGGTAGATTTCTTTTCTTCTATGGAAATGGGCACAATTGTCTTTCCCGTTTCAGGAAATACTTCGGCATAATTCTTTAGGAAGGCTTTGCCCTTAAGGTTTTCGTCCTGCTCTAAAGACTCAACGGTAAATTCGTTGAGTGCAAGCATGGTGCGTGCGTACTTTTCGAAGCTGACGTAATCATTTGTACGCATGTCTCTGGATTTCTTTGCTGCTATTACCTTCTCCATCAGTTCAACGGCAGGATTGTTCTTACGGCTATACTTTTTCTTCTCAGCCTTGATAACAACCTCGGACATTTCCAGTGCTGTGGGCTTAAGTCTGACGCTAACAGAACGAGTGCGTGTAACCTCGGTTTTATAGTCAACAAAGCCAAAGCAGTGGAACACCAACGTGCCTTTACGGAATCGGATTTTGAATTCTCCGTCCTCGCCTACCCTTACCTTGGCGCTGGGGTTTTCTTCGTACCAAACCGTTGCTCCAACCAACGGCATACCATCATCGTCCGCAATTACCTTGCCAGTAATGTACTGGGCATAGGCTGGTATAAGCATGAAAATCGCTAATACAAATAAAGTGTATCGTTTCATATTGTTTTCTTTATTTATTTTAAAATTGTATACTTATTTATCTCTTTACATGTATGTGTTGCAGTCATAGTAACTCCGTGTAATCCATGAAGCATCAGGCTCTGTCCCGTCAGAAAAAGATTTGGAACCGTTGTCCTGGGAGAGACTATGGTCATCATGGGATTACTGAAGTCTTTACGGAAACCGAAGGCGCTACCCTCAGGTGTCAGGTTATAGTCCTTATACGTCAATGGTGTGCTTGACCAACTCTTTATAATCTTGTCGCCAAGACCAGGGATAGCGCTTTCTGCTAAAGTCAGACACTGCCCAGCTACCTTGGCCTTCATATCTTTGTATGCCTTGGGGCGATGGAAGATTTTGGTCCCATTATATTCTTCCACCACTTCCCATAGCATGGGGGTAAGTATATCAATATTTATTACGTGTTCTCCCTTATCTGGTATCCTGGCGCTTATCATGATACCCTTGACTTGAAGGCTCTTGTCAACAGCCATATCCCAACAGTTCTGCTCCGCAAAGACTAACTTGTTGTGATTGAAATACTGCAAGGAACCACATCTTAGCTGCAGGTGTAGGGTGAAGATGCCGAAGGTATTGGGCTGCATGCTCATGCGACGACGGAAGACCTTCTTCATCAGCGCACTCTCCCCTACCAGCGAACATGTTACGGCAGGATGTGCATTGCTGACAAAAAGGTCCGCCTCATACGAAGTGCCGTCGGCACAGAGAGCCTGGACAATTCGGCCGTCCTCCTCTTTCAGGGAAATGACTTCCTTATCCGTGAGCACCTCACCGCCATAAGCGCGTATCTGCTCTACCAGACATGATACCAGAAGATTGCCATCTGCAGCCAAACGCCAACTGCTTTCTATGAACGGTGCTATGCCATGTACATAGGTGAAGAGAGGAAGTGTTTCCTTGCGCAACTCCATCTTGCATGTAGCAGGAGCGGAAAGAACTTGAATAAGGAGTGGGTCGGAAATGATTGAGTTCAAATATTCCCATGCATTAGTTTTCTGCATCCATAGTTCATCAGTGCACTCAAGGAGGTTGCTATATAGGTCCAAGCCTTTCTCCTCGTTGGGGAAATAGCTCTTCATGGCATTTATGAAGTGCTTTTTGCCTTGTGGCCAGCTAAACGTCTGTCCACAGATATGGATTTCCTCAAAACTATCAGAATCCATCTGCTTCCATGGGAGGCTCATCAATCCGAGACTCTCAAAGGCATCATATAGTTGGCCTCCTTCTGCCAATCCACCCACATAATGTAGGCCCGTATCAAAATTCAGTCGGCCACGACGGTAGCTCTGCATACAGCCACCGGCTTGATGCTGACGCTCTAGGACAAGAACCTTCTTGCCTTCCTTTGCCATCATCAAGGCCACCTCAAGGCCTCCGAGTCCGCTACCTATTATAATTATGTCTGGCTTTGTCATTAACTTACTTTTGTTTCTTTTTATTCATCCACATGAATATGGCAGGCTGGCATACATAACTGAGCACCACGGCGCTAACCATTCCCACCAAAGTGGCAAAACCTACGCTTTGGATGGCAGGGTGCTTGGCAAAGAGCATACTAGCCACAGTGACAATCAGGATTGTTGCACTGAAGACAATGGCGGTCTTGTGGAAACGCAACATTTCACTGCCCCCGCCGTCGCTATTCTTGTCTGCAATTAGTCCGTTCATGACAAAAATGCTATAATCTACACCTATGCCGAAGATGAATGTAGATATGATGATGTTTATCAAGTTAAATCGCATGCCGAATATCGCCATTGCTCCCAATACTATAATCCAACTAAGCAGAATCGGGGCAAAGCCCAGCAAGGTATTGCGTAGGTTGAAATGGAAGCTGACGAGTAACACCAGGAAGACGAAAAGCATGCTCATCCATTGCAGGACGTTGAAATCGCTATTCAATGCGCTCAGGGTGTCCTGCGTGTAATACGATGTATCCATGACAAACAGATTGGGCTCCTTGGCGATGGTATTGCAGATATTCAGGAAGTCCTTGTTTTCAGAAACACTGCTCTTTCCTTCATATTGGACGCTGGTAAAGCACAAGAAGTCGCCATTCCAAGTCTCCTCCATCATTGTAGAAAGATAACCCTCGGGGATGATGCCGGCCTCATAAAGAGGTTCGGGTTCATAGTCGGCAGTAGCCATATCGAAGAACGGTTCAAAGCCATCTGCGTTAAGACCTGCCTTTGGGGCTGTTTTGGCAATAAGTGCGCGTACCTTGCCGAGTCGTTCCTCGTTCCAATATTCATGCCATGCATCTATTCTCTCCTGCTGGATATCCAACGGGATAAAGAACTTGTTGATAGGTGTATACTTCTTCACGAGTCCTAGATTCTGCAACGAATCCAGTTTCTGTTCCAGCAAGGAAAAGTTCTCCAAGGCCTCCTCCATAGTCTTGCCCTGTGAGGCGAAGAAGGTGGAGTTATAGCCTGTAGCCGTCTTGTCGTGATAAAGCTTGCTGGCATAGCTTACTTCATTGTCGACATAGCCAAGATTGGCCATATCAGAGTCAAATAGAGTTCCCTTATAGATATATGCCGCGCTGCAGGTTATTGTAAAAATTGCGATGATGCCAAGCAACCATTTCTTTTCGTGGAACTTGTATGCATTAACCTTATCTATCAGGGCAAAGGCCTTGCGGTTCACCTTGTTCTTCTCCATTTCCATCAAATGGGGAAGATATATCAGAGAGAATACCGTAGTTCCAATAATGGCCAAGGCAGCAAACAGGCCAAAGTCCTGCAAAAGGTCTGTCTTGACAAACAACAGGCCAATGAACGAACCGATTGTAGTCACACAGCCAAGAAGCACGGGCTTGGTCTCATCGCGCAGCACCTGCTCGGCATTGTCCACATACTTGTAGTGTACCAATATGTGCAGTACATAACTCATGGCAACTCCAAGCACAATGGCTCCGATGCCAAGTGCCATAAGCGAGAACTGGCCTTTTATGAAGTACATGACTGCCAAGCCGAACAGTGTGCCGAATGCGACAGGCAGGAACAGCAATGGAATGGTGTTCCAGTTGCGCATGCAAAGGAACAGGAGCAGCAGCACTATGACTTCACTCCAAGCCACGGTACCGACCAGGTCACCCTTGATGGTGGTGGAGTTGTAGTATCCGCTGGCTGGCGTGCCATAATAGCAGATATGTATATTGGGATAGCGTGCCGAGAAGTCTTTTATCTCTTCGTTGATGATGTCAAACATCTTGTTGCCCTGTCCTGTATTGGTGGCAGAGAATTGTGGTGAAATGAATGCCAGGCATACAGTTGTGTCGGGTACAAAGAAATGATTGTCTACTGTTGCTATACCTCCGACCTTATCACCTATAATGCCCTTCATGGAACTTGCCAGGACATTGCGCATTCCTATGGGGTCCATCTCTATAAGTTCGGGGAACATGCTGCCGAACTCGCTATTGAATTGCTCGGCATTCTGCTGCATCTGTTGCAACATGTGCTCCTCGGTGAGCAAAGTGTCAAAGGAAGAATATATTGATGCATCTATATATGCGGGAATATTCTGGCTCAAATAGTCAATGGCGGTGGGCATGAGGTCATCATCCAGCTTATAGAAGATGTCTGAAAACACTCTGTTGCTGTCCAAGGCCTCGTTCTGTGCTGTCAATGAATCTACAAACTCATCGCAACACTCTATCATCTCTTCGTGTGTGGCACCTTCCTTGCCCTCAAAAAGCAGGAAGGTCTTGTCCTTGATTTTCAAGTTTGCAAAGGCAAGCTTGGTCGTTCCGTCTTCATTTTTGGACGATGGCATGAGTTTGTTCAAATCCTCCTCAAGGTGTATTTGGGACGCAAACCAGCCACTGAACAAAAACAAGAGAAGCATCGAGCACCACATAATGGCCCGATGTTTCCTTAAATAGTGATATATTCTAACAAATAATCTTGTCATGCCTTATCCAATTGACCTTTCAAAATCATATAAGTCTGCTTGGCGTCTGCTATGGTTGCCTGTACGGAATAGCTATCACCGGCAGGGGTAAGTGTTACCTGAACATCAACCTCAGGACAGACGGTTGGAGTAGCCAGGGCCGTCAGGCGGCATTGCTTGATTGTTGAGTACCGCAACTGCTCGCCACATAACAGGATGGCACATTCCTTGATGGTTTCTATGTTGCATACCCCAGGACAAACAGGGTCTCCTGGGAAATGTCCGTCATAGACATTACATTCCGGAAGTATTGCTACATGATACTTTGCACTGAGGCCTTCGCCTCGCTCTTCGGACAATACTTTATAGAACTTGTTTTCTAGTAGCATTATAATATGTAATGTTTTGTGTATTTCAATCCTCGCGTACAAAGATTTTCATCTGCGTCTCCGCTATGGTTTCCTCTCCTATTATGGTAGTGCCGGTAATAATGGTGACACCGGCCATAGTTGCACCCATGGTAATGGTAGTACGCAGTTTGTCGCCCAATCTGGGACGACGGTACAACCGGAAGTTCTTTACCTCTCCAATGTACCCGACAGGAGGTTCTGTGGCTCCTTTGGCAACGGCACGGTAACCGGCAAAAGCAGACGCACTCTGAGCGATATGCTCTATCACTCCAGACTCGGCAATCTGGCCATCCTCCTCAAGGAAGAAATTGTCTTCGCGGATGGTCAGACAGCAAGTACAATCTTCCCCCACAACCTGCAGCAGCTCGTCCACCATCATGATGGGCGAGCGCTGTGGTATGAGTTCTTCAATATTACTGATGGCTCTCGATGTAGTCATACAGGTCATTGAATGTCTTGACACTTGGCAGATCTGCTACGGGAATCTTAACCTTGAAGGTGTACTGAACAACAGCAACCAGGTCAACAAGACTCAGGCTATCCAGCTGCAGTGTGTCGTAGATAACAGCGTCGGGAGTGATAACCTCCTGCTCTACCTCAAATTCCTCTGAAAGGGTTTCAATAACCTTCTCAATGATTTCTTCTCTTGTCATAATTAATTGTAACTGGTTATAATGTTAGTAATTAGGTTTATTCTGATAAATTAAAGATTCTTTACGATAAGGGTGCTGTTGGTTCCGCCGAAACCGAAACTGTTGCTCAGGAACATATCGAAATGCTTCTCTGTTGTTTCGGGGATGACATTCACACATGCAGTTTCCTCGTCGGGTTCCTCAAAGTTGATATTGCCGGCAATGAATCCGTTCTTCATCATCAGCATGCTGTATACACACTCTGCTGCTCCTGCCGCCCACATCTCGTGTCCTGTCTGCGACTTGGTAGAGGTAACAGGAATTGCATAATCGCCAAAAATCTGCTTGATGGCCATAGCCTCGCGTCCGTCACCGGCATGTGTACTAGTGGCATGGGCATTGAGATAGCCGATTTCTGTGGGATTGATACCGCCATTGCGCAGAGCCAGTTCCAATGAGCGTGCAGGACCTGCCACATTGGGAGTGGATATGTGGTCGCCGTTGCCACTGAAGCCCCAGCCAACGATTTCAGCAAGGATGGGAGCGCCACGCTTAACGGCATGCTCATAGCTTTCCAGGATAATGGTTGCGGCACCACCGCCTGGAACCAAGCCATCGCGGTTCTTGTCGAAAGGACGGCAAGCCTTGGTGGGTTCATCCTCTCGTGTAGAGAATGCCTGGATACCATCGAAGCTGGCCACGCAGTACATGTTTGCCTCCTGAGCTCCGCCAGTTATGATACAGTCAGACAAACCGTTCTTAATAAGGAGATAGGCATTGCCTATAGCCAAAGAAGAACTTGCACATGCCGCACTGCTGGTGAGGTTGATGCCACGGAGACGGAACAGACATGCCAGGTTCATTGTCACGGTACTGTTCATGCTCTGAAAAATGGCGCCACTGCCACAAGCGCTTGTCTCCTTGAACTCACGGAAACGGTCCAGGGCAACCATCGTAGCCTCGGCAACACTGTCGTTACCGTAGATGATACCCACTTCGTGAGAATCAATATAGTCTTGGTCCAGACGTGCATGCTCCAAAGCGTCCTTTGTAGCCATATATGCATACTGTGCCTCCTCGGGCATGAACTGACGCATTGTACGGCTTACCAGTTTCTTCAAATCGGGTTTTGGTATGTCGGCGCAAAGACCGCTGCGGAAACCCATATCCTTTCTTTCCTGAGAGAAAATTATACCACTCTTTCCATCATACAGGTTCTGGCGAACTTCATCCAATGTCTGGCCTAAGCAAGACCAGATTCCCATACCTGTAATAACTACTCTATTTTCCATAATAGTCTTGTATTAAATGATTCTTCTTTTTCTCCTTTCAATCTTTCTCCTTTAATCCCGCTTTGCGGTCTTGACTTTGCTCATGCTCGGCAGAATCAAGTTTGACTAGCCTCTGCTCTCGCTTAATTGCAAAGTTCTCCTTTCAATCTTTCTCCTCTCTCCCTATCTTCATTCCATAACAGCGTCTGCGCTTGATTATCTCCGGATTCAAGTACTTCCATTGGCTGAGTTCCTTGAAATTATCTTCCAACTGAGGTCCTGTTTCGGCATACCTGTAGCCCTTCTTGTTATATATGGGGATGAGGTCGTTAAATATCAAGGCATTGACACCCAAGCCCTGCATATCTGGCCGAACTGCTATGAGCATCATGTTAACTGTATCCTCGTGCTTTATCTTCAGCGCCTTGAACATGTGCCACCAGCCAACAGGGAACAGTTTGCCCTTGGACTTTTGCAGTGCCCTGGACATGCTGGCCATTGTTACGGCTGCAGCAACGAGTTCGCCCTTTTCGTTTTCCACCAAGGGAATCAAGTCCATGTCTGCCACAGGAAGATACATCTTCAGGAAATAGTCTATCTGATTTGGAGTAAAGGAACTGTATCCGAATAAAGGGGCATAAGCCTGGTTCATCAGTTCGAATACTCTGCGTCCTTCTCCATTGAAGGCTTCTTGCAATGTAACCTTCCGAACCTTCAAACCAAACATCTCGCTGCTCAGTTTGGCTGCACGGGCATATCTTGGAGGAACCTCGCTTGGTATCTCCACCCTTATCTGCAGCCAATCTGTAATTTTGGAATATCCGTGAGTCTCCATGTGCCTGGGGTAATAGGGATAGTTGTAGATGTCTATCATAGAACCCAGGCGGTCAAAGTCCTCCACGAGCATACCCTCCTTGTCAAAATCGGTAATGCCCAAAGGCCCTTGTATCTCTGTCATGCCTCGTTCTCTGCCCCACTCCGCTACCGTGTCAAGCAGAGCCTTGCTTACTGCAAGGTCATCAATAAAATCTATATAGCCAAAACGCACTACCGAGGCGTTCCACTTCTTGTTGGCCCTGGTATTTATAATTCCTGCAATGCGTCCAACCACCTCACCATCCTTTATGGCAATGAAGGCCTGGACCTCCGTAAAAGACAAGCCATGATTTTTTTCAGGATTAAAGCTGTCACGAACATCATTGGCCATTTCTGGCACAAACTGCTCGTTCCCGGCATACAAGTCAAGAGGAAATTTAATAAAAGAGTCTAATTCTTTTTTTGTAGAAACTTTTATAATGCTGACTTTTCCCATCTATATCCCATTTTATCATAACTTGCATCAGACTGCAAGCTAATATCATATTTACGGGCACAAAGTTACAAAAATTATAAAAATAGACAAAACCTTATGTTTCATTTGTGACTTATGTAACTTATAATAAAGAAATATAGAACATTCATTTTGCATATAACGTCAATAAACGATAAGATTTTAGGATTTATCTGTTCGTTTTGCCTACAACAATTCTTTAATTCATTATATAAATAATGCCACCTCAATATTGTCGGGCATTCGTCATAGCAAGCATGCTTTTTCCTGACTTTGTCAATGTGTCACCCAATTACGAATTATATCCGTTTTTTCCTAAAATAGGTTTTGTCGTTGTGGTGGCATTCATATTATTGCCAGCTGTAATAATATTGGCATCTGTGGCGGTGGTGGCTGGCTATCCTTGCTTGACGGATTTGTATTTCAAATGGAACCCAAAATAGGAACCGCCGTATGCCGAACGGCACGTACGGTGGTGTGAGAGGTCGGAAAACGAAAGTAGGAAGAAAACTGTTTCGTTTTCCTCCTACTCGATTGTCGCCCCGCTCACAACTGTCCCCCTGAGACAGGGGGGACGGTGGGGGTGGATAATCATTAATCGTTAAACTTTAAACTCTCATCCGCTCCCCCCTCACCCTCTCCTCCCCCTAGAGGGGGATTGAGGGGGTCTTTTCTAGAGGGGGATTGAGGGGGTCTTTTTACCCTTCGGGTTCCTCCTCAGGTTCCTCACCGGGCTGTATGGTGGCCATGTTGTTGAGAAGTTTCTTCTCGGCCTCACGAGCATCGGCCTGAGCCTTGCGAGTGCCCACGTACTCAAAGGTGGCATCGTTGATGAGGTCCTTGAACTCGTTAGAGGGTTCCCAGCGCACCTTCACCTTCTTGATGAGGGCGGTAGAGAAGGACTCGGCATTGTCGGCCGATTCGGAGATCAGGCTTACGCAGAATGCCCCTAGGTCGCCAAGCACCACTTTGTTGCCAAGCAGAAGCTGCTCGCGGATGCAGGAGGTGAGCTGAGTGGCCACCGCCATCACATCGCCCTTGTCGTACTTG
>JAZRIA010000211.1:0-4104 GCA_045645045.1 Bacteroidaceae bacterium | reverse complement strand
CGGATTCGGATGTTAAGGAGTGGGGGCTAAACATTAGACACAGTCTTTACGACGAATGACCGAACGGCCTTATTCCACTTCTTGATGTTGTTAACAAATGCAAAAGTATAAAGGATATTGGAATATACAATGACCGATTTGGGTTTAACTGATAGTATTATATTGGTATTATATAACGATAAAAAAACTACAGTTTCTCTCCGTAGCACAAATCACCACAATCTCCAAGACCAGGTACTATATACGAAAGTCTATTCAGTTCCGGATCTATCACCGCACACCACAAGGTGACATCATCTGAAGGGAAGCAATCCTTCAAATACGCCACACCCTGTTCCGATGCTACCACGGCAACTATATGAAGGCAGTCAGGCTTGCCATTGTTCAGGTAAGCTTTGTATGCCGTCTCAAAACTCTTTCCCGTTGCCAGCATTGGGTCTACAAGCATGAATGTGCACCCATCCAATGGGGGACAAGCCAGATAGTCCAGCTGAATAGTAATTTCATTTCCATCTTCCTTTCTGTAGGCAGCAACAAATCCTGCATCGGCCTCATCAAAAATATGCATGAACCCTTCATGCAATGCAAGACCCGCTCTCAGGACAGTACCAATGACAATTCTGTCGTCGCAGGTAGAGACCGTACACTCCGACAGGGGAGTGAGTATAGTCTTAGGCGAATATTGCAGTGTCTTGCTTATCTCGTATGCCATCAGCATACCTATTTTCTTGAGATTGCCACGGAACATGCCCCTGTTCCCTTGAACAGTGATGTTGCGCATCTGGGCCACATAATTGGATATGATGCTGCTTGTCTCCGACAGATTAATAACTTTCATGGCTTTTATGGTCTTGTTTGGGTTATACTACAAATTTGTTCACCAGGCTTATTACATACTCAGCCTCCTCCTTGGTCATCAAGGGCGATATAGGCAAAGAGAGTTCTTCTTCATGTATCCTCTGCGTCAATGGCAACGGACCATGTGGAAGGGCCGTGAGCGCTTTCTGCTTGTGGGGAGCAATGGGATAGTGTATCAGGGTCTGCACACCGTTTTCTTTCAGATATTTCTGTAGGGAATCGCGCTCAGAGCAACGGATAGGGAATACATGCCACACACATTCCTCATCTTCCCGAGGCCATGCAGGCAAGGATATCATCGGATTCTTGATGCCATCTATGTACAGACGTGCCATTTCCCTGCGGTGAGCATTGTCCTGGTCCAACCGTGGCAGTTTCACCCTCAAGGCAGCTGCCTGCACCT
The DNA here is from genome assembly GCA_045645045.1 of Bacteroidaceae bacterium. Taxonomy (GTDB): domain Bacteria; phylum Bacteroidota; class Bacteroidia; order Bacteroidales; family Bacteroidaceae; genus Physcousia. The sequence continues at coordinate 2,843 of JAZRIA010000211.1, read as the reverse complement.
CATCTGTCCTGCTATTTATACCCTCGTATTCATTCACATACTTCACGCTGCTCCCGTAATTAGCCATAGAGCGCACCACACTGGCCAGTTCTTCATCATCCGTTACCACACACCCAGCATCGCCCAATGCACCGAGGTTCTTGCCTGGATAGAAGCTGAATCCGGCAGCATTGCCCAGATGTCCTGCTCTCCTGCCCTTCCACATGGCCCCATGAGCCTGAGCGGCATCCTCTATCAATAGCAGAGACTTTTCCTTGGTCATAAGCTGCAGGTTCTCGATATCGCTACACACGCGTCCATAAAGGTGAACTGCCATTATGGCCCTTGTCCTTTCGGTTATGGCTTTGGCACATTCCGAAGCATGTATGTTGTAGTCCTTCAGTTTGGGTTCCACCAGCACCGGTGTCAGTCCTGCCTCTCTTATGGCAAGAATACTTGCAATGTAAGTATTGGCCGGAACAATGACCTCATCTCCGTCCTTCCATTGCTTCAACAGTTTGTACGCACGTAAAATCAATGTCAGCGCATCCAGTCCGTTGGCACACAATATGGCATGCGAGGTCCCTATGTATTTGCTCCATTCGTCTTCAAACGCTCTGTTCTCTTCTCCAAGCAGATACCATCCGCTATGCAAGGCACGCATTACGGCCCGGGACAAGTCAGGTTCGAAACTCTCGTTTATTGCCTTCAGGTCCAGGAACTTCACATTACGCACCCTTTCATCCTTCTCCGCTGAAGAAGACATTTTTTGCAGATTCGTGCGCTTCAGTTCCACTCTATACGAATCATAGCATACGGCACGTCCACCGAACCCCTCCTTCTGGAATATCAGTCCTTCATTCAGGTACTGTCCACCGCTCTCCGTACTTATACCGAAGTCTACATACTCCTTGTCCTTGTATCTCTCTCCGCACAGATGCTTGAGCAGCAAATCCAGGGCACCGAACTTCCTGCCCTCTGCTGCCGAGGCAATATACTGGACATGTGCCACCGTATCTGTCTCAAAAACAACAATACCGGCAACTATCCTCCTGTCCGTATTCCTCACAACGAACACCTTAATGTGCATGGGGAAACGATGCATCAGCAAAATCATCTCCTCCAGCGAGTGAACAGGTTTTGTCTGGTGGTATTCCATCAGAACACCTTCAAGCACCTGCCAGTATTCGGCAAGTCCGCTTTCATCCCCGTCCTTGATTCGTTCTATATAGAATCCCTGCTCCAAAGCCTTCTTGGCTTGCCTTATCCTCAATGTGCGCATGTTCAGCGGGTTGGACACACTAACCACCGTTGCCACACCTCTGCTTTCCAATTGTGCACCTGCACGGAACAAGGCATACAGATCTTCCTGGCTTGGCACCCTACTATATATATAAGGTATAGGTTTATACACTACAGCCTTGGCTCCCAGATATCCCTCATAGTACATCAGTATCTTCTGCATTATCCTAATAACCTCGGCCTGCGTTATGCTTGCCTTGGTTATCAGACCGCCATAAGTCAACCCCTGATGCGAATACACCGTTTTCTCTTCCTCTCTCCAATTGGCAGGAAACAATGCTATCAGGCTCTCATAATTTTCTTCTGCATCAGTAACCTCGTCATTATATACCAGCAGAGAACAGTCAAAGAACCTGTCTGCATGATAATCCATAAAGTTTCTGTCAAGAAGGAAAGTCCCCTGCTTGCTCTCATCCACAAAGCGGTTCCATGCCTCTCTTTTGTTTATACTATAGGGCAGTATTGTCATGTCTGTGCGAATATGCTATATTTGGGGACTAATGCAGTTCCGAATCACGCGTACCATATATCGTCATGTACTCGTCATAGTCCCTAATGTATCCTTCCATTGAATATTCCTCGCTGGCTCCCACCACCACAACCGTATCCTTGGCAAAGTCTTCCAGGGAACACCACACGCCTTCCGGTATGATTACGGCATTCTGAGGGGAATCAAGCAAGAAAGTACGGTTTTCATGTCCATTGCTGATGAGCAGACGGAAACTTCCCTTTACACAACACACTATCTCCTTGCATGTCGTATGTGCATGTCCGCCACGTACCGCATGCTCTGGCACATCAGTTATCCAGAACATACGCTTGATAGGGAATGGAAAATCCTTCATTTCCTCGGCAAAGGTAAGCAGTCCTCTGCTATCTCTTACCGAACGAAAATGAACCTCAAGATTATCTAAAGGGATGCTTTTTTCCTCTTTCATGAGCCTTATTTGCTACTTTCTTAGGACAAAGTTACAAAAATTTCCCCACAATCCTTGCATGAATGAAAAAAAAGCTATACCTTTGCATCGCAATTGAGAGGAAAGTCGCCAAGAGAGGCGCTATAAAAGACCTCTGAATACAATAGAAAGCATCCAAGTTTGGAAGTGTGGGTGAGTGGCTGAAACCACCAGTTTGCTAAACTGACGTACGGGTTACCGTACCGGGGGTTCGAATCCCCCCGCTTCCGCAAAGGTCTTAAGTCAATCAATTGCAAATGGCGATTTCGTCTAGGGGTTAGGACACATGCCTCTCACGCATGCAACACGGGTTCGATTCCCGTAGTCGCTACAATCAAGTTGGAAGAAAACAGATTGTTTTCCTCCAACTTTTGTTTTATGGTCACATTCAGATTCTATCACCCCACCCTGCCCAATCATACAGCAAAAGGCACAGAACACTACGATAAGCAGGTCTGTGCCTTGTTTTGTGATTATTTATATTATTTGGCAAGATGGACAAAAAGTAGGATGAATACCTATGTATTGAATTGATTTACATATCTTTGTTTATAATTATCATTGATATGGTAAAAAAAATGCTTTTTTTGTACTTCTTCTAATGTT
>JAZRIA010000210.1:0-1603 GCA_045645045.1 Bacteroidaceae bacterium | reverse complement strand
CCCCATTGTTGTCTGCTCCGTTTGCCTCGCAAAAAAACATCTACTGCCAAGTCGGCCGGAAAGGTTAACCTAATTGGCTGGAAGGCTTAACCTAATTGGCCGGAAAGGCAGTAGATGTTTTTGGGATGGGTGTGGGGTGTCTGTTTGTGCCCCCTGTCGTTACTTCTCTATCTCCAGAAGTTCTACGGTGAAGATGAGGCAGGAGAAGGGTGGAATCTTTGCCTGCTCGCGGTCCTTGTATGCCAGTTCCTGTGGCACATAGAGCATCCATTTGCTGCCTACGGGCATCATGCAGAGTGCTTCTGTCCAGCCGGGAATTACCTGCCCTACGGGGAAGGTGACGGGCTTGCCGCGCTTGTATGAGCTGTCGAACTCGGTGCCGTTGATGAGGTGGCCTTCGTAGTTGACCTTCACCTTAGCCTCCTTTGTGGGAATTTCGCCGGTGCCTGCGGTGAGAATCTTGTACTGGAGGCCGCTGGGGGTTACCTTCACGCTGTCCTTCTTGGCGTTAGCCTTGAGGAACTCCTCGCCCTCGATGCGGTTCTTGCCATACTTCTTCTCCATGTTGACCTTGTGGTAGTACTCCATCTGCTTCTTCACGAGCTTCTGAGTGCTGTCCATGGGAACTGAAACCTTTGCGCCAGAAACGCCGTCGCAGAAGCCCTTGATGAACAGAGCCTTGTTCAGAATGTCTGCGCTGTCGTTTACTTGTTTGCATGCTCCGGGATAGACTTGTTCCTCCACCTGCTGGCGAATCTCAATGCCTGCCAGGCGAGCCTTCTCCTTCTTGTCGGCCTCGGTGAGAACTTTCTGCTCGAAGCCTTTCATGAAGTCTGCAACATAGGTGGTGTCGATGCCCATGCGTTGAGCCAGATACATCTTCAGTCCGTTGCTGTTGGCACGGCCGAAGTGATAGCTGAACGTGTCGATGCTGACGGTGTCCACAACCTCTACGGGCTGCTTCGACTTCTTTTTCTTCTTACTTGTCTTTTTTGCTGCACTTACGCCCAACGAGAGAACGGCGCAAAGGGCAAAGAGAATATACTTTTTCATGATGTGTCTGTGGTTTATTGGTTAGAAAAAAATTAGAGGTTGGCAGTTAGAAGTTGAGGGAAACCTTTGGTTTCGAAGCCGAAACCGTGGGCCAATCTCTCTTGTCTAACTGCCAACCTCTATATCTTAAGGCTTAGATTATTCAATACCCAGAAGGTCGATCTTGAAGATAAGGCAAGAGAAGGGAGGCAACTTTTCACCTCTGTTCTCGCTACCATAAGCCTGCTCCTGAGGAATATAAACCATCCAAGATGAGCCAACAGGCATGTTGGTCAGAGCCTTTGTCCAGCCGGGAATAACCTGGTTGCAACGGAACTTGGCAGGCTCACCACGCTTGTAGCTGCTGTCGAAGATAGTGTCGTTGAGCAACTTGCCCTCGTAGTTCACGCTTACACGGTTGGTGTCGGCAGGAACGGCGCCAGTGCCTTCGGTGAGAACCTCATAGTAAACGCCGTCGCCCAGCTCTTTGATGCCTTCCTTCTTGGCAACGCCAGCCATGTACTCCTCACACTGTTTCTTCCAATCACCAAACTTAGCCTCCATGGCATTC
>JAZRIA010000209.1:0-1329 GCA_045645045.1 Bacteroidaceae bacterium | reverse complement strand
GCAAGGATAGCGTATGATGCTGTCCGAGCCGTCTTTGGCCTTAAGCGTTATGAGACGTTCTTCCGGACGTGCGCAAGTAAGGAACTGCACCCACTGTCCAGGTTCCCATTTCGCATGTGAAACCATTGCCTGGCAACCTGTACCTTCTGCGCCGAAGTGATTGATGGTCACGTCGTCGCCCCATGCCAAAGCACCTGCTCGCAGGTATGTTGCCAGGTTGGGCGTTACATCCGTGTCACCATTATCCCAAATGGAGAAGAGGGCCTGGTTCCAGTAGGAAGAAGGAATTGTGTCGGTGTCCTTACCGTTCTCGTTCTTCACAGTCTTGCCTGCTCTCTGTATGCCCATGTAACCACCCGTGATGCCAAGCGTCATAAGATAGGTATTGATAGTTGCCCACTGTTTGGGCATGAGCACTTCCTGATAGCACCATTCGTATGACTCGTTCTGTGGAGCATTGGCAGCAGTGGAATGTCCCACCCAAAGGTGTGTGGCAGGTGTTGGGAAGCCACGAAGGTGTGCATCTATGACGGGAAGACTGCCCGAGCGTTCGAAACTCAGTTGAATGAGACGACTGATGCGCTGGTAACCCTCGGGAGCCTGTATCTCCACACGATACCATGTGTCGGATGGGAAGGCCATCTCTGGTATGATGGGGATGTCTACAACCTTACCTCTGGTGCATGCCTGTGTAACGCTATGGTCGAGCAGAACTGCGTCTGTTTCGCAATCCTTAACGCGTACATTCAGTGTTACATCGCCCGTAACCTTAGGGTTTATCTTTGCAGAACCGGAGACGTTGGCACGAGGGATGCGCAGACAATAGACGAGTGTAATGCGGTCGTCTGTCTCAAATGTTGTGAAAGTCTCCTTCTTACGGAATCCTGCATAGCGTCCTTCTATCTCCCGATAGTGACAATCGCCGTAAATAATGTCTGTTGCCTGCACTTGCATAATGGCGAGCAACGAGAACAGCAATGAAGAAAATAAATGTTTCATGGTTGTTGTTTAGAATTAGTTATCTGTTTTCGTGCGACAAAGTTACGAAAAAATTCTTCACGCCCTATCGTAATTCTCGAAAAACTTTTCACCCTATGGCAAACAGAGTGACATGGACTACATATTCAGAATATGTGCAAACTCACCTGCCGTAGGAACGGCGAACTTTTGGCCACTAAAGAACTTGTTCAACTTCTGCAGAGACATTTGTAATTTACTCTAGAGAAGTCGGTGGACTTCACACGTGTAGTTGCCCGGAAGAACTACAGCGTGTTTTGTCATAGGGACTGCAGCCTTATGGTCGAGCCGTATTTTTGTATGACGTCTGGG
>JAZRIA010000208.1:0-52244 GCA_045645045.1 Bacteroidaceae bacterium | reverse complement strand
ATGGTATATCCGGAAGATCCTGAAATGCAATGCAGGACGGTGCTTTCCAACGAAATATCCTATGCGACCATGGCCCTGCCTGCCGGCAGATACAAGACCCTGGTATACAACCAAAGCCCCACTGAGTTCGGTTCTGTGTATTTCAGCGATATGGACCAGTTCTACAAGGCTGTGGTGAAGGGCAACAAACTCTCCTCCAGGTGGTATGTGACACGTGCAGAGGACGAAATTGTCATTATGCAGCCGGAATGGATAGCTTGTGACAGCCAGACCGATGTGGTGGTGACGGATGAGATGGTGCAGGCTACCGACGAGATGAAGCTGCAGCAGGCCATGCAGACCAAGCAGGGAAGGACACGATACGAGTCGGCTTTCCCCATTTCCAGCCTTGTCCCCCTGAACATAATCTCCACACTGAACGTAAAGGTGTATGTGAAGGGCATTTATAACCTTCGTTCCGCCAGAGCCTCTATAAATGGATTTGCCGACGGCTGCATGCTGGCAACCAGACAGAATACCACCACAACGGCAACGCATCTGATGGAAAAATGGTCAGTTACCGTGGATCCTGCCGACCCCACACGAGGTTGCATATCCGGTAGCATATCATGCTTCGGACTGCCGGCGGACCATCAGGGAATGGCAGAAGAGAATAACTTCATTCTGGACGTGCTCCTTGTGGACAACAAGACCATCTTGCAGTTTCCCTTCCAGGTGGGCGATGCATTCGTAAAGAAGGCAGATATGGATGGAGTGCATGCACTAACCATAAATCTGGAGTTGGTACTGGATACCCCCCTGCCCGACGTAAAACCGGAAGGTGGTTCTGGCAGTGGTTTCGATGCCACGGTGGACGATTGGGGACCAGAAGAAAATGTAGACATTAATATGTAATTCCACTGCCCATATATATAATAATGTATATAGATAACAAAACAACTTATTTTATTAATATTAACTTTTAATTATTTTAAACATGAAAAAGAGTTTGTTTACGGGTCTCATCGCCCTTGCCGCTCTGACAATGACGAGCTGCTCAAATGATGAAAATATGGTTAGCATTCCTCGGGACAATGCTATCGAGTTTGGTACCTATGTTGGTAGAGATGCACAGACACGTGGTGTGGTGTTAAACGATGACAATCTGTTGGATTTTGGAGTGTATGCTTTTTATACTAGTGGTGCAACGTGGACAGACGCAGCAAAGCCTAATTTCATGTACAACCAAAAGGTGGAAAGAACCTCTACTTCTGCTCCTTGGACATACTCTCCCAAGAAGTATTGGCCTACAAAGAATACCTATGAGTATATTTCTTTCTTCGCCTTTGCTCCTTATTATGATGGTGATAATGGTATTGCGGTAGAGAGCGCAAATACAGCCACAGGAACTCCCACTTTAACATACACCATTAATACAGGTAAATTGGACAAGTTGGCAGATTTCACTGCAGATGTGATAATGGATGAAAGCAAGGGCCTGGCTAGTGTTAATCCAGATAACTCAAATCAGACTGTTACATTTGATTTTAAGCATGAACTTACACGTTTGGGTATTACTGCAAAATTGGATCGCGATGCTTTTGATGGAACAGCCGATAACAAGACAAAGGTAAATATCAAGCAGATTGATTTTACTGGCACAGGTTTTGCTACTGAGGCAACATACAAGTTTGCTAATGTTTCAAATGCCAAGGGCGCATGGACTTACACAGCTGCTGCATCTCCTTTGAATGTTGTAGCAGGAGAGACAGGTTCTGTATTGGTAAGCAATAACGATGCTAGTTGGATTTCTGAATATACACAAAAAGGTTTCCTCTTGGAGGACGATGACCCAGAGTTGATTTTTGGTGCGAACAATTATTTGTTCTTGATTCCCCCAACAGCAGATGGTACAGGTGCAAGCAACAAGGTTTATATGCGCATCCATTATGATATTGTAACAAATGATACCAAATTGAGTAACAATCATTCAGTATCATCAGCAGTAAAGGAAATAGAGGTTCCTGCTGGACTGTTGAAACAGGGTAAGGCATATAACTTTGTGCTGACATTTAATTTGAATGAAATTGTCTTTACGGCATCAGTAGTTGATTGGGAAACTCCAATTGATTCTGATAGCAATGTTGATTGGCCCGATTCTGATATTTAATTCTTTTAATATATAACATCCCCCCGGCCCTTGGCCGGAGGGAATTTTAATGATGCTATAGGTTGGGCGGGGTTGAATGTCCCCTCCCAATCACCACTTTTTGGGGAGAAACGCTCCCTATGCAATAAATAACCGTATGATGAGATATAACAACTATGGTATCTGCAAGGTCCTGAGCATTGTGGCTGCAACACTGATGCTGTCGTCGTGTGCCGAGGAAATATGGTTCTCGGACAAACCACTGGAGACAACAGATGCGATGACATTCGGCATGGGACTGCCGGAAGGATGGCAGGAGGTAGGTAAAACTAGAACCGGAACAGAAAACCAAGATACTATTGACAGGCGAAGCGTTTATGTGACAGAACCTGTATGCTTTGACGAAACCATCAACGGAGACACCATCACGATATATGCCATAGTGGAGGATATCCCCACTGTGACAGTTCCCATAGCAGCAGAGGACGCGAAGAGCGATACGACTGCACACACACGAGCCTCAGATGTGGATTCAGAATACGATTTGGGTGTATACTCATACGTTATGACCAAGGGTTCGGAAACAACTCCTCCCGGATATACTGGCGCAAACACTGGATTGGCACAGTTTATGATGAATACCCACGTGGATGTGGACGACGATTTCAGCTATAGTCCAATCAAATACTGGCCAGGGCCTGACTATTGGGTAAAGTTCTTTGCATATAGTCCGCATGCAGAAAACATAAAGACACTGTGGAGTGTCGCTTCCACAGAGGACTATAAGTTGTCTGTGACTGAGAACATGCCTTCTATCACATACAGTGTTCCTTCCGAGGTGTCAAAGCAGGTGGTTCTTACGCTTTGTGATCATCCGATGTTGGCAGGGGACACAAAATCAAAGGTGAACTTTGCCATGTCCCATGCTATGAGTGCTGTAAAGGTGAAGGTGGGAACCATGCCGGAAGGAGTCGTAGAGGAAATTCATTTCTCGAACTTGAAGTATAGCGGTACCAGAAGAATATCCGATACCCAATGGTCACTTTCAAGCGACAAGAAGACTTTTGCCCAGGTTTTCACTCCTGCACTTGTCGTAACATCGGGAATGCAGATAGGTTCCACATCTTATCTTATGCCGCAGACCCATACTGATAATGCGGAGGCATATATATATATCAAATTGAAAATAAAGGATACATGGGATACGGAAGCGGAAGCCAGGACATACGAACTGAGCAAACCCATAAAGGATGTTGTCGGTGAATGGCAGGAAGGCAGGATGTATACATTCGTTATTACCACACCTGAGGAGGTAAGCGCGGAAGTGGATGACCAACTTTCTTCGGACACCAAGACAAAGAGTAATGTTGTAATCAGAAACACAGGCCTGGCTCCCATTTACGTCCGAGCTACAATTATCCGGAACTGGGTCGTTGAGGAATCCGACGGAAGTCTCTGCGCTGTGGCATCGTGGAAAGAGAGTGACGGAGTAATGGATTGGGGAAACGGGGGAGAACCTGTTGAGGGAACTACCAATGCGAGAAACTGGCGCAAGGGTTCGGATGGTTTTTACTATTATATGCTTCCCATACCACAAAAAGGTTTCATACCAAGCGAGGATGCCCTGTTCAAGACTTTCAAGCTGACTGCTGTCGCACCACCAGTCCCCAATGCAATACTTGACTTCTCGATAGCAGTGCAGGCCGTGCATGTCAAGGATGTGAAAAAACTATGGATAATAGACGACATCAAGACCGCATTGCCGTAACGTCCCGAATACTCCATTATAGATAAATGATATACCGTATGAAAAGAAATATATTGCGCACTTTAGAGTTACTGCTGCTTGTTTTTGTCCCCATAGTGACATGGGGACAGGTTGCTTTGCCAAAATCTGGAGCATTGACAGGGTCATCATATATTTTAAATAATAACCAAACCCAGACTGGTGCGTTGAGCATAGCGGCAGGGCATACGGTGACGGTCAATCTGAATGGGAAGACACTTAGTGGTAATGGTACTTTTCAGATTTTCCAAGTGGCATCTGGAGGCAAACTGTTAATCAGTGGTGGAGGAACAATTACTGGAGGTTCTGGCGTAAATGGCGGGGCAATAAATTGTGACGGTAGTTTGGAAATAACAGGAACTGCGAGTTCACGTATTGTTATAGAAAGGAATAAGGCAACGTCTGGAGGTGGCATTTTTGTTAATGCGTCAGCGACAGAAAATTGTAACATTAGTTATTGTGATATTCAGGATAATTATGCCACAACTAATGGAGGTGGACTGTACAGTGGCGTAAATACAACCATTTCTTATTCCAACATCCTCAGAAATCGTGCAATGACTTCGGTTCCTGATAGAAAGACGGATAATCCTAATCTTGGTCGTGGTGGTGGTTTTTATTTTGTCGGAAACACAACAGTCAAACCTGTCAATGAACTTATCGCATCAACGGTTAATGATAATGGGTGTATGTGGTATGGTGGTGGTGGACATCTTGGAACAAATACGACATTGACCTTAAATGAAAATTGTGAAATCAACAATAATACTTCTATTATGGGTGGTGCTGCTGGATTGCATGTCACAGGTACTGCAACATTTAATATGAATGGTGGCTGTATATCCGAAAATGAAGCCCTTGACGGTGTAGGTGGAGGAATACACAGTAGTTACACTTGTGTGCTAAACCTGAATGGAGGTAAGATAAGCGACAATAAGGTATGGGGCCGTGGTGGAGGTATAAATATCAATACTGGTGGTAATTTGGTGCTTGGTGGAACAAATATTACCGGCAATTATGCTTATAAAGGAAATTTATTGCAATCATGTATAGTTTCAGAGACAGGTGGCATTTATTCTTGGAGTGAACCGACAAAAGAAACTAATAATCTGGCAAATACAGGTTATGGTGGCGGTATTACTGTTGATGCCGGTAGTTGTACGATGAATTCAGGTAGTCTTTCTGGTAACTATGCAGAGACTGGAGGCGGTGGAATTGCTCTTGTTATGCTAAACCTGACAGGTGTATCATATTTCAAGATGGTGACCGTGGCTGAATTTGAACTGAATGACGGTACAGTTGCTAATAATACTACTGGTGGAGACGGTGCTGGTATCTATTTGATGAAAAATAAGGCATGGGATTCGTGGAATAATTTTACAGATAAAGAAAAAAATGACTTGGGCGGAGAATCAAATCCGGAAGTGCAGGCGATCCTTAATGGTATTCCTCAAATCGTACTAAATGGCGGTGAAATAAAGGACAATATCGCCCAGAATAATGGGGGAGGTGCGTTTCAGGATGAAAATACGAAATTCATTGTTAATGGAGCTTCAAGATTATTGTCAAACGAATCTGTTAAATCTGGTGGCGGCGTCTATATTTCAGAGGGTAATGCAGAAATTAATGGTGGTATAATTGATGAGAATTCTGCAGGTGAAGACGGTGGAGCATTGTATGTAAAGGGAAACGTTACTGTGCCAGAGGGAAAGTCTACAGAATTGAAGAATAATACTTCTGGTGGCAATGGTGGGGCAATTTACATGGCTGTTGGAAATTTTGATTTTAACTTAAACGGAACAGCAACAGTTACCGGTAATTCGTCAATGGGAGGCAATGGAGGTGCAATTTATCAAGGCGGAGGTACTTTCATGGTGGGAAGCAATGGTAATATTGTTGTTGGAGGAAGTTTGGCTAATAGTAATCATGCCGTATCAGGTAGTGGAGGCGGTATATTTTGTGCCGGTACGTTTACGGTAAACGGCAAGGCATATATTACCTATAACCAAGCAAAGAATGGTGGTGGAGTATGTGTAGAAGATGGTGACGTTACGCTGAATGAGCAGACCTTTATCAGTGATAATGCTGTCACCGAATTGGGTGGTGGCCTGTATGTGTTCAACGTAAAACCTACGCCTGTGGATGTTTCATGCGTGGGTGGTTCTTTCCTGCGTAATACTGCCAAATTTGGAGGTGGCGCATGTATGAACGGCAATATTGATTTGACAATTGCCTCCACTTTCGCAGACAATGAGGCTAAGAACGGTGGTGCCATTTATATGATGAATGGTGTGGACATGAATTTTGGTGCTGGATTGATAAGAGCCAATCGTGCTGTCAAGAATTCTGATGAAGATTATCATGCTACAGCTAAATTGGCAACCTATGATGCACCATCCGGATTGGTGAAATCCAATGGAAATGCTATTTATGGTATTGGTGGTGGTATATTTATGGATAATAGCACTACACTGAGTCTGTCTGATATTACACATTTCGGACTGTATAACAATTCGGCCGATTGGGGTGCTGATGATATTTTCTTGAACGGACATACCAATACATCCATAACCTTACCCAAAACAACAGAGATGGAATTGAGCGGATTCAATGCTCCCAACGACCTATACTGGGTAGAGGACTATCCGAACGGTGATATAAACTATCCAAATCCGGGAAGAACTACCGGGCCAAAGCGTTATGATGAGGCTTTGCAGGATGGTGATTGGACATTAGGTGTATGGGAAAGAGATACCGAGCATGCACTGAGTGGAAATTATGCATGTATCACACTGGGATATGATTTGGTGTTCGTGGAATTCATCAAGGCCGGATTGAACGAAAACGAAGATGCTTCCTTCCTGTTTTCATATTTGAAGAACGATCTTGTGAACTACGAGGATTATATTAAGATTCTTCTTACAGGAGCCAAGAATGGTGCCAACATTAGGAGGGTAGTTGCTCTTCCATCGGGAGAATGGAGGATAAAGGAATCCACTTGGGGAGGCAGGTATTTGGCTCCGGAATTCTATACATCATCGGACAAAACTAAACAACTGACGTTCCCTATTAAAATTAACAGGAAGACAAATAGAAGCATCTATATTCAAAATAAAGAGAATCCTGCATTTTCAAATATTAAGGAGCACGAGAACCGCAAACAGAATTTGATGAGGCCCTAATAATGTCTGTTGGTTGCTGCTTACTTAGTGTTGCGAATATTATAAGGAGCCGCTTTGCCATAGACTCTGTCCGCCAGGCAGGAGAAGACGGCAGGACACATGCACACCACCATCTCTCCATTCACCACAATCAGGGACGCGACCCCATGTCGTATTCCCAGACATACTATTGCTCCATTCACATCCCCACTATACCTTATTATATTATAGGCGACACCATCAGTGTGTCTGTGCATACATTCAGCGGTGTCCGGGAATGGACCTTCTTTCGCTCTCACTGACGGTAAAATAGATGCCGTGGTTGAGGGCATTAACTGTTCTGTTTACATCTCTTAACAAAAGGTGTGTTTTCTAAGCTTTTTATCCGGTTTAGTGTTGCACACTTTGCTCGTTAATGGGTAATTAGCTCTGTTTTGAAGTAACAAGAGTTAAAAAACGTTAATAGTAGGGGTATGTTATGTGTCCTTATGTACAATTTGTAGAAAAGGATTGTAACTTTGTGCACTTATTGTATATTACATTATATATACTACGATATACAGGGCGGTTATTGCCCTTTGTGTAGTAAGAGTAAAGTTATAGGTGTTAGCAATGTTAAGGGCATTATTCGTATCCTTAATTTCGTTATTTTGTTTATGCTATCAAGGCCGTGCCTATGGCCAGGTGGATAGTGTGAACAGCGACCGCTATACCCTATATTATTATTGCGACCGCATAGACCTGCAGGAAGACTATCTGGACAATGCCGTGCAGATGGAGCGCATCAGGAACATACTGGCCCGCTCGCCACGAATAGACAGCATTGCCATTTATGCCTATGCCTCGCCCGAGGGTGCACCGCACCGCAACGACTGGCTTGCAAGGCGTCGTGCCGAGGTGGCACGCGATTTCATCCTTGCCAATCTGCCCAACGACAGTGTGCTTCTGCCCCAGAACATTATCCTGCATCCCATGGGAGAGAACTGGGAGGGCCTGTATGAGGAACTGGAGGCAAACTACCATCTGAAGAACAGGGACCGCGTGATGAAAATCATGCGTGCCGACATTCCCGCAGAGACAAAGAAGTGGAGGCTGAAACAGCTGGACAACGGCTTTACATACAACTGGATAATCCGTCACCACATGCCTGCCTTGCGTCTGGCCACATGGCTATGTGTGTACCAGCCCATACAGGAATTCGTGCCAGACACGATGCCTGAATTGAAAGTAGGCCTGCAGACACTGCCCGTACCCGGACCTTCCATGCTGATGCCGGTGGATACCGTGTTGAGGAAGAAGACCACCATTATGGCATTGAAGACCAACCTGCTGTATGACGCACTGACACTGCTAAACTACTCCATAGAGGTGCCTATTACAGAGAGGTTCTCTGCACTATGGTACCATCAGTTCCCATGGTGGAGATGGGGTGAGGCTGACAATCAGTACTGTATACGTTTCCTGAGCATAGGAGCCGAGGGACGCTGGTGGTTCAAACCCAAGCCACGTCCGCAGATGGGCAAGAGTGTGCAGCGCGACAAACTGATGGGACACTTCGTGGGCCTGTATGCAGAGTCAGGAAAATGGGACTTCGAATGGGGACGCGACATCTGCCACCAGGGCGAGCACTGGAGCGTGGGACTGAGTTATGGTTACTCCATGCCCTTGGGCAGACGTCTGAATATGGAGTTCTCGATTTCCGTGGGCTATGCTTCCATAGCCTACCGCAAGTATGAACCCAGCGAGGACTATGAAATCCTGTGGCGCGACCCGGTGAAGCACGGACGATGGCACTATTTCGGGCCAACCAAGTTGCAGGTATCCCTGGTATACCCCATACTGTTGACGACAAAGAAGAAAGGAGGCCTCAAATGAGGATGAGCTTCTTCTTTGCGCTCCTGTGTGCATGTGCCATGGCATTCTCGCTGATGTCCTGCGAGCACCGCCCGTTGGAAACGCCAGTGAACGCACGGTATGTACGTGTGTATATAGATGAGGATATAAAGAACATGACCTGTGGCTTCTACAACGAGGCATACGAGCGCCCCGAATACATTCGCCCGAGAGCCATGCGTGTGGTGGCAGCCGATCCGAATACAGGAAAGGTGGTGACTGAACGCTATATCCAGGAGCAGGGAACCGACGAGCATGGCTACTACATACATGGATATATAAATCTGCCTCCTGGTACATACAACATGCTTGCCTACAGTTATGGATGTGCATATACCATGATAAGCAATCCAAACGACTATTATGCCATGACAGCATACACCTCGGCCGTGAGCGAATATTACTACCAGTACATTCCATCCATGAGCCAGACAAAGGGACCGGAGAGCATAAGAGAGCAGCCCGACCACCTGTTTCACGAGGTAGTGGAGGGCATAACGGTGTGTGCCAGTCCTACTCTGGATACATTGCGCCGTGCCGACGGCTCTTACTTCAAGGCACACAGCTTGGTGAAGAGTTACTACATACAGCTGAAGGTGAAGGGCATCGAGTGGGCCACATCGGCTGTATCGCTGCTGAGCGGCATGGCAGGTTCTTCTCTGCTGCATAGGCATGAGGGTCTTGTGGAGACTGATGACATCAATGTGCTCTTCTCCATGAAGCAGGCCTCCAGACATCGTAATGCTGATGACGGCAGTTCCAATGCTGTGCTTTATACCACGTTCCACACTTTTGGCAAGCTGCCAAAGCAATCCAACATGCTGACAGTGTCCTTCGAATTCATGAAGAGGGACGGAACATCGCAGGTGGAGGAAATAGACGTCACCGACATGTTCTCCACTCCCATGGTACGCGACAACCAGTGGATCCTGATTGAGAAGGAGATAGAACTGCTGCCTCCGATGAATGGCTCTGGCGGTGGAATGACACCTGGTGTGGATGACTGGAACGATGTCGAAGCGGGTATAATGCTATGAATAGATACCGTTGAAGCGAGGACCTGTAAATTAGAATTGAGATATAAACTATTATAAACTTTATTAACCAACAAAATTAAACGTTATGAAGAAGAATTTATTTTTCTTTTTGGTAGCAGGCATGGCATTTGCAAGTTGCGTGTCTGACGAGACAGTTGGCGAACAGGGTGTGAAGGAACCGGCCAAGTTGACCTTCTCTTCTCCCTTGATGCAGTCAAACGGTGGCACCAGAGCCAATTTCTATGGTGAAATCGGTGATCACATGTATTCTGGCTCTTCTACCATCTACCACTATCCCAAGGAGGAAGATTTCATGATTTATGCTGTTCAGCACGACGGAGATTTCGCTGGTTGGACATCAGCCACAAAACATGAAATCAACGGCAAGGAAGTTAAGTACGACCTGAATGTGGATGGTTGGGCTCCCAAGACAGATGGTGGTGGCTATTATTATTGGCCTTCTGGCAAGATGTCTTTCGCTGCCTCATCTCCTGCAGACCTTGAGTGTGCAGGTGCAACCAGAACTTATGGGGCAGACGGTGTAACCATTGAAAATTTCGAGGTAAATGGTAATGCCGAGCATCATTATGACTTGCTTTACAGCACCAGAACTTTGAACATGACTGCTGAAGATATGTTGGACGGTGCCTCTTATTATAGCGGTATACCCATTGATTTCAAGCATGCATTGAGTTCTGTACGTTTCTCTATCAAGAACGAGAGCGAAGCCAATGTGTTTTTGACGTCTATCAAGGTATTTGGTGTAAAGTATAAGGGTACATTTAAGGAGCAATTGAATGAGGCTACTAATGCACAAAATCCAATGTGGACCGTGGATGACGATAAGATTGCATCAGACGCTGCCTATATCGGTTTCCAAGGTAACGTACAATTCCAAGCCGTTCCCTTCTATGTTGCTCAATTGGCTGCTGAAGATACTGACGCACCAAGCGAGGACGAGAAGTGCAACCAGCTGTTGTTGATGCCTCAGACGCTAACAGATGATGCTACAGTTGTGGTAACATATACTGTTAACGGCAGTGAGAGAAGCAAGACTGCAAAATTGAGTGCTGGTATAGATGTCCTTGGCAATCCTGTTCCTGCTTGGGATCCTGGTGTACGTTATACTTACCGTTTGGTTTATGGCAAGGCTGCTGCCGACCAGGATAGAATTTACTTCGCTCCCGGTGCTGCAGAGTGGACAGACCATGAAGTTATAGTGGTTGAATTGTAATCAAGGATATATGCTATTTAATGTTTCCCTGGGTGTCTGTATGGGATGCCCAGGGAAATAAATCAATAATGACAAAGTTCAGAAACAGGCAAATGTCTATCAAGACATCCAGTACACACCAGAACACCTCTGTAGGAGTACAGCAGTACCATTGCGAGAGTACCTCAGTACCATTACGAGAGTACTGCAGTACCGCTACGAGAGTACTGGCTGCATGCCGTGTGGCGTGCAAGGCATGTCTTGTGTGCCTGTGTCTGATAGGCCTGACGCTTTCCCTGGCATGCTGCTCTGACGCGGAGAACTTGCCACTTGCAGGGACTCCCACCGAGCCAATGGCGGCACGTTCCATCAGTTGGAGCATACAGCAGGTAGCAATACCCAATACAAGGGCTTTGGTGGACGACGACGTTTTGCGCCAGGCTTGTACCCCCAATGTGTATGGCGATTACGAGAGCATAGGCATATGGGGACAGTACACCACCGCCGAGGACGGGCAGGAACGCACCTATAGCGTGTTCAATGCCGAACCATTGATCTATGTGGCAAAGGCAGAGTACACCAATCCGTACAACGACTGGAATTATCTCAGTGAGACACGCTTATGGGTAACTAACTCGCAATACGACTTCCGTGCCTGTTACCCACAGGCACTGATGACAAGCCTGATGACACAGATGGAAGCCACCATTATGCAGGGAGGTCCCATCAACACTTCCGAACTGCAGGAAGATATGCTGGTGGCCGCAACGCATGTGGACATACAGACGGAAATGCCTTCTGGGCCTGTTCCTCTGAATATGGAGCATATCTTTGCCGCACTGAGATTCAAGGTGAGGGCGGCAGACGGATACACACCGCCAAGCGGAGAGGGCATAACCTCTTGCTGGTTGCAGAACAAGGGAACGGCAACAAACCTGTTCTCGCCATCCGGATACCTGGTGCATACCGGCAACGTGAATCCGGAGATAACATGGTACACCTACGAGTCCTCGTCGGCACCCATGTATAAATGGGAACACACAGGGTTGCCCATTGCCACAGAAAACATCCTGTACACGTCCAATGGCGGCGCTGCGGGACAAGAATATACACAGAACGACGGTTGGATTCTGGTAGTACCTCAACAGGTACAAGGAGGCACCCTGCAGTTCTGCTACACCATGAACAGTGCTGGCAGCTATGTGTTCAGTGTGGACATACCTGCCATAAAGTACGAGTATGGTAAACGCTACACCTATATCCTGGAGATAAACGGTGCCAGTGTGGATTTAAAGTTGACTATAGCTGATTGGAACAGATTGGATTCTGTCCATGACATCATAATGTAAGGAGAGAAACTGTAAGATGATTCGAAGGTTACTGCCATTCCTCGCCATCCTGTATTCCGTGCTGATGCTGTGCGGATGCAGCGAGCATGAGTATAACGAAGGGGGACTGATGTCGGGGACATCGTTGACCATATCATTCAAAAGTGCTGACGTGCGTATGGAGACACGAGGCATTGAGGACCTTGACGATAACGGCACGGTGTCTGAGCTTGAAGAGGTTATAGACGGAAGACGCATGTATCGACTTGCCGTGTTTCTGGTCAGGGACGGTGCTGTGGTAGAGTCTGCAGTCCTGGAGGAGGGAGACGTGCGCATGGCCAACGGTAATACCGAAGCGACGGTAAGTTTCGACAACTTGGATTACAGCAAGCCCTACCAGCTCTATGCCGTGGCAAACTACGGCGATTACGGCACACAGGCAAGCGGACATCTCTCATCCGTAACCGATGTGACGGGAAGCATGCAGGTGGCATCGTCGGCAACATCAGCCTTGTGCCCAAAGGCAACGCCATATCCTTTGACACTGAAAAAGGAAATTGCCCTGCAGCCCGGTATGAATACGGTGTCGGGGGAATTGGTCAGGACTTACGCACGCGTGCGTATAAATATAAGGAATCAGAGCAAGGCAGACTTGCAGATTACTGACTTGAGTTTTGCCAACAGATTCACGCAAAGCACCGCACCACTGTTTGAGGAGGGCGGTACTGCCAATGCCAAACCGTTGGCAACATCCAGCGATGCCGTCACTCCCTTTGTGCAGGATATGATGGTTCCTGGAATAGGTGATGGAAATAGTGTTACCGAGTCCACCATCTTTGATGCCTACATGCTGGAGAGCAATGGCGGACAGTATCAGTACACCTTGGGATTGAAGTATGGTGGAGGAGTTACGGAAACCGTCTATTCGGTGGACCAGAACTATATAACTAATCCTAACAGCGTGGTCGACGGAGGTCTGTATGTTGTGTACAATTTCAATGCCCAAAAATATCTGTACGACAATGGTTCAAACAACTTGTCGTCAGCCACTTCCTATATGACCAATGACGAACTGAACCACAATTGCGTGTGGCGATTTATCAAGGTAAGCGGAAACAACTATAGGATAGAGTCCATGGGAAGAAGCGGCTACTACATCAGGAGTTCTGCGGTGAAGAACAATGCTGTGCCCATGACCAGCACTCCGGGTAACAATGACTATTTCACGCTTTCGCAATCCAATTCCTACATGCATATGAGGTCAACGTCGGGCAATTATTATCTTGCCGTGAATAATAACAACCCGATTGGTGCATCGTCTGGTAACAGCAGGAGATTTCGTCTGTATAGGGTTAATGCCACCACGGTGAACAGTGATGTTTCCCGTCAGGCAACGATACCTGTTACTACTGTCGACAAGCAGACGGGCGAATCCGTTCCCATGCAGAGCATCAGGAGGAATGACTTTGTAAACATTGTGGTAAATGTTTCCTATAACGAAAAGAGCGGAGAAATAGAGTTCGAGGTATCGGACTGGGATGAAGTGGAGGGTGATATAACTTTTGACTGAGAGTAAGATTACATGATAAAAGACTGGATACGCATACTGGGCATACTGCTCCTGACGGGCATGCTTGTGGCAGGTTGCACCGAAGACGACCTTGCCTCGTTGACCAATGTGGGTGATAAGGAGGTAAGGGTGGCACTGTCCTTCGGTTCCAAGGAACATGAAGAGATACGTGTTACAACCCGTGGCACCTACGAGCTTCACCATGAGTCTATGGTGCGAAACATGTATGTGTTCCTCTTTGCAGACGGCAAGAAGGTGTATGGACGCTATTTCGATGACGACGACCTGGACCAGACGGGAAACAAGGAATATTGGGAGGTGCAAAACATGTCGTCGGACGGAAGTACGGACCAGACGTCAGGTACTCTGCACATTTGTGTTCCTGCGGTTTCCGGTGCTGGAGCCGAAATAGTCCTGATAGCCAATATCGACCTGGACTTCATGAACATGTCGGAGGACCGTCTGGGGCTGGTGCGAAGCCAGGACGAACTTAATGCCCTGATGGTGTCGCTGAATCAGGAACTTCCAGAGCGAAATGCCGGATTCTTTATGATGACTGGCAACCGAAGCGGTGTGAGCATTTATGAGGATGGGAGCATCACTGTGCCCGGAGGCAAGATAATGCTTGAGCGCCTGGATGCCAAGGTAGAGGTAAACGTGAGAGTAAACCCCACGGAACAAACCAATAATCAGCGTGTGGAGGATTTTACTCCAGAGTCGTGGCAAGTGATAAATTTGCCGAACAGCTCTCTGCTTATGCCCAGCCAGAGCGGACTCGCATCTTCCGATGACGTTTTCTTCAATACCCAACCCAAGACCTTTGAGACCACGGAAAACGAGCTGGTGAACGGCAATCCTACGGGTGGTGTGCTATACGGTTTTTCTTTTTACACGTTGGAGAATTTAAAGTCTGACGACAAGAAGAAAAGCGTTGAGGGCAATTATCATAATCGTGACAGAAGAATAAAGTACACCGATGACCCCGAGGCGGGAAACTATGGGAAGTACAATACGGAGGGTGGCATGTGGGAGTATGCTCCAGAACAGGCTACGTATATGATAATCAAGGGTGAGTTGAAGATGCTTGTAGATCCCGGCCTGACTACGGAGCAGCACCTTGTAGCGGATGTGACGTATGTGGTGCACCTGGGTGACTTCGCTAGCGACAAGGATAACTATGACATTGTAAGAAACACTCATTACAAATACACCATCAACATTAAGGGTGTGGACAATATCGAGGTGGAGGTGGAGACTTCCAACGACGGTACAGATGGAGTGATTGAAAACCAGTCGGGAGCTATGGGAAACGTCTATTCTGTAGAGGAGGAAGTATACACGTTTGATGCGCATTATGGGCAACGAGTGTATACGTTCTCGGCTTCTTCCATAAATATAGATGCCATGACCTGGTATGTGAAGACTCCTTTCGGTCGTGAGGGAATACCCGTAAAGGACCCGTTGACTGGGCAGGATATATATAATGACCTGGACTACAAGTGGGTGGAGTTCTGTGTTAACGACATGCAGGCAGATGGTACCTATTCATTCAGAAATAAAGCCTATCCGGGAATAGGACATGAATCGTTGATGGATGTGGTAGAGTTCATGGCGTTCTTGAAGGCCGAGAAAATAAAATATGAGGCCAATCAGGACAATGCCTTTGACAAAGACGGTAATCTGAGGATAACGATCTTTGTCAATGAATTCTACTATGAGGTTGACCCTATGAACCCCAACAACAAGCCTCAGGATCTGTGGAAGCGTTTTGTGAACCAACCCAACAGACTGATGCATATCCTTTGTGAGAGTGCTTTCAGCAAGGATGGTGACAGTTCCATTACCGGAAGCATTGTGACCATACGACAACGCTCCATACAGACACCTTACAACCTGAAGAATGCAGACTTGATGACAGCTTGGGGATGTGAGACCATAGACGAAAAAACCTCCAATTATGGTTTCTATGACAAATCTGAGAGTGTAACCTATGCTCCAGCTTCGTTTGAATTCTTGAACAACGACTCTCCTGATAATGGATTGTATAATACATTGGGTTTATGGGGACTGAATAGAGGAGGCTCAATGGCCGAAGGAGTTAGGTGGGATACTTATCTGGACTACGACCGTGAGAATGACTATAATCTGATATGGATGAAGGACAACTATGCGGTCATGCGATGGTCAACCATGATGCGCAACAGAGACAATAATGGCAATGGAATTATAGATCCGGATGAAGTACGGTGGTATCAGGCGGCTACAAACCAGCTTCTGGGTTTATATATAGGTGAATTGGGTGTGAGCAACGATAGCCGCTTATACAATACAGCATATGCCGTTCCTGGTTCAACAGACGGATACAGGACTTTCCGTCGTCATGTCTTGTCAAGTACCAAGTGTTCTGAGAATAATTCCGTCCAGGACTTTTGGGCAGAACAGGGTATCGTGACAACCAGATATCGCGTAGACTATTATGATAATTATGGTGAGCCTTTCCGTCCACATTTGTCTGTTCGATGTGTGCGTAATTTGGGAATGGATAACCCAACAAAGGAGAATATACTCAAAAAGGAAGAAAATTTACCACATCCCTTAGTGGTTGTGAATTGTATGGAAGGCGAAGGAACTGCTAATGCGGTATATAGTTTTGATTTGCGCAATGTCAATGAAGAGTCTTTAAGATACTATACAACAAAGGAGCTTCTGCCAACCAATGAATTTTCGACATCTGCACGTACCTATCGTGGATTTGTCACTGGCGGTTTGACCTCCATAAGACAGACAACAGGAACTGTTACTACTTTCAATGAATATAACAACTTAAAGAATCAGCTGGAAAATAATGAGTCTCCTGTTACCCAAGAGACGTACCGTGTTCCTAACATTCGTGAAGCGGCTTTGATGACCCTTTACATCAAGAATGACAATTGGTGGGGAAATGATGCTACGATGGTAAGCACATATACAGCTCTGGGTCAGACTTCTGTTGGTGGTCTTGGACTAGAAAATGGTAACTCCTGGTGTTTCGGAGGTAACAACTACATTGTACAGAACGAAAATGTGCATGGACGTAAACGTATTATTATACGCCATGTAAAGGACTGGGAGCCTGAATAGATTTGTCAATAGCACTTTCTAGAGCAATAGTATCAACGTGAATCAGGGATGGAATCAAGAACTCCATCCCTGCTTTGCGTAATATTCTGCCAGCATCCTGCCAGTCCGCCTTACGTTCTCCATGGCTGTGCCGTGTTGCATGGCCTGTGCTTCGGGCAGGTTGTCGGGATTGATGGAAAGGATTTCCTTAAAGCCGCTGTCCAGTAGTTCCTTGCACCATTGTATGCATCCCCCGATGGCAATGGTGGGGATGCTCTGGAGAGTTGCTCTTTTCAGCACTCCGCCAGGTGCTTTACCCATGAGGGTCTGGCGGTCTATACGCCCTTCGCCTGTGACTACAAGGTCGCTGCCCTTGATGATCTCGTCAAAATGTGTGGCATCCAGAATCATGTCTATGCCTTTTGCCAGACGGGCACCGAGCATAGCCATCATACCTGCACCCATGCCTCCGGCAGCTCCTGCTCCGGGAACATGTGATATGTCCTTGCCGGTGAAGCGGTGTATCGCTTCGGCATAGTTGCGCAATCCCTTGTCCAGGCGTTCTACCGTCTCCGCATCGGCCCCTTTCTGTGGCGCGAAGACGTGTGTGGCACCTTTGGGACCGTAAAGCGGATTGTCTACATCGCATGCTACGGTAAACTGACATTCGCTTAGTTGTGGCAGTGCCTTTGAACTGTCTATCCTGTGGATGTGCCCAAGGATTTCGCCTCCACCGGTCAGTTCTCCTCCCTCCTTGTCAAGAAAACGGAAACCAAGGGCGCGGAGTATGCCCGTACCGCCGTCGTTGGTGGCACTGCCGCCTATGCCGACGAGAAACTTGCGGTATCCCAGGCTTATGGCGTGGGCAATGAGTTGGCCTGTTCCGTAGGTAGTGGTTTTCATTGGGTTGCGCTCATCGGGGCTAAGCAGTGGCAGACCGCTTGCCGAGGCCATTTCTATTATTGCCGTACTCTCATGCATGATTATGCCATAGCGTGCCTTGATGAGGCGCCCGAGCGGGTCGGATACCATCGTCTCGCACCATTCTCCCTTCAAGGTCCTGACAAGTGCTTCGGCGGTTCCCTCTCCACCATCGGCTATGCACACCTTGTTTACAGTGCAGTGTGGCAGTGCACTGAGCAATCCTTCGTGAAAGGCGTCTGCCACCTCGTCGGAGGTAAGCGAACCTTTGAACGAGTCGAATGCGAGGGTTATGGTCATGCGTTGTCCTAACAAAAGAAGAGATCATCCATAGTTATGCTGTTTTGGACCGTTTGAGAATATGAATTTTCCGTTAAACCATAGGTAGTAATCATGGTAAGGTGGATGGCTTTTTTGCAACGAGTGCCTATACGGAATAATTCCAAACGTTGTCTAAGTGCGCTATCGTATTCTTTGCTAATAGAGTATTCCGCTTTCGAGTATTTTATTTCACAAAGATTGATGATTTGGTCGTGACGGTCTATAAGCATGTCAATCTGAATTCCGGGAAAACCCTTTTCTTCGTTGGCATTCTGGCGCCATGAATAAACATTTGTGAGTACTCCGAATATGCCCAATGCACATTTAATTGCAGGTATGTGCTGCAGGCATATCCGCTCGTAGGCTAAACCAGACCAGGTGTTATACAGTGGAGAGTTGAGCGAGGATGACCAGAAATGCTCGTCGTTATGCTTGTTTTTGCATATGAACAGGAAGTAGAACAAGGTATAGTTGTCAATAAGTTGGAATACGCTTTCCTTATTAGTTTTTCCAATGGAATTGTATTTTCTGATAAAGCCACACCATTCAAGTTCATTGAGCATTTTGGTCAGAGTGCCGTTGTCTGTGAGTTTAGCGGACTTGATGATTTCGTTTCTTGACATGCCGACTTTCTTTTGAGCAAGTGCGGTGACAACCTTGATGTAGCCTTCTGGCCTTCTAAATAAGGATGCGTACAGCATATCAAATTCGTCGCGTAGTTCGCCACCTTCCTTGAAGAAAAGTGTGTCGATGTTTTGGGCAACACTCTGTCCCTTCTTTATGTAATTCCAGTAATATGGGATGCCACCCATAATCATGTATGCCTCTACAATTTGTGCTCTGCTCAATGCGAGGTTTCTGCTGATGCAAAACTCCTCGCATTCCTTCAATGTAAAGGGGGAGAGTTTAATCCTTTTTGTCAGTCTGTTATGTAGGCCTCCGTGATTGTTTATAATCTTTTCCACTATCCATGATGTGGCAGACCCGCAAACTATCAGAACAATGTCTTTTCTGGTTGTTGCCCAACCATTCCAAAAATACTCAAGTGCAGTAAGGAAGTCGGACTTTGCTGTGTCGAGCCATGGCAGTTCGTCAATGAATACCAGTTTTTTCTCGTCTGTTGAGATTTTAAGAAAACGTTTCAACTCGGAAAACGCTTCAAGCCAGTTGGATAACTTGGGTACATCTGCCGCTCCTTGTTCCAGCAGGGATTCCCTGAAGCTTGCCAATTGTTTTTTAGAGGTGCAGTTTGCCATTCCAGTGTGCTGGAAGGTAAATCTGTAATTGAATGTCTCCCGGATAAGGTAGGTTTTCCCTACTCGGCGACGACCATATATTGCTATAAATTCTGAGTTGTCGCTATTTAACACGCTCAGTAATTCCTTTTTCTCGTAATCTCTGCCTATCAACATGTTTGCTTGGTTTTTGATGTGACAAAAATAATAAAAAAAGTACAGATAACAAGCGGAATCTCGTTTGTTTTTGCACATTCCGCTCGTTATCTGCTTTTTTTGAAGGTATGTTAGGGGCTGTCAAGGTACTCTTTTTGAAGAAAGGTTGAAATTAAATTGCAATTCGCTTTGTTATTATCGTACATTGTATTACCCTTGACCTTTGGTCGAAGGTACTTCCGTTGACCTTCGGTCTTCCTCCTTGTTGCTCGGCATAGTTCAAGTAAACTTGACTCTTCTCTCGCTTCCTGCGTCGGTTCGGAAGTAAAAATAAATCCAAATTAATTTTGTACTTCTCTCACTTATTTGTACCCTTGACCTGGCGGTCGAAGGTACTTCCGTTCGGAATAGCAAAATTAATGCAAGCATTATTTTGTTATTCTCTCACTTATTCGTACCTTTGCCAACGTCATCAGGGGTGCATGGCTGATATTGGCCTTGCTGAGAATATACCCTCAAATGATCTGAACCGGGTAGTGCCGGCGTAGAGAGTATGAACGGTTGGTTCCCTTATAATATAAATAAGGTATAGGGAACGGGCCAATTTTCCAACCAGTAATTCGTAACGGTGATTACGAACGACGAAGAGAAAGGATTCCTATGAAAGGAAAGTTTCTTGCCGTGCTTGCCTTGGCAGGTGTGGCGGGCATGAGCAGTGCCCAGGAGAGTGAGAGGGATTCTGCACGTGTGGCAGAGTTGAGTGAGGTAGTGGTGGCGGCGGTTAGTGCCCCCAAAGGTGCGCCATTTGCCGTGAGCAGAATCAGCAAGAAGGAGTTGCAGGAGTTTTCCACAGGCGGACAGGAACTGCCATATCTGTTTGCACGCACTCCGGGTGTGGTAGCATGGAGCGAGAACGGACTGGGCACGGGCACGGTGTACATGCGTATGCGAGGAAGTGCCGGCAGCCGTGTGAACGTTACCATAGACGGCATTTCGCTCAATTCGCCCGAGGACCAGTGTGTGTTCTGGGCAAACATGAACTCGTATGCCTCACTGCTGGGCAGTGTGCAGATTCAGCGTGGTGTGGGCAGCAGCAGCAATGGCGACGGTGCCTTCGGAGGCAGCATTGCCATGCAGACACGCTTGCCACAGATGGAACCCATGCTGGAGGTGACGGGCAGTTATGGCAGTTACAATACATGGCGTGCCGGTGGTCAGTTCTCCACGGGCCTTGTGGGCAAGCATTGGGTGGTGGATGGTGCCTATCATCAGACACAGACCGACGGTTATCTGCATGGCACACATGGCAAGAGCGGCAGTTATACCGCCGGTGTGGCATGGCTGAACGAGGACAGCCGTCTAGTGCTGAAATACAGAAACCTGGGCAACTTTGAAAGTACCGGCCAGGCATGGAACGGAGTCACGGCAGGCAATGATGACTACAGCCTGAATGCCTATGGTGGGGTGAAGACCTACGAAGACCTCTACCGCATGGGACTGGGACGCTTCAATAGTCTGTACGAGCGTTTCATAGAGGACTGGGACGATGCCTCGGCATGGAAGACCGAGCGCTATGCCAAGGTGGACGGAAGCCTGTGGGAGCGTACCACGGACAACTTCTGGCAGAACCACAACATCCTCTCTGCAGCTTGGCGCATAAACGACCACTGGAGCACCACGGCTGCTCTGCGCTACACCTATGGCTATGGCTATTACGACGAGTTCCGCTACCAGAACAAGGCTGGAAGCAAGTTCGGCCTGAACTATGTGCCGCAGGACGGCAGCACGAGGGCCGACTTCGTGCGACAGAAGGGACTGACTCAGCACACCTATGGCGTGAACCTGAATGCCAACTACAAGGACAAGCGTTGGGACGTGATAACAGGTCTGTCGGCACAGGGCTTCACAGGCAACCATTTCGGTTACCTTACATACATCAGCAACGAGGACCTTCGTAAGCACTATATCCCCACTCCTGGCGGAAAGTACCAGTACTATGATAGCGATGCATGGAAGACCGACCTGTCCGTCTTTGCCAAGGCCACCTATCACCTCAGCGACCAGTGGGATGCCTTTGCCGATGTGCAGTATCGCCATGTGGGCTTCCGTACCGATGGCTACAACGACAAGTTCCAGAAGGATGCCAACGGCATGTATCAGCCCCAACCGCTCAATGTGGATGTGACATACGACTTCCTCAATCCCAAGGCTGGCTTTGCCTGGCACAAGGGCGGACATCGTGCCTATGCCAGCTATGCCATGAGTTCCAGAGAACCTGAGCGCAACAACTTCACCGACAACGGCCAGAGCGGTGCACCACGTGCCGAGCGTCTGCACGATGTGGAGGTGGGCTACTCCTATGACGGCAAGAACTGGTATGCCTCGGTGGGTGCTTACTACATGGGGTATAAGGACCAGTTGGTGCAGACGGGCGAACTGAGCGACATAGGCGAGGCGCTGACCACAAACATAGAGGACTCCTACCGCATGGGCATAGAGGTGAGTGCTGGCTATTCGCCATGGAAATGGCTCTCGCTGGATGTGAACGGTGCCTTCAGTCGCAACAGGATACTTGCCTTCGACGAGCATGTAAGTTATGATTGGGACGAGTCCTTCCAGGTGAAGCACTACGACAACTCCACTCTGGCATTCTCTCCCTCGGTGGTGCTCAATGGTATGGCAACTTTCCGTTGGCAGGGACTGAAGGCAGTGTGGCATACCAACTTCGTGAGCCGCCAGTATCTGGACAACACCCAGTGCCTGGACCGCTCTCTGCCTCAATACAGCACTACTGCCGTGCGCCTGAGCTATACTCTCAATCCCAGGAAGAACAATGCCCGCCTGAAGCAGGTGGTATTCGGTCTGGACCTGAACAACATCTTCGACCGCCATTTCGCACAAAGCGGATGGGTGTATAGCAGTGTTGTCCCCGACTACGGCTTCACCGAAGACAATCGCTACTACCAAATAGGCTACACCCCCTCGGCAGGATTCAATATGATGGGGCATGTGACGTTGAGATTTTAGACCCTTGCCTGGACCCCTCCCCAACCCTCCCGCAAGGGGAGGGAGTAATTACAGCCGAGAGCGGACTCTCTCCCAACCTTTCTCCAGGAGTGTGGAGTGGTTACTTTTGGCTATTGATTTAGCTTCGTAGGGACTCGGCATGACGAGTCCGAAAAATAGAATAATATCAAGCGACACGTCATGCCGTGTTCACAACAATACAAATCTCTCCCCAATAGCAGTACATCCTACTCCCCTCCCTTGTGGAGGGGCTGGGGGTGGGTCCTCCGCTTAATCCATTATGGTTGCATACTTAGATTTCTTCGTTTCCCTCTTGGGAATTCTTTATCTCTGGTGGGAGTATCGTGCCCACTGGATGGTGTGGGTGGCTGGCATCATCATGCCGGCTATCGACGTGTATCTTTACTATGAGGTAGGTCTGTATGGCGATATGACCATCTCCGTCTATTACCTACTGGCTGCCTTCTATGGCTTGCTCCTGTGGACAATGCCCGGCTATGGCAAGCGAGTGAAAACCTCCAGTGGCAAGGAGGTCCTTGCCATTACCTCCATGCCCCTGCGTGTTGCAATGTGGCTCGGTGTGGCTTTTCTGCTGATATGGGGCACAACGTGGTGGTTCTTGGATAACTACACCAACTCCACCGTGCCGGTGCAGGATGCCCTCACCAATGCCATTTCCATAGTGGCCATGTGGGCCATGGCAAAGAAGTATCTGCAGCAGTGGTGGTTGTGGTTCGTGGTGAACATCATCGACGTCTACCTGCTCGCCTACAAGGGACTCCCCTTCAAGGCTGGCATCCACGTGGCCTACACCGTCTTTGCCGTCCTCGGCTATCTCCGCTGGCGCAAGATGATGAAGGAATAGGACAAATGGCGGACAAAGGTTTGTGCGTTAATGCTTTTTTCCGTATCTTTGCTTGTAAAAGAATAAGTTTTATGACAAGAAGAATGGAAACGGTGAAGAGGCTGGGCGTGTGCCTGCTGGGTGTGGCAATGTGCCTTGTTTCTTGCTCGTCCTACAAGGTGGGAAAGGGCAACCAACGGGTGTGGTCAAATCTGCCGGCATATACACAAGTATTTGAGAACCAAAACGAATATGGCCTTACCTCGGATGCTTGCGACGGCATCTGGGAAGGTGAGCCTGTGCCACAACTGCCTCGCATACCCAACCCTTCCAGGCATATAAAGCAGTGGCCGGAGGGAGAGGGCAATAACTATCTGAACGAGGAAACGTACAGTCTTACTGGCGAGAAATATCCCAATCCGGTACGCATTTGGGAAAGCGAGCCTTACCCCATCGGCAACGGACGCATAGCAGCCTCTGTGTTCCATGGAAGCGGTCGCGACCGCTATGCCCTGAACGAGGTGTCGTTCTGGTCGGGTGGCTTGAATGCTGGCACCATCAACGAAAAGGGCGACAAGAGTTTTAATCGTGAGCATGGCCCGGAGGCCACGGACGATATGTTTGGAGGCTATCAGCCGGTTGGCGACTTGATATTTGATTTTGGCGGACCTGTGGCAGAAGGAACCTTCCGTCGTGAAATACGTTTGGACGAGGGATGTGTGTCGGCTCGCGGACAACGCAACGGAAGTCTTGTGCAGAGCCAGGCATTCTGCAGTTATACCGATCAGGTGATGGTCCTGAACTATCACTGCTCTTCATCGTCGGGGCTGACAGGCAAGATAGTGTTTGCCACCCAGCGCGAGACGGATGTCGTTATGGTGGAAGGCAATGTCCTCCGTCTGGAGTGCCAGATAGCCAACGGCATCAAGTGCATAGCCCATGCAACGGTACGTCATCATGGTGGAACTTTGAAGGAGGGAGACAGGCATCTGTCGTTGGAAGGTGCTGATTCGTGTACCATCCTTCTGGCCATAGAGACCAACTATGAGATGGATTTCAGCAAAGGTTTCCGTGGCGAATCTGCCGAAAGCCGTATAAACCGACGCATGAGTCAGGTGGAGACATTGTCATTTGATGAACTCAAGAATCGTCATTCGGAGGACTACTCCGCGATGTATAGGCGCCAACGCCTTTCGTTGGGTACGTCGCCACGTGTGCTTCAGGATATGCCTACATTCCAGCGTCTGGAAGCCTACCGCCAGCAGCTCGACGACCCAGGCTTGGAGGAAACGCTCTTCAACTTTGGCCGTTACCTCATGATTCAGACCTCCCGGCCAGGGAGTCTGCCAGCCGGACTTCAGGGCATATGGAACGGAATGCTTACTGCTCCCTGGGGAAACGACTATCACAGCAATATCAACTTCCAGATGGTCTACTGGTTGCCTGAACCTGGCAACCTGAGCGAGTGCCACCTGCCTATGCTGGATTATCTGCATGCGATGCGCAAACCGTTCCGCCGGAATACCCGTGAATACCTGGAGGCCATTGGCGAGGATGTCGGTAAGGTGAAGGACGGATGGGTGGTTTACACCTCGCACAATCCATTTGGCGCCGGAGGCTGGCAGGTGAATCTGCCCGGTTCTGCATGGTATGGCCTACACCTGTGGGAGCATTTCGCATTCACCAATGATACAGCCTATCTGAGCCGTCAGGCCTATCCCGTCATGAAGGAGTTGTGTCACTACTGGGAGGCCCAGCTCAAGCCGTTGGGCAAGGGCGGTGAAGGCTTTGAGTCGGACTATCAGCAGGTAGATGTGGCGCAATATCCAGAGTTGGCACATATAGAGGAGGGAACATTGGTGGTGCCCAATGGATGGTCGCCCGAGCATGGCCCCCGTGGCGAGGACGGTGTGGCGCACGACCAGCAGATAGTGAGCGAATTGTTTGGCAACACCATTCGTGCGGCTGAAATACTGAATGTCGACAAGGAATGGAGTGCTCATCTGCAACACCTTCGTCAGCGCATGCTTCCTTCCCAGATAGGCAAGCAAGGCAACCTGATGGAGTGGATGATTGACCGCTCGCCGGAAACCGACCATCGCCATACTTCACACCTGTTTGCCGTCTTCCCAGGAAAGGGCATCAGTTCGACGAACACGCCCGAGTTGGCCGAGGCTGCACGCAAGTCCTTGTTGTTCCGCAAGACAACGGGAGACAGCCGTCGTTCGTGGGCATGGACTTGGCGAAGTCTCCTTTGGGCACGTCTGCACGACGGAGAATTGGCTCACGACATGATAGAGGGCCTGATTACCTACAATGTGCTCGATAATCTTTTTGCCACTCATCACATACCCTTGCAAATAGATGGTAACTACGGAATTACTGCCGCCATGCTTGAAATGCTTGTACAATCGCACGAGGGCGTCATCGAACTGCTTCCTGCACCAACTGCTGCATGGAGGGAAGGTGCCGCCTATGGTCTGAAAGCCCGTGGCAACATAGAGATAGACATGCGATGGAAGGACGGCAAGGTAACCTATTGGAAACTACGCTCTCCCCATCATCAGTCAGTCAAGGTGCTGGTCAATGGCGAACCCCATGAGGTGGAGTTGTGATGTAATGAAGCCTCGTTTTGGGTTAAAGGTCGGTCTTGGTTAAACTTGATTGTTAATCTATGATGGCGATGTTTCTCAACCAAGACAGTTCCTGTTTCCTCTTGTTTTCTCTTGCGAGAAAGGATGATATGGCAACAAATGCTACTTTACTTTTGGCATAACGCAAAAATATTTCTATCTTTGCCAAGTAAATGATGGTGATAAACGGATATGAATCTCACAACACTCATAAAGCTATACTTCCCATTGTCGGGAAATGATGTGACGATAGATGTTTTTGATGAGAAGAACATCTATGACGTTTATCAACGTGTAGTGGGGGTACTGACTCAATATCTTGAGATAGAAACAACAGTATTGCAGGCTGTAAGTTATTGTTTTTACGAGATGTTGGATAATGTACTTATTCATTCTGGTAAAGAAATGGGAACTGTGATAACACATTATGATGCGGTTGGTCATGTCTTGAGTTTTCTTGTGGCAGATGATGGTCAAGGTGTACTTGCATCATTGCTGGAGAATGAAGAGTATAAAGGTTTGTCGGAGTCGGAGGCACTGAAGTTGTGCATAAAGGATGCCGTTACTGATGGTAAGGGTATGGGATTTGGATTGTATTCAACCTCGTTGCTTGCAAGAGACGCAGGATTGAAATTCGAGGTTCGTTCTGGGCAACATACATTATTGGTTCAGGATGGTGTGGATACTGCAATAGAAACTGAATTATGGCAGGGTACTATCGTTTATCTGCAACTTCGTACGAACAAAGAAATAAATCCAGCAGAGGTTGTTGCTAACCGCACAAATGTTGTTGCCCAGTATAATGAAACATTCTTGAACGATAATGAGTTGGAGGAATTATGGTAACATTTAGTTTTAGAGAATATGGCGAGAATCTTGGAACGCGTCCTTTGGGGCAGCGTGTCCGTGAGCGATTGCTACCGTTGATAGAGCAAAACGAATGTGTCGTATTGGATTTCACCGGGGTAAATGTGGTTAGTAACTCTTTCGCTGATGAATGCATTGCTAAACTGCTAATTGAAATGCCGCTTGCAGAATTAAAGAAACGTACCACTTTCCGTGGACTTAATCCAGTTGCTTCGGAATGTGTACTTACTGCATTGCGTCGTCGACATCTTAGTTTGGCATAAAGAATAAACTATATAAACGAAATATGAAGAAACTTTGTCTGATTATCCTGTGCCTGTTCTCCATGCTCATGTCTGTGGAGGCAAAGCAGTTTGTAAACATCACTCCTATGCCCAAGAAGATGGTGGTGGGCGAGGGGACGTACCGTTTGCCCAAGTCCTATACCGTAGATGTGGCTTTCCTGGCCGACAGCCTGCAGAGCGAGGCAACGAGGTTTGTGGACGTTATCCGCAAGACAACAGGCTGCAAGGGCAAGTTGGTGAAGAGCCAGAAGGCCAATATCAGCATGCAGCTGGATAAGACCGTTGCCTACGAGGGCTATCGCCTGAACGTAGGTGAACGTGGCATCAGAGTAAGCGCCTCCAGTGCCCGTGGCTTTTTCTATGCTTTCCAGACGTTGAAGAAGATGATGCCTGCCAATGTGATGGCCGGTATGAGCGTGGATGAGGCCCAGAAGGCAGTTCCCCATTTCCGTGCCGAGGCATGTCCCGAGATAGCCTATGTGGACATAGACGACGAACCCCGGTTCTGGTATCGTGGCTTCATGCTTGACTGCGGTCGCCATTTCTTCACCGTGGACGAGATAAAGCACATCCTGGACGGTATGGCAATATACAAGTACAACTACTTCCACTGGCACCTGACCGAGGACCAGGGCTGGCGCTTTGAGGTGAAGAAGTATCCCCGACTCACTGAGGTTGGTTCCGTGGCAAGCGATTGCCGCATGACCGACATGGAGAAGGGGCACTACTGGTTGGGCAAACCCTATGGCCCCTATTTCTACACCCAGGAGGATTGTCGCGAGATAGTGGAGTATGCACGCAACCTGCATATCGAGGTTATCCCAGAGATAGACATGCCCGGACACATCATGGCAGCCTTGGCGGCTTATCCCGAATTCAGCTGTAACCCCGAGGGCGAGCACAAGGTGCAGACCTACCAGGGTGGTGTCTGGACAGATGTATTGAACGTTGGCGACCCCAAGGCGGTGCAGTTTGCACGCGATGTGCTGACCGAGGTGATGGATGTGTTCCCCGGACAGTATGTGCACATCGGTGGTGACGAGTGCCCCACCAATGCATGGGAGAGCAACGCACAGTGCCAGGAGCATCTTGCCAGCCTCATCAAGGAAGGTAAGGTGAAGGACTTGGAGAAGCATCGCTTCCGTCCCTTGCAGAGTTACTTCATCACACAGATGAACGACCATATCAAGGCTCGCGGCAAGAAGATGATTCTGTGGAACGAGAGCGTTACAGCAGGTGGTGCCGACCTGGACCTGATAAAGAGTACAGGTGCCACGATATTCAGTTGGAATCCCTGTCAGCAGGGTGCTGCCATTGCCGCATCACTTGGTCTTGATGCCGTTATTACGGAGTGGGGACCTGGCTGCTACTATATCAACCGCAAGCAGCATGACGGCGAGGGCGAACCCGTGGCGGCAGGAACAGGACGCAAGAGCGACCAGTTGCCAGCAGTTTATGCCTACAAGCCCGTGCCCGACAAGGTTATGGACCCCAACGTGAAGAAGCACTATGCCGGTGTGCAGGCAACATTCTGGACAGAGCATGTTTCCGACATAAACTATTTTAACTACCTGGCATACCCCCGTCTGCTGGCCGTAGCCGAGGCTGCATGGAGTCCAGAGGAGAAGAAGGACTTTGAAGATTTCCGTACACGTTTCACCGCCGACACCATGCTGTTCGACCTGACAGGACGACTGTATGGCAAACATTTCATAGCAAAGTGAGCGAGAAGATAGCAGTACTGATAAGCGGAGGTGTGGACAGCGGAGTGGTGACACACCTGCTGGTGGAGCAGGGGTACAAGCCCGACCTGTACTATATAAAGATTGGTATGGAGGGCGAGGACTCTTCGTGCACTGCCGAGGAGGATATAGAACTCTGCATGGCTACGGCACGCCGATACAACCTGAAACTGGAGGTGATAGACCTGCAGAAGGAGTATTGGGAGCGTGTTGTGGGTTATGCCATAGAGCGTGTGAAGATGGGCTTGACCCCCAATCCCGATGTGATGTGCAACCGACTCATCAAGTTCGGTGCCTTTGAGGAGAGAGTTGGCCACAAGTACGACAAGATAGCAACTGGTCACTACGGGCGTATCATAGAGAAGGATGGCAAGTGCTGGTTGGGCGTTGCCAAGGACCCAGTAAAGGACCAGACCGACTTCCTGGCACAACTATCGGGCGTGGAGATTAGCCGTATGATTCTGCCTCTTGGCGACCTGATGAAGGAGGATGTGCGACGCATAGCCAACGAGGCACGTCTGCCTCAGGCCAAGCGCAAGGACAGTCAGGGCATCTGCTTCCTGGGCAAGATAAACTATAACGACTTCCTTCGCAAGTTCCTTGGCGAACAGGAGGGCAAGGTTATAGATATAGAGACAAACCGCATAGTGGGCACGCACAAGGGTTTCTGGTTCCATACCATAGGTCAGCGCAAGGGGTTAGGACTGAGCGGAGGACCATGGTTTGTGGTGAAGAAGAACGTCAGGAAGAATGTGGTCTTCGTGGCACACGGATGGGACACACAATTGCAATATGGCCACGTTTTCCGCCTGGCTGACTTCCATGCCATTACGGAACCTCTGCCAATCAATGAAGGCGATGCTCCCATGGAAATATCCTTCAAGGTTCGCCATGTGGACCACTTTATGGATGGCACCATAGAGCGCGATGCCGAGGGCTATATAGTCCGTTCGCCAGAACCCATTCAGGGTATAGCCCCAGGTCAGTTCGGTTGTATCTATGACCGCGAAAAGACCATCTGCTGGGGTAGCGGGGAGATAAGCGTTTAGTAAACTGAAAACGGAAAGGTGAAAACGGAAAACTAATAGTGAGGTAAGGACACTTCGTGTTAGGATAACAGATAGAAAAGCTAACGGACTGAACGGATGAGTTTTCCGATTTCCGGTTTCCGATTTCCGATAAATAAATAGCATGCAAGCAATAATATTAGCCGCCGGAATGGGCAAGCGCCTGGGCGAATTTACAAAGGAGAACACCAAATGCATGGTGGAGGTTAACGGTACCAGACTGATAGACCGTGTGCTTGGGCAATTGTCCAAAATTGATCTCAACCGAGTGGTGATAGTCGTTGGCTACGAGGGACAGAAACTGATGGACTACGTGGGCGATAACTACAATGGCATGCCCATAGAGTATGTCAACAACCCCATCTACGACAAGACCAATAATATCTACTCTCTGGCGCTTGCCAAGGAGCAGATGCAGGAGGACGATACCTTGCTCATAGAGAGCGACCTGATTTTCGACGACAGCCTTTTCTCTCTGATTCTGGACAATCCTTTCCCGAACCTTGCCCTTGTGGCGAAGTACGAGACATGGATGGACGGTACCATGGTGTGCATAGACGATGAGAACAACATCGTGAACTTCGTACCCAAGGCCGCCTTCCAGTATGAGGAGGTGGACAAGTACTACAAGACCATAAACATATACAAGTTCTCCAAGGAGTTTAGCAAGACAAAGTACGTTCCCTTCCTTGAGGCATACTCCAAGGCCGTGGGCAACAACGAGTATTACGAGAACGTCCTGCGCATCATCACCTTCCTCAGCAACAAGGACCTGAAGGCTCTGCCTATTACTGATGAGAAGTGGTACGAGATAGATGACAAGCAGGACCTGGACATTGCCGAGGCTCTCTTTGCCGAGGAGAAAGACATCATGCGCAAGTACTACGGCCGTTTTGGCGGTTACTGGCGTTTCCCCAAGATGCTGGATTTCTGCTATCTGGTGAACCCCTATTTCCGTTCCTCAAAGATAATAGATGAGATGCAGGCCAACTTCCGCACGCTCATTGCCGAATACCCTTCGGGCATGAAGGTGAATACCCTGCTGGCAAGCAAGTGCTGGGGCATTAAGGAAGACTATATAGTTCCCGGCAATGGTGCTGCCGAACTGATAAAGGCATTGATGGAACTATTGCCTGGTACGCTTGGCATCACTCGTCCCACGTTCGAGGAATATCCCAACCGTCGTGAGGCAGACACACTCGTCACCTTCGTTCCGCAGAACAACGAGTTCCGCTACTCGGCACAGGACCTCATGGACTTTTTTGGCAAGAATCCTGCCGACAATATTCTGCTTATCAATCCGGACAATCCATCGGGCAACTTCATTCCTGTGGAAGACATTTGCATGCTGGCGGATTGGTGCGAGAAGCGTAGGGTAAGGCTCATCGTGGACGAGAGTTTTGTGGACTTCAGCGAGGGATGGGAACAGAACAGTCTTTTGTCCGACAAGATACTGGAGACCTATCCCCGCATGCTGGTAATGAAGTCCATAAGCAAGAGTTATGGCGTGCCTGGCATCCGCTTGGGCATACTCTGTTCTGCCGATGTGGAGATTATTTCCAGGATAAAGAAGATGGTAAGCATATGGAACCTCAATTCCTTCTGCGAGTTCTTCATGCAGATATACACCAAGTACGAGAAGGACTACAAAAAGGCATGCGACCGCTTTATAGAGGAGCGTAATAACTTTGAGGCCAACTTGCGTACCATTCCTTTCATACGTGTAATACCCTCTCAAGCCAACTACTTCCTTGTGGAGGTACTGCCTCCTTTCACCGCCAAGACCCTTGTCCTGCGTATGCTGAAGGAGCACAACATCCTCATGCGTGACTGCTCTGGCAAGGGCGGTTTTGATGGCAAGCAGTACATGCGCATCGCTGTCCGCAATCACGAGGACAATACAAAGTTAATTGATGCACTTCGCAAGGTAGGGGAGAGCAAATGATGAAGGAAACAATCTGCATCTGTGGCGGAGGCTCCTTGGGACATGTAGTAGCAGGTTATCTGGCAGCAAGGAAGAATGTGCGTGTCAATGTATTGACACAAAGGCCATCTTCTTGGAAATCTACTCTACGGATATCCACACCCAATGGTGAGGTGTTGGAGGGACATTTGCATCTTATTACTGATGACCCTGCTCTTGCCCTGAAGGAAAGTACCATAGTTCTCCTTTGTCTGCCTGGATTTGCTATCCGTCAGCAATTGGAGAGAATAAGGCCTTACGTCAGCGAACGTACGTATGTTGGTTCTGTGTTCTCCTCTACGGGTTTCTTCTTTCATGCCATGGAGGTTCTGGACGGGAACGTTCCCCTTTGGGGATTCCAACGTGTACCTTTCATAGCACGCACAACACGATACGGTGAGAGCGCGAACCTGTTGGGGTACAAGAATGCGCATAACATTGCCGTAGAGCGAAGCAATGATAAGGAGGCATTTAGAGCAAAGATAGAATCACTCTTTGATGCGCCTGTCCATCTGTTGGGCAACTATTACGAGGCCAGCCTTACGAATAGCAACCCCTTGCTACACACATCTCGTCTTTACACCATGTTTGGCGGAGACAACGAGGGCAAGGTGTTCCCCAGGATGATACTCTTTTATGAAGAATGGACAAGGGAAGCAGCCCAGCTGCTTATAGACATGGACGAGGAGTTCTTCCGCCTCTTGGACATTTTGCCCGTAAGCAAGGGTTACCTCCCGAGAATTCTGGATTACTACGAGAGTCATGATGCGGAGTCCTTGGCCCGTAAACTCTCCTCAATCCAAGGTTTCAAAGGCATCACCTCTCCAATGGTTCAGACAGAAGAGGGATGGATTCCCGATTTCCAAAGCCGTTATTTTACCGAGGATTTCCCCTATGGCCTGCACTACATATGGAAACTGGCACACGAAAAGGGCATGCTTGTTCCTAATATAGATAAGGTATATGAGTGGGGAATGGGAAAGGTAAAAACGGGAAACGGAAAACGGAAAGGTTGAAATAAGAAAGGGGGCACGACGTGCCCCTATTATCTTTCGGTTGTAACTATCCCCTGCCAAACAGATACTTCCTGAACAACGGACTTATGCGCAGGATGTTGCTTGTTATGATGCAGAAGGCAATGACAACAAGCGCAATGAAGACCGACAGGGTGGTGTCTATGGCGAAGTTGTGCTTGTTCAGCTTGAAGAATGCACCTACGGCAGGGAGGTCGGGCAGGAACAGGAAGTGC
This sequence comes from Bacteroidaceae bacterium, assembly GCA_045645045.1. Classification (GTDB taxonomy): domain Bacteria; phylum Bacteroidota; class Bacteroidia; order Bacteroidales; family Bacteroidaceae; genus Physcousia. The sequence continues at coordinate 18,720 of JAZRIA010000208.1, read as the reverse complement.
AGCAGGTAGATGTCCAAAGTGCGTCTGCCTATGTATTGCAGGCTGCTTCCGATAAATGTCATTTTTGAAAAGTATTGTGCATAGTGGCGGAAGTACATGAAGGTGATGGTGAGCAGGATGAACTTTGCCATGGTGGATGGCAGATTTGCCCATGCCATGCGCAGGGTGTGCCACTTCAGCACGTCCATGGTGCAGAAAACTACCAGCGTTACGATTACCGGGAAGAACCATTTGGAGTCCATGATGCGCTGTGCCAGATTCCAATAACGTCTGACAATATTACCAAAGAGGAAGAACGGCATGTACTTCATCAGTTGTATCAAGGATGTGTCGTCGAGCAGGGTGGTTGGCTCCTTCAGTCTGTATCCATCTGCCCACCAGCATAGTTTGGGCAAGTAGCATGACTCGTATGCTACCAGTGAGAGGAGGAAGAAAATGGTTATCGGTATCCATGACTTTATCCTTATCTTTGACTCCAGATAGCAGAAGACATAGTAAAGTACAAACATATACAGCAGCACCAGCGTGAACCAGTATCCACCCTTAGTTGGGGAATGGAGATTGGACTCTACGGCAGGCCAGAATTTGGGATAAAGTGCCACGCATGAAAACAGGAAGAACACTACGGTGGGCAATATCTGTATGCGTATCTTCTTGCCAAGCAGGGAGATAAATGTTTTGAAATCCCACACCAACGAGGCCTTGTATGCCAGAAAACCGCTCACGAAGAAGAACAGAGGCATGCGGAAGAGCATTAGGAAGGAGAGCGACGACGAGTGCTTGATGGACTGGTCGAAACCAATCTGTGCCACATGATATGCCACCACTAATATCATCGTGAATCCACGCATGGCATCAAGCCACTCCATGCGTTCCTTGCGCTTCGTAGTTTCTGCGTTTATGCTGTCCATGATTGCCAGTTGTTTGGTATATGCCGTGCAGGTATTGGCTGTATGACAGTGCAAAAATAGCAAATTTTATTTTGTTGTTCACTGAATTATGCCTATTTTTGCATTAAAATATTCCAAGGATGATATCACAGGCTCAACACGAATCCCTAAGGGCGAAGTATAGCCCGGAAGGTTCTCTTTTGCGTCGCCAGCAGGAGAGGATGCTGGAAATCTTGTGCGAAATAGACAGGATATGCAAGAAGCATGGTATAAGTTATTGGCTGAGTAGCGGTACGCTGATAGGTGCTGCCAGGCATGGTGGCTTTATTCCATGGGACGATGACCTTGACATAGAGATGATGCGCGAGGACTATGACCGTCTGATGGAGGTCTTGCCAGACGAACTGCCTTCAACCATGGCTTTGCAGACGCATGAGACGGACCCCACGTACTTCTTCTATTATGCAAAGATTCGTGACCGCCGTTCCGTACTGGCGGAAGGGAACAACTACGACCGTGTGTGGAAGGAACAAGGCATATACATTGATATATTCCCTTTGGAGCGCCAACCGCTCAGTATCCATAAGATAAGCGAGAATACCGTGGGGCACATGTACAAGATATGGCGCACTTGTACGGATGATAGTGTAGGTATAAGAAAGGTGATGAAGTGGTTCCACTTCAACCGCCGTTTCGTGTTTCCTGTGCTTCTGGCGTTGTGCCGCATGTCAGGGACGGATGTTATTACCAGCGGTATGGGTATACCTTATCACAATCCGCGATATGCCAAGGATATTTTCCCTTTGTCTACACTGAAGTTTGAAGGCATTAACTTTCCCGTTCCTCACAACTACGACCACATGCTACGCCTTATGTATGGTGACTACATGAAACTGCCTCCCGAGGAAAGTATCACCACACATTGTGCACGTCTGGAGTTTCTGGAATAGCATATATGTGAACGAAAGTGAAGGCAATCTCATACTGAACGAGATTGCCTTCATTCGTATCATTATGTATTTGTTATTTTAAGAAAACGAAGTACACCGCCATAATCATACAAACGAAGGCGGCAAGGTGATTCCAATGGAGGGATTCTCCACGGAAACAGGTTACTGTGTAGATGGTAAATACTACTAGGGTGATTACTTCCTGGATTATCTTCAGTTGGAACAGGGAGAAGGGTCCCCCGTTGCCACGAAATCCATAGTGGTTGGCTGGAATCATAAAGCAGTATTCCATCAGTGCCAGCCCCCAGGAGATGAGTATGATGATGTACAACGGTGTGTTGCCGTGCAGGATGTGCATATCCTGTAATTTCAAGTGTCCATACCATGCAAGGGTCATGAATATGTTTGACACGATAAGTAGGACAATGGGTAGAATGTAGTTCATATGTTTTGATGTTTAATTTTAGTGTAGGGGGCGGGGAATACCCGTTCATTCATTGTTCGCTATTACTATCTTGTAAGTGCAAACTTCATGCTCAGGCCGAAGTCCTGCGTTACGGTGGGATATGCCGAAGAGGAGAGCAGGGGTACGGAACTTTGACGGTCATAATAGAGTGTCATGGTTACATAGCGACTCATAGTATAGTCTGCACGGAATGAAGCCTTCACAGCCTTGTTGCCGGATGTTGCCTCGGACAGACCTGTCTGGATGTCTCTGCGGATTGCATCCTGATTGCGTATGGAGAAGTCGAAACGTAAGGACAAGGCATGTGCAAAGTTGCTCTGGCTGCTGTTCTTTATATTTTCGCGTCCGTCACTACGTGTCTCATTGCTCTTTATAGCACGGCTCTTTGACGTACTTCGCATGGCCTTCTTGCTGGCTCGCTTGCTTCCGAAGATGCTGCCCAGACGGAAATCGTTAATTTTGTATCCCCAGCCTAGAACGAAGTCTCGAGAACTGGTCTCTGTTAGTTGTGCACTAGTTATGGACAGGTTCATTACGCGGGTGGTGCGGTATTCGGCCTTTAGGGTCATGTTGTTGTGGAAAGTGAAGTTCAGACCGATAAGTGGTGCAAAACTTTCGTTTATGCTTACCGTGCTTATGTCATAGCAGCTGCTGGGCTGGAACGCTCCGGTAGTTTGGTTGGTCGTAAAGCCCATGTCCGTACCATGCATGAACTCCATCCACGATGCGTAGGAGTTATATGAGCCTACGGCATAAACGCTCTTGTATCCATGTGTCACAGTCACGCTCTTGAAGTAGTCGCGAATGAAAGGAAGGTTAGAAAGTCCCTTATAGGTTAGGGTCCAGTTGGGGAGCATTCTTGCCAGAGAGGGGAATATGTCCAGTTCGCGTGTGGTGCCACCACCTGTGTAAGCGGCAAGGAAGGCGGGTATCATCACATCTGCTCCATATATGTTGGCTGGTGTGGTATTGCCTTTTGCTGGATCTCCGGCACTACCCAGATACGGACGACCCGACGGGTCCTTGCCTCCTATATACTGAGCTTCCACACGTTGCTTGAATATGGGCAACATAGAGCGGAACTTTTCAAATGTGGGACTATAGTAGCCGTTGGAGGCATTGCCATTGCCGGCAAAGGCAGAGCCAAGGGATACGATGGTCATGTTGAATGAACCTGTCTGTGTGGTGGGTGAACCTTTATACATATACTGTATGCTCTTTGAACGGTTCATGGTACGCGACATGTTCAGGTCTATCTTCAGGTCAGTGATAGGTTCCAGCGTAGCCTTTATCTGCAAGTCTTCTGTGGTAGAAGAGGTGGCCGGGGTAGAGAGACTGTCCGCACAGATAAGCCATCCACGTTCTTTAGCTGTCTCAATATAGTCGTCGGATACAAAACCAAAGCCGAAGTCCACACCAGGGGCGAATCCGTGAGTGGAGGTCATGCGCTGTCCCAACAGGTCACCCACCTCTGGCATGAAGCCAGACATGGACAGATTGTAGGAGTTTCGGTACGATACGGAAACATTCCTTACCATCATAGCAAGGCGTGCTCCAGCCTGTACCCACTTGTACCACTTCTCTTCGCTCAACTTGGGCTTTGCTATAACGTTGATGCGCACTTTGGCGGTATCCATGGCTTGCGTCATCAGTACAATCTTGTTGTCATCCAATTTCTTGTACTTCACCTTGTAGTCGTGTCCCTTACTGTCTTGTATGCGTACAATCAGGCGCTTTGACTTCTGGTTGTGCGTAATTGTCATGTTACTGTCAGGAGCAAGTACTATCTCGCGTGCATAGCCCTGTGTTTTATTTTTGCTGTCCTTTTGTGCTGATGTTCCTTTGGCGTTGGATTGTGTACCTTTGGGCATAGTTCGTGCCAAGATGCTGTCTACGCTTTCGCCGGTCTTCTTGGACTCTTCCTCTGCCTTCAGACGTGCCTCCTCCAGTTTGTCCTTCTCACGTTGTTCCTTTTCCTTCTCGCGTTTCTTATCATTGCGTTTCTTGTTGGCTTCTGATTTAGCGTTGGATGCAGAGAAAATGCGGTTTACTTCCTTTAGGAACGGAGACTTGTTGTATAGGGTTTCCAATGCTAGCTTGCCGTTTACGTTTATGCTTCTCTGGGTGTTGATGGTATGTCCCAGACTAGTTCCGTCCTCCAGTTCGGCACCGCGCTTCCATGAGTATTGCGAGTTGTAAGATGCGTCGGCTGTTATCCAGTCAAATGCCGGCAACTTGTTGATGGGCAGTTTATAGGACATGGTTGCACTTTGGCTGTAGTCCAGGGGGCGGCCGAAGCCAGCCAGGCTGAGATTAACACTGTCCTTCCATGCTTCGTACTCGTCGGGATAGAGATCCTTGTTCACCACCACATTAGGCTGTTCTACCTCGGCATGAGTAGCACTTTGGAAGGAGAAATGCAGAGCCTTGAAGATGTCCCAACGTAGCGAGAAGTTGCGGTTCCAAAGGTATGTGCTACTCCATGTGACTGGAAGCGCTTGCGAATTGGCGATATTTTCCAAATCACGTTCCTGCAATTCATAGTATGTGCGTCCCAAATCAGTATTGAAGGTAATGCTTTGTGGGGCAAAAGCAAGATTCTGGTCTTTAATAATTTGTGCCCACTTGCTCTTGGTCTTCCACTTGCTGAAAGGTTCCCAGTTCTTCCAGTTCGGCGACCATGCATAGGACATGGAGGCTTTCCATGACCTGTTATATTCATATACCGTTGTTTCCCCTCTGTCCTCATTCTCTGAAGTGGAATATGAGAATGTGAAGTTTGCAGGGTCATAAGGCATGGGGTGTTTCTTGCTGGCGATATTCACCTTTGCACCTGTAATGGAGAAATTGCGGTTCACAGTACTGCTGGATGTAAGTGAAATGATGGAATCCTTCTCTTCCTGTGTCTGTGTGGCATCTAAGGCATCGGACAGAAGCATGTCTGTGTCGAGCGGATTGTATTTTGGCTTGACAATGTGCTTGCTGTAGCTATAGTATATGGGAACAGTTACCTTTGCCTTTTCGGGCAAAAGACGGCCAAGGTCGGCACTGGTGGTAAATTGGTACTGGTAATCGTCCTTGTCGCTGCGTTCGGATACTGTCTGTTCAATGCCTCCGAAGCCTGCCGTCACCATCTTGCCTGTGGCAGAGAAGGAGCCTATGTCGGATAGTTGGATATTCAGATTACCTTGTGCCGCCCAACCGCCTTCGTTAGTAAATTCTTGCAGACGCAGTTCGTTGACCCAAACCTCCACACTGCGGTTGGCATTGGCATGGTTACGTATACCTATCATGATGGTCTTCACTTCGCCTAGAGAGGGGTTACCTATCACCGCAATGCGGTTGCTGGGCTTGTTGGGATCGTAGCCGGTATAGAGTTGGCTATAAGACACTCCGTTCTTGTTACGCAGACGTTTCAAGTCTACCAGCAAGTCCAGATTGAAGTCAAACATGTTTGCTTCAGGCCATACTGCCACACGGTCGTCATAGGAGTTGTTGCTATACTTGCCACTGCTCTTAATGGGAGTAAGTTCCAGAGGTATCTCGTATTCGTAGTAGTTATTACGGTAATCGGAACCCAAGCGCAGGAACACACTAACCTGACCGCTCTGTAATGAGGTGGCGTCGGGATCCGTTGCTTCCAACTGGTTGGCATGGGCAAAGAGTTGCAGGTGCTTGTATTTGCGCATGTCATACTTTACGCTTTTGTACACGGCACGGGCATCGTTGGGGCCCAGGTTTTTGACAGTCAGAGCCAAAGCCTGTTCGTTGCTTTCCATCAGGGTTCCACTACTGGCATCTGTCACACGGGATATGCCAGGAGGTACGACATAGTTTACTGGCACGCGGTCGTTGTTCTCCTCAATGTTAACTGCTGTGATGGTGAAGTCTGTGTTAGCACTGGTTGCCACGTTGCCAGCATACAAGGTGTTCTCGTATGTACGCCAGTCGCCATGTACGAGGTCCAGGGTGCCGAAGCGCAGGATTACCTCGTCTGTGAAGTTGGTCATGAACATACGCATGAAGCGGATGTTGGAGAAATCGGATATTCCGCCTATGCTCTCGCGGTCCGAGTCGTGCAGAGGAATTCGGATAAGGTACCAGTCTATGTTCTCTATCTCTCCGTTGCGCAGGGTTACAGTAGCAGTACGAGTATCCGACACGTACTTTCCGCCCGGGCGCAGGTTCTCTGGAGTGATGGGCAGATGGTACTGCCAGTACTTCTCGCTCTCGCCCAAGGTGTAGTCCGTGTTGATGTCCTCTATGTCCGGGGTGTTCTTCCATGCTGTCTCGTAATTCTCGGGCGAGTTCTCACTATCAGGCGAGTTGCCCTGAGGCATATTTATGCGCTTGTATCGTTTCAGCACGGGTACCTTGTCTCGGTCGTAATCGGAACCACGGAAATAGTGGTAGTTGTCGTTGGCAGGGTCGGCAAGCAGTTGATGGCGCACGGTATCGGGCAGATGTGCCAGCGAACCGCCATTCAGTTCGTTCCAGAAGTTCATGTAGGCACCATAGTTCTGCTCCTGAGTATCATTCAGACCATTCAGACCAAGGTCTTGCTTTTCGCGTGAACCTCCCTCGTTGTTGAAGGCATAGGTTATGCTGTTGGTCTTGGGTACATAACCCCATGTGGTCTGCTCTACATAGTTCATATTGCCATCTATGGGCAGACCGCTCTCATATGCTTTCTTGCCGTCCTTCAGAATATCTTCGCTTATCTCACCAAGATTGAAATAAAGGTCACCTCCCAGTTTCTTCTTTGTTGTACCGTTCTTTTTTTCGTAGAAGAAGGGGTCCATGAGCCAAAATTCGATATATTCTATATTCTGTGCCTCGAAGTCGGTGTTGTCCATTTTGCGCATCATGCCACCCCACCGTTTTTCGGGACTAAGCAGATAGCCTTGTGCATCTACCTCTGTGGTAAGGTTATAGGGACCGCGCTCCTGCGGATAGAAGGCCATATTCAGGACATTCAACGTGGAGTTGCTGTTGTAGGAGGTCTGCGACTTGTTGGGGTACAGTTCCAGTTCGTAGATAGCACGAACGTAGTGGTTGGACAACTGGTTCAGGTCGCTCTTGATATGGCTTGGGGTAAGAGTAGAACTTCTGTTCGTGAAGATGGGGTCCACACAATACCATGCAAGCAGGGCACGGTTGTAACCATAGGAAACATCATTGGTCAGCCGGCTCTCGGCAAAGTGTCCTGCAAGATTACTGTTTCTTGATATGCTGGGTACTGAGGCTATTTGCCAATAAGTGGGTTGGATAAGCGATGTCTTGCGTTTTGTGTCCTCGAAATCGTCTAGATATGAAGCACCGCCTTGTGCTGTGCCGCTCTGACCGGCAACAAGTTGGGCTACCTGTGCATCAAAGCTGATATTGCTAGGTTGAGTGGCCTCAACGAATGGTATGGCATCAATCCAGTTGGTAAGCCATTGTGCCTTGTGTTTCCATGAAACGTGCATGCCCCAAAGGATGTTGTTCAGGGCTTCATTGCCCATGCTCACTTTGGTTGTCAAAGGCTGCTCGCTAAGGTATTGGAAAGTACCACCGATGACAAGATTCTTGTTGACCTGATAGTCGGCATTAAGACCAACGAAGGTTTTACGTTGCATTCCGTATGTGTCATTACTCTCCACCGAAGCATTGATTGGAGTACCGGCATCAATGATACTTTGGTTTATTATGGTGACACGACCGTTGTTGTAATCTACAATGTAGTCGGTATTCTCCACCAGAGTAACGCCACCTGCTGTGACGACCACCGAGCCAGGAGCGATGTTGTACGCACCTAGGTCTATTTCGTTGGCAGCCGAACCCTTATATTGTCCGGTAAGTAGGAACTTGTTCTTTTCAGCCATCTGTTTTGCGGCTGTCTTGGTGGTATCGTAGAGTTCCTGGAATACATATTTGTCTGCCATCGCCTTGCCTCCACGTGCCTCAATCCATTGGCGTAAATGTTGGCCAAAGGGTTCTGCTACAGGGAAGATTATGCGACCCTTGTATACAGTATATCCGTCGATAAAGTCGAACTGTCCGTTGGGGTGCGGTTTGTTGTTGGCATCCAGTCGGTCCAGGTTCATGGCACGGAGCAGGATGGTCCCCTTTAGGGTATCTTCTGGCAGGTAATTGAGATACACGCCACTGGAGTCCGACTGGTATTTGATGTCCAGACGGAACTTCTCTTTCTGCAGGGTGTTGGCACCAAGAGGATAGATGTTGCGCATCATCAGTTTCCAAGTGGGAAGTGAAGGGCTGTTTGTACTACCCTTCAGCATCTTCAGGAACAGGGCCTGGTCGGTGCTTGTCAGGTCGCTGGAAAATTCTCCCACCTGATATGTCTGTGCCCCATAGGTGTATTCGTAGGCCACGGCCAGAATGTCGTCGGGTTGCAATGTGGTGTTCAGGGTCAAAGTACCCAGTTCTGCATTCAGGTGATACTCGCTGGAAGACAGCAGTCTGGCAGATTGCAACTTGTCATAGTCGAATGAACCCTGCAGACCGAACTCGCCATCCAAGATGTTTCCCACCTGACTGATGTCACGCACACCTGGATTCCCTATCAATGTAGAATACTCGTTGTTGGCACGGTTATGGGGTACGGTTCCTCCCGTTCCCTGCCATGGGCCACGTATGTTCTGCGGTTCGCCAAGGTCGGTCAGGGCAATGATATTGCGCGTGTTGGTTGTTGTTCCAGTCTTGTTGGTTACCCATACCTCTATGCGTTTGATAGTTACACCGCTGGCTATGGTGGGCAGGGTGCGCATGTTCTTGTCGTAAGTGTCGCGGAAATGGTGTGCCAGATAGAAGTGGCGGTTCTCCTCGTAATCGGTAACTGATATTTCGTAAGTGGTGGTATTGGAGCCTCCGCTACCTGATACGCTTTTGCTTGCCGACTTCTTCTGTCCGAAGACAGTCTGGAGCTTCAGTTTGCCGAACTGCACGTCGGTGCGCAGACCGAACAGACTGCTCACACCGGGTACAAGGCTCATGTTGGAAGGCATGGAGATGTTGCCTGCTTCCACCAGCTTTATAATCTCGTCTTCCTTGCCTTCATATTTCAGTTTCAGGTTCTGCGCATCGTAGTCGAAGGTGGCATCCGAGTTGTAGTTAAGGTTCATGTTCACCTTGTCGCCCACCTTGGCATTGACGGTCATGTTTATCTTCATGTCAAAATCCAAGCCAAAGGAACTTCTGCGGCTGGCAGCAAGCGTGGGATTGTCCGTAGACTTCATGTTGCCGCCTATCTTCAGTTCTGCCGAACCCTGGGTCTTGATGTGTACTCCACCGGGACCGAAAATCTTTTCCGCAGGGCCCAGAGAGAAGCGCATGTCTGTGAAATCAAATTTGCTATTGCCCTTTGTGAGAAAGAGTTCCTGATTGCGCTGGCGGTAGTATTGTGCAATACTTTGGCGTAGGCTCCATTTCATGTACTCTTCCGTGGTCATCACCACGGGAGGTGTGAGGTAACTGGTTGCTGTATGGAGGTCTAGCCCTTTGTCGTTGGTTGGCAGGAAACTGCCCAATTTTACGTTAGTTGTATTCTTGTCGTCACTGGAGGTTGACTTGTTGGAGGTGGCCTGAGATGTAGTTTTGTTCTTCTTGGTGTCCTTGTCCTTGCCGTCGCTTTTCGTCAGAGTTGTTCCCACCTGATATGTTCCGCTTTTTTCATCGTAGCTGACCTCGGTCTTCAGATTGTCTGGATCTTCAAGATCGGAGGAACGGTGTTTGACGTCTTCTGTGGTTTCTGTGGAAGTTCGGCGGACGGAATAGCGTGGTTTCTTTTTCTGGGTAGTGTCATTCTCCTGTTCGTCCTTCTGGACAGAATTCTCCTGCGCGTAGGCACACGTAATAAAAAAAGGTATACGTGAGGGTCCAAAAAATCCGGTGACAGGTAAAATGATTCCCATCACCAGCATCAGCAATATGATTCTGTTCCGTTTCTTCACGCTATATAAAACGAGGCAATAACCTTGTTTATTGTGCCTTAAAGCATTTTTAATGCCAATTTGATGACCTTCTCCACTGGGGCGTCCGGTTCTTCAGACAAAATCTTGTGTACAACCTTGCTTGTGGGTGCAGGGCTGAAACCCAGCATAGTGAGGGCTTGTGTCGCTTCGTCAGCCACCTCATTGCAAAGTATTGTGTTTCCTTTCGCAATGCTTTGCGTACCTGCTTGCAATGTGTCGTCTGCCAGTGCCATAATCTTGTCGCCAAGATCCACAATGATGCGCTGGGCAGCCTTGGGTCCTATACCTTTCACCTGGGTAAGCATCTTGGCATTGCCACTGGATATGATGCTGCACAATTCCTTTGGTGTCAGGGCAGATAGTATCATGCGGGCCGTATTGGCACCTATGCCACTTACGGTGATAAGGAGTAGGAACACCTCACGCTCAACCTTGGAGGAGAACCCCCACAGTTGATACGCATCTTCACGAATGGATTCGTAGATCCACAACTTAACATCTTCCTTGCCTTGGATGGAGGCGAAGGTATTCAGCGTAATGTTCACTCCGTAGCCTACCCCCATGCAATCTACTGTAGCCATAGTCGGTTCCAGTTCTGCTAACTTACCTCTTAAGTATTCTATCATGATGTCTTTATTTGAGTACAAATATACAACAAAATGCTCAAATCACTTGTTCTTTTCGGTCAAAAGCATTTCTTTTGCCCGGTTTTGCATAAAAGTGCAATAAAATATGAGGACACGAATCAGAACATTGTCGTGCTTGTCAATAAAGGACAGCCTCGAAATACGAATTTGTATTTCGAGGCTGCTCCGTTTTTTATCTGGTTGTTTGTCCAGAAGCATTGAGATACCAGCCATTCCCTAATTATGAAAATGTACAAGGTATTTAATATCCGGTTCTGTCATCAGTGATGATAAGCTTTACCGTCAGTGATGATAAACTTTAGCGTCAGTGATGGCATAATTCACCGTCTTCAAAAAATGGTGTGTGAGAATGTTATGTTGGACAGGGTGATTGCTATGACAGCAATTCCTTTGCTCTGTTCAGGGCTTCGTCTATGTTGTTGCAGAAATTCTTGCTGCCCAGTACCTTGTGGAAGTTGGCCTTCAGCAACTGCTTCTGTACCTTGGGAGTAATGCCCGAGAGGATCACCTCGGTACCCTTCTCGTGATTCATCTCCACAAGGGTGGTGAGGTTGTGGATACCAGTAGAGTCAATGAAGGGCACACGGCGCATGCGGATAATCTGCACCTTAGGACGGTGACCGGCCTTCAGTACGGATTCCAGTTCCTCGAACTTGTTGGCAATGCCGAAGAAGTAGGGACCGTTTATCTCATATACGGCGCAACCCTCGGGAATGCTGAGGCGCTCGTCGGTGTCCTCGCTGGGATGGATTTCGTTTTCGATAACGGAGATTTCGGTGGTCTCCATCACACGCTTGATGAACAGCACACACGCAATTACCAGGCCTATCTCAATGGCAATGGTGAGGTCGAAGATGACGGTGAGGAAGAAGGTAACGAGCAGTACGGTAACATCGCTCTTGGGGTCCTTCATCAGTCTCTTGATAGTGCGCCATTCGCTCATGTTGTAGCTGACAATCAGCAATACAGCAGCCAGCGTAGCCATGGGGATGAACTTGGCATAGGGCATCAGCACCAACAGGATGAGTACCAGCACTATGGCATGGATGATGCCGGCAATGGGGGTGCGGCCGCCGTTGTTGATATTGGTCATCGTGCGGGCTATGGCGCCAGTGGCAGGAATACCGCCAAACAAGGGGGTAACCACGTTTGCCACACCCTGAGCCACCAATTCGGTGTTGGAGTCGTGGCGGTCGCCAATGGCTCCGTCGGCAACAGCAGCACTGAGCAGACTCTCTATGGCACCCAATATGGCTATGGTGAATGCCACGGGAAGAAGGTTCTGCAATGTGTCAAAGGTGAAACTGGGAACGACCATGTCGGGCAACTGTGCCTGAATGTCAAAGCGGTCGCCGATGGTGTCTATGCCTTCCATACCGAACTGGCTCTTGAGCACGAGTACAGCCAGTGTACCAACTAAAATACCATACAATGAACCTGGAATCTTGTTCAGCACAGGCACACGCTTCAATGCCATGGGAGAGAAGATGATGACAAGCAATGAACCTATGGCAACAATGAAGTTCCAGAGGTTGAAGGTGCTGATATTCTTGGCATAGCATATCCACTTGCCGATAAAGTCGCCGGGGGTCTTCAAAGGAACGGTTATTGCCTCACCGCTTTCTGATACAGCCTGTTGTGTCAATCCCAGGACATCGCCAACCTGTGTGGTGAAGATGGTTACGGCAATACCTGCGGTGAATCCGATGATAATGGGGTAGGGAATGAACTTGATGACGGCACCCAGTTTGAACACACCTAAGGCTATGAGTATCACACCTGCCATCATAGTGGCTATTAGCAGGCCTTGCAAACCGTAGGCCGGGTCACTGACAATGCCGTAGATGATGACAATGAACGCGCCGGTGGGACCGCCTATCTGCACCTTGCTGCCACCAAGGGCGGAGATGATGAAACCAGCCACGATGGCGGTAATGATGCCCTTTTCGGGTGTTACGCCGCTGGCAATACCGAATGCGATGGCCAGGGGCAGGGCCACGATGCCGACGATGATACCGGCCATCAGGTCCTTCATGAAACTTTCCTTGTTGTAGCCTTTCAACGAGTCAAGCAGACGTGGCTTCAAGACGAAACTCTTCATAATCTTTGTGTCTTTTCGAGTTGGGGTTGTACGTAGACTCTTTGTAAATCGTAATAATTGTTATAAATCGCTTACAAAGTTACGAATAATTAACGTACTGGTTTTATCTTTGGTTTATTTTTGTTAACTTTGCCCCGCTAATTATTAACATAAATCAATTCATCAAGGCAAAAACAAGTATAAATAATAATAAACAACTAAAAACTTTTATCTATGTTCGAAGGACAACCTAAAGGTCTTTGGACGCTTGCTTTGGCCAACACAGGCGAGCGTTTTGGTTACTACACGATGTTGGCGGTGTTCACTCTGTTCTTGCAGGCCAATTTCGGTTTTGACGAGAAGATGACAAGTTCCATTTTCTCTGTCTTTTTAGGAACGGTTTACTTCCTCCCCTTGATTGGTGGTATCTTGGCAGACAAGTTCGGCTATCACAAGATGGTTACCATCGGTATCTTCATCATGTTTGCCGGTTATGTGTTGCTCTCTTTGCCTCTTGGCAAGGATTCTTTGGCTTTGATTGCTATGGCTGGTGCCTTGCTTGCAATCAGTTTGGGAACAGGTCTTTTCAAGGGTAATCTGCAGGTTATGGTTGGTGACCTCTACAACGAACCCAAGTATGCACAGAAGCGCGACTCTGGTTTCCAGTTGTTCTACATGGCCATCAACATTGGTGCAATGTTTGCTCCCACCGCGGCTATCAGCCTGATGGATTATGCACAGAACACCCTTGGTGTGTCTGAGGCTGATTCCTATCACTATGCTTTTGCCGTAGCATGTGCTTCTCTCATTTTCTCCATTGCCGTGTACTATGCAGGCATGTTCACCTTCCGTCACGTAATTGGCGGCAAGAAGAAGGAGGATGCAAAGGATAATGCCAAGGAAGTTGCCGTGGCAGATGAGTTGACTCCTGCCGAGACAAAGGAGCGCATCGTGTGCCTCTGTCTGGTTATGGCCGTGGTAGTATTCTTCTGGATGGCTTTCCACCAGAATGGTCTCACACTTACATTCTTTGCACGTGACTATACCGCTACATCTTCTTCTGGCGTTGAGTCAATGATGTTCAATGTATGGAATCTGGTTGCCGCTATCTTCATCGTATTCGGTGCTTTCTCTCTCTTCCAGAGCAAGACTGGCAAGGGTAAGGGCATTGGCTTTGGCCTTATTGCCGCCGCTGCTGCTTTCCTTTACTGGCAGTACACCCAGTTGCCCGAGTCTATTTCTATCAGCGCTCCCATCTTCCAGCAGTTCAATGCTTGCTTTGTGGTAATGCTCACTCCCGTCAGCATTGCTTTCTTCGGATGGTTGGCCAAGTTGGGCAAGGAACCCAAGGCTCCCGTGAAGATTGGTTTGGGTATGCTCGTAGCTGCAGCTGCTTATGTGTTGATGATTGTGGGATGTATCGGTTTGCCTGCTCCAGACTACAATGCAGATGGCTCTAACATGCACATGGCCGATGTTACTCCCAACCTGCTTGTTGGTACATACCTCGTGCTCACTTTTGCCGAGTTGCTGCTTTCTCCCATCGGTATCTCTTTCGTGAGCAAGGTGGCTCCTCCAAAGTACAAGGGTATGATGATGGGCGCATGGTTCGTGTCTACCGCTTTGGGTAACACCCTTGTTGCTATCCCAGGCTTCTTGTGGGGTATGGATCTGACCATCGTTTGGGGTGTTTTGATGGTAATTTGCGTGGTTGCGGCTCTGTTCATCTTCTCTATCATCAAGAAACTGAACAAGGTTAGCTAATACTCATAACAATGAGCATCTCGGTGCTTCATAGAAGCCTCCGAGTGTTAAAATAATGTTAAACGGGCACATTCCTTTGGGGATGTGCCCGTATTGCTTTACCTTTGCAGTGTACTATTAAACTATGACACTATGATAACCATTGAGAACCTTACCTTTGCCTATGGGAAGAAGACTCCTGTGTTGCAGGACTTCTCGCTTGATTTCCAACAAGGTAATATCTATGGATTGCTTGGCAAGAACGGTACAGGCAAGAGCACCTTGCTTTACCTGATTATGGGATTGTTGCATGCCCAGAAGGGCGAAGTGCTGGTGGATGGCATGTCTGGCAAGGACAGAAACCCTGAGTTGATGAGGGAGATGTTCCTCCTGCCCGAGGAGTATGACCTGCCTGCCGTACACCTTTCTGCCTACGTTAGCGCCATTGCACCGTTTTATCCCAAATTCAGCATGGAGCTGATGGAGAAGTGCCTTGCCTGTTTTGAAATGACGTCCGACGTGAACCTCGGTGCGCTTTCCATGGGACAGAAGAAGAAGGTGTACATGTGCATTGCCTTGGCGGCAAATACACCTTATTTATTTATGGACGAACCCACCAACGGCCTTGACATACTTTCCAAGAGCCAGTTCCGCAAGGCTATCGTAACGGCCATGTCGCCCGAGAAGACCATCATCGTGAGCACGCACCAGGTGCACGATGTGGAGCGTGTGCTGGATCATGTGGTCATCATCGACCGCAACAGGGTATTGCTCAACCAGTCCCTTGTGGAGAATGAGGAACCCGTGAATTTGGAGAAATTGTTCGTTGATACATTAACCCATAACTCTTTGCAACAATGAAAAACTTCGATATAAGACGTTTTTGTGCCGTGGCACGCTGGGACCTAACCATCAACCGTGCCTTTTACAACAAGATGGCTATGGCAATAGCGGCATGCTCTATTCTGCCGGTGCTGTTTTATCATGCGATAGAGATGCTGGATAAGGCTACGGATTCCGATGGAGTGGGCAAACCCTATTCTTCGTTCTTGGTTGACTTGGAATTTATGTCTGTATTCATAGCCGTCTTTTCCGGCATTGCTTTAACGGTTGTCCTCGGTTTTATGTTTCATAATCTCAGGAACCGTCAGGGCAGGATTGCAGAACTCACTCTGCCAGCCTCCAATATTGAACGTTTCCTGTGGCATGCCTTCGTGGTGCTGGTGGGTGCGGATGTGTGGTTCTTGATGTCGGTGGGACTGGCCGAGATATTGAATGCCATACTTGTGGCGGTAATATTCAATTTTGGCGATTATGAATACGTGTCCCTGACCGCAAAGGTGTGCAATAATTTTTATAAGACTTTGCCAACAGCCATGGTCTTTGACGAGAGTTTCCATCTTGGTGCTTATGTGGCAATAATACTATCTTCGCTATTGAGCATATCCGTATACCCGCTTATCAATGCGTGGAAGTACCGACATAACATTGCCTATACCGTTTTGTTCTACATCCTGGCATCGTTGCTGATGATTGTACTCATATCGGCATATGCTGTCTGCTTATGGGACGCGGCAGATTTCCTCTACATAATCAGTTTCTTTGAGAACGTTCCATCCAGGTATCTCCTTCTTGTCCTTGATGTGTTTCTTGCCGGTCTTTTGTTCCTCATGTGGCGTTGTACCTATCGCCTGTATTGCAAGGCACAGATTACCACCCGTCGCAACCCCTAAAACCTGCGCTTATGGAATTCAAGAATCAGAAACCGATTTATCTGCAGATTGCCGACCATATCTGCAACAGGATACTCCTTGGCGAGTATGGTGAGGACGAGCGTCTTCCCTCGGTGCGCGAGTTTGCGGCAGAGGTGGAGGTAAACGTAAATACGGTCACCCGCACATTTGAATACCTGCAACTGAACGAGGTGGTGGCTTCCCGTCGCGGACTTGGCGTATTTGTCATGCCTGGGGCACGCGAAAGGGTTTATGCCATGCGCCGTACAGAGTTCTTCAAGGAGCAGTTGCCCGAAGTCTTTGCCCTTATGAACACCCTTGGTATCTCCATGAAGGAGGTCGCAACACAATACGACGCATCGAGACACACAACGTGAGGCGAGGCGCATCGTCTCACGAGGCGAAGTCCATCGCAACGTGAGGCGTTGCCAATAGGAATATATTTCATTATCAAACACAAAACAATATGATTATCACAACAACACCCAACATTGAGGGTAAGCAGGTTACACGTTATCTTGGCGTAGTGACAGGAGAAACAATTTTCGGCATGAACATGGTTCGCGATTTCTTTGCATCCATCCGCGACATAGTGGGCGGACGTGCCAAGTCCTATGAAGAAGTACTCAGCCGTGCCAAGAACGAGGCTCTGGCCGAAATGGAGGAGCGTGCCAAGGCTCTCGGCGCCAATGCTGTGCTCAGCGTCTCGCTGGATTATGAAGCCATTGGCGGAAGCGGTTCCATGCTCATGGTTACCTGTAGTGGTACTGCCGTGTGGGTGGAATAAAATAAATTGGTATGAAAACGAGACTAGTATAGTCAGTCCTTTGTATCTTTCCGAAATATTTGTTACCTTTGCATTGAAGTATTTAATGACAAACAAATAACAATACATCATTATGATTAAATCAGCATCAGAAATTCGTTCGGCAGCTCGTGCTGCTCTGAGCGGTCATTGGGCAGAGGCAGCCATGCTAACCTTTGTTTACTGTATCGTAGCATGGGCATTCTCTGCACTTGTAGGTGGACTTGAGTATGTTCAGCAAGGTTTGGGCACAGTTGCAACCCTGCTTATGCTTCCCTTGAGTTGGGGCTACACCGTCACTTTCCTGTCAAATGCGCGTGGAGAGAACGATCCTTTCAATGTTTCACGTATTTTCGATGGATATAAGGACTTTGGCCGTATCTTCATCACCATTCTGTTAATGCAGGTATACACATTCCTTTGGACTCTGTTGTTCATCATCCCCGGCATCATCAAGAGTTTGTCTTATGCTATGACTCCCTTCGTCCTGCGTGACAATCCCGAAATGAAGAACAACGAGGCCATCGAACTTAGCATGAAGATGATGAATGGTCACAAAGTGGACCTTTTTTGGCTATATCTTACTTTTATCGGTTGGGGTATATTGTGTGTCTTCACATTTGGTATAGGTTACTTCTGGCTCGCACCTTATATTCAAGCTTCAATGGTACAGTTCTACGAAGAGGTAAAAGCCGAGTACGAACAGAAGAGAGAGAGTTGATATCCAATAAAGCACTGGCACGCTTTTCGTGCAGGCTTCTAGCAAGCATATTACCGGCCTTCGCATTGCTTCATATGCTAATGCGGAGGCCGGATTGTGTATAGATATGTTTGTTTTCATCATGCTCCTAAGAAAACTTCATTAAGTTCACGTGGTATTGTTGTTTTGGTATTCTCGCGCGTGTATTTATATATAAGGTGTGCTTTGCATATTCTTTTCAAAAATGTCCTTTCTAGATCTATTCTTCGCTATTTTCTTAAAAATTCTTTTCTGTTTCTTTGCTGGTTTGCGGAAAAGTCGTACCTTTGCACTCGCAAAACGGGAACAACTCCTACAGACCGGCGGAGTTGGTTTTCCTACGCAATAAAGGAAAGAGTTCTTTGAAAGATTTTCGTAGACAGAAATTGTAGTACAAGCGCCATATATTATATATGGTGGAAATTCAAGATTATTTAACTTGTCGATTCCCTTTAGTCAGGTTGTCCAAACTAATTCAGTCAAATCGATATTATACAATGCTTCAAACAGCGAGGGCAGAACAAGCTCGCTTGCTCTGCCGAGTCGTGCCGAAGCATCGTAGAATTTTTTGATAGAAAAATTATACAATGAAGAGTTTGATCCTGGCTCAGGATGAACGCTAGCTACAGGCTTAACACATGCAAGTCGAGGGGCAGCATGAACATAGCTTGCTATGTTTGATGGCGACCGGCGC
>JAZRIA010000207.1:0-1054 GCA_045645045.1 Bacteroidaceae bacterium | reverse complement strand
CATCATGTGCATAGGAACAGCCATCTGGCTGGCCATCACGCCGATGAACCACTGGCGCACCTGCTCCTCCGGAGTCAGCGCCACATGCTTCTTCCTCAGCGCATCCCATATGGTGTTCTTCTCTGCCATTGATGTTGTGTTTTTTGACCCACAAAGATAAGCATTTTCCTCAACTTTTCCACGCAACACACAACCCCATATGCTTCAACTACTTACACAAACTCCTTGCTCCCCTTTGACGGCAAGGAGTTTACACAAATCATTGGAACACACTGAATTACACATCACAAGGTAGCTCAATAGCATTAGCCCCTACAGAGCCGTGGCAGATATCTCACTGCTTATCAGTTAATTACATCATGGTTATACCACTATTTTTACCGATAACCGACACTCAAGATACTGATTAACAAAGAATTAGGCGCCACACACTGGAGAACCATCCCGCCCCAAATCCCTACTGACTGGAATAAAAGGCCCGAAAATGTTTCAGGTAGGTACTCAAAACTGTGAAACGAGAACAAATACAAGGAATTTGTGCCTATGTAGAGCAGAAGACAAGGAATTGGGAACAAAATGACTAAATTTGCGCCGGTAGTCAGGGCGAAACCCTAAAATAAGATTCATAGTATGAGCAAACACGGAAATAGAGAGGAAGGGATGGAGATCATCTTCGAGGATGATTGGCTGATCGTCGTCAACAAACCGTCGGGACTGTTGTCGGTGGCGACAAACAAGGGAGGCAACAAGGGACCGGAGGTCACTGCGCACTCCCTGCTGATGGAGTACATGGCGGAGCAGCAGGGCGGCAGAGGAGGACGCGGCAGAGGCAGGAGGGACAACATGAGCATAGACGGAGGCAGAAGACCGGACATGGGCATAGACGGCGACAGAAGGCGAGACATGGTCGGCCAGGACAATCAGGGAGCACCACGAATCTTCATCGTGCACAGACTTGACAGAGACACCTCCGGCCTGATAGTGTTTGCCAAGGACGAGGAGACCAAGCGTGCTCTTCAGGATAACTGGAGCGAGGTCGTGCAGGAACGTAAGT
>JAZRIA010000206.1:0-15632 GCA_045645045.1 Bacteroidaceae bacterium | reverse complement strand
TGGCATCGGCCACACCTATGTACATTGCTTTATGGACGGTCGCGACACCGACCCCCAGAGCGGCAAGGGCTTCATCGAGCAGCTCTCTGCCAAGTGTGCCGAGACAGGCAATGCCGACATTGCCAGCATCGTTGGACGTTTCTATGCTATGGACCGCGACAAGCGTTGGGAGCGTGTCAAGGTGGCCTACGACCTCATCGTAGCTGGCGAGGGCAAGCAGGCTTCAGACATGGTTGCCGCCATGCAGGAGAGCTATGACGACGGCGTTACCGACGAGTTCGTTAAGCCCATACACAACAGCACCGTGGACGGTACCATCAAGGAGGGCGACGTGGTTATCTTCTTCAACTACCGCAACGACCGTGCCAAGGAGTTAACCATCGTGCTCACCCAGCAGGACATGGAGGAGCAGGGCATGACCACCATTCCCGGCCTTCAGTTCTATTGCATGACTCCCTACGACGCTTCTTTCCAGGGCGTGCACATCCTCTTCCCCAAGGAGAACGTTACCAACACCCTGGGCGAGTACATTGCCAGCAAGGGCCTGAAGCAGCTGCATACCGCCGAGACAGAGAAGTATGCTCACGTTACCTTCTTCTTCAACGGCGGACGCGAAACTCCCTACGAGGGCGAGGAGCGCATCCTGGTGGCAAGCCCCAAGGTGCAGACCTACGACCTGAAGCCCGAGATGAGCGCCTTCGAGGTTAAGGACAAGCTGGTGGAGGCCATCAAGGAGGACAAGTACGACTTCATCGTGGTGAACTTCGCCAACGGCGACATGGTGGGCCACACCGGCATCTACGAGGCCATCGAGAAGGCCGTGAAGGCCGTTGACCAGTGTGTCAGCGAGGTGGTAGAGGCAGCCAAGGCTACCGACTACGAGGTTATCATCATTGCCGACCACGGTAATGCCGACAATGCACAGAACCCCGACGGCAGCGTCAACACCGCACATTCTCTGAACCCCGTGCCCTTCATCTACGTTACCGCCAACAAGGACGCCAAGGTGGAGAACGGTGTACTGGCCGACGTGGCTCCCAGCATCCTCCACATCATGGGCCTCGAGCAACCCGAGGAGATGACCGGCAAGTGCCTGATAAAGTAAACTGAAAGGTGAAAACGGAAAACGGAAAACTGCATTGCCTGATAGTTTTCCGATTTCCGTTTTCCGTTTTCCGATTATGAAAGACATCCGCATGGAGGAGAGTTGGAAGGCCCAGCTCTCCTCCGAGTTTCAAAAGCCATACTTCCGCCTGCTGACCGACTTCGTGCGCCAGGAGTACAGCACCGTGCAATGTTTTCCGCCTGCAAGGCTCATCTTCAATGCCTTTGACCAGACACCCTTCCACGATGTGAAAGTGGTCATACTGGGACAAGACCCTTATCATGGCGACGGACAGGCACACGGACTTTGTTTCTCCGTTCAGGACGGAATTGCCTTTCCGCCTTCGCTCAGGAATATCTTCCAGGAGATACAGGCAGAAACGGGAGCGCCTGTGCCGCAGAGTGGCGACCTCACCCGTTGGGCACGGCAGGGAGTGTTCCTGCTCAACACCTGCCTCAGCGTCCGTGCACACCAGGCATTCAGCCATTCGGGCAAGGGGTGGGAGACTTTCACCGATGCCGTCATAGAAACCCTGTCGAGGGAGAGGGAAGGACTCGTCTTCCTGCTTTGGGGAACACCTGCAGGGCGCAAGGCCAAACTGATAGATTCCTCGCGCCACCACATCCTCCAGTGTGCCCACCCAAGCCCCCTGTCGGCATATCGTGGCTTCTTCGGATGCGGACATTTCAACCAAGCAAACAATTATCTCGTCAGCAAAGGCAAAACACCCATACAATGGTAGACAAGAATGAACTGCCCCCAATGCTCATGGTGGGCGATGTGATAGTACACATAGACATTGTGATGGAACATTTCTGTTGCGACATAAGCAAATGCCATGGCCTTTGTTGCGAAGAAGGCGATGCCGGTGCACCCGTCACCATGGACGAGATTGCCGGCATAGAGAACGAACTTGATGCCCTGTGGCCCTACCTCGGTGCCGGTGCCCAGGCAATGATAGACAAGCAGGGCGTGGCTTATGCCGACCCCGACGGCGACATGGTCACCACCATCGTTGGCGGCCGCGATTGTGCCTTCCGCGGATGCCGCGGATGCTTGCTTTCGTGCAAACCTATCAGTTGCGACCTCTATCCCATCCGTGTGAAGGAGTTCGGCGGCGGCCTTGTGGGCATCAACTACCACCGTTGGGACATCTGCCGCGATGCCGTCATCAAGGGACGGGAGATGGACATGCCCCTGTACGTCTTCCTCCGCTCCCCCCTCATCCGCCGCTTCGGCCAGGAATGGTACGACGAACTCTGCCAGATGGTGGAGGAACTCAAAGAGCAAGGACTGTTGTAATTAAATATAACATGAGAATAGCTTATCTATCTGATTATTCTCCGAAGGATATTCATCGATGGTCAGGTACTCCATGTAATATATCTATATGAAGCTACGCCTAACTATTTTAGCATTAAAGATATTAGTGTGTTCGCACGTTCATGCACAGCAAGTTTCTTTCCAGGTCTTCCTTTCCGAGCACGAAAAGGTGGAGAAGTTGGATAGTGCATCTTTCGGCAGCCCATACGAGTTTATCGAGAGTGAAAGCCTGTATTCCGAATTCCTTCCCCCTGCAAATGACGACTGCCCCTGCAAACAGAAAGACATAAGTTGGCAAAAGGGAAGTTACATAGAGTCCGAGAATTTCATAGCGGTTGCCCTGCAACGCTATTGCAGAGACTATCAAGATGGCAATAGCAAATGGTTCATGGAGAACGATGGGTTTGACTACATGCTCATTACATATTCACGCGATGGCAAGATGATTGATTGTAAGACACTCTGCCATTCCGGCACCGCCGCCTACGCTATAGGCATAAAAGCATCGGACGATGGGCGAAGTCTAGTCGTAGAACAAAAAACATTGGATGATTGCAGCCTGTTGGTTCAATACAAGAATCTGGTATACACATCGTGTACGCGCAAATACACCCTTAAATCAAGCGGGAAGATTAAAGAAAGCATTGTTGTTGCCCCGCACAAAGAGACTGTGGATGTCCTTTCCTCGGTGAAGCAATTTTCCTTCGAGCAGTTCAAGGGTTATTTTCACAAACAAGTCAATCCTGCCATAAACCACACGCTGTTCACCAGTGCAGGAGAGTACAGGGAACTGCCATTCGAGTCATGCCTTTTCATAATACCAGACACGCTCGACCATAACTCTTGGCCTCGCGACATACGCTGGATACCATGCCAATACATTGAGCAGAAAAACCTTATTACATTTTTTATTATCAAAGATTGCTGTACACCAAAGGTAGGTGTCTTGCCATATGCGGACTACATGATATTGGAGTTCCACAAGGATGGGACTTTCAAAGGTGCAAAGAACATCTATCATTGGCAAGATGATTCAATAGCGGACGAAACCACAAAAAACAATCTGATAACAAAAACACTCAAAAGTCTAAAATCTATCTCCCTCCTTTCAGAGATAGATTCCACTTCTTATTACTATTATTATTCCAACTATCCTTCGCATGATTGTGAAGACAATATAATAGAGTTCTCTTACAAAAACGGTGAGATAGTGGATGGCTATTTTTGGGGAACAAGTGATGAGTTTAGAGATGCTCGAGAGGGTTTCTATCCTGGATTCTTTGTTTTGCGTTTAGAACAAATCTCTAACAAGAAGGATAGTATAGTGTTTACTCTTGATTCAAGAAAAACACTATACCTTAGCGGACCTGTAAGTATAATGCATCATTCCTCTGACGAAGCGTTAGAGCATGGCAATCATCTTTGGAGACAGAACGATAAATTCTTTCAAGACAGCGTAAGATATTGTGGAACCTTCCAAAAGGGAAATTTTGTACTTCACAAAGACAAATCCAATTTCCCACATATTAAAGACCGTCTTTTTGTAAGAATCTCTTCTGGCTCACTCCAAAAGATAAACCTTCAATGCTCGTTTGAAGAGGAGAATAGAGAAGAGAATACTACCTATTAAACCCTTTTTGGGGAAACAACACTGACAATACCTTATATATAATATATACCGCTATGAAGAAGACATTCCTTTCTGCCCTTATGCTCGTGGGCATGATTCTTGGTGCTGATGCACAGGTGCCGCAAACTTTGGACGATGGCTACAAACTGGTGTGGCACGATGAGTTTGATACTCCCGGACGCCCAAACCCTGCCAACTGGACGTACGAGCATGGCTTCGTGCGCAACCGCGAATGGCAATGGTATCAGGGCGAGAATGCCACGGTAACGGAGGATGGCATCTTGCTCATCACTGCCCGTCAGGAAGACCG
The DNA here is from genome assembly GCA_045645045.1 of Bacteroidaceae bacterium. Lineage (GTDB taxonomy): Bacteria > Bacteroidota > Bacteroidia > Bacteroidales > Bacteroidaceae > Physcousia. Next base: position 11,264 of record JAZRIA010000206.1, on the reverse strand, counting down.
TCCCTGCCCTTGGTATCGGGAGGGAAGCAAGGACTGGAAGCACAACCGCAAGCGTATAGAATGCACCTCGGCCAGCGTCATAACACGAGGACTGCACGAATTCCTGTACGGACGCTTCATCATCCGTGCCCGTATCCCTGCCAGTCGTGGTTCGTGGCCGGCAATATGGATGCTCGGAAGTAAGAATAAATACGGTTGGCCCTCATGTGGAGAGGTGGACATCATGGAGTTCTATCCCAAGCGTGGCGTGCCCAGCATACTGGCAAATGCCTGTTGGGGCAACGACAACGGCGGCAGCGTGTGGGACGAGAGCGTGAAACCCTTCACCCACTTCACCGACAGGGACCCTCTCTGGGCAACACAGTTTCACACCTGGTGCATGGATTGGGACAAGGACTACATACGCATCTATCTGGACGACGAACTGCTCAACGAGATAGACCTCAGCAAGACCATCAACGGCAAGCACGGCCATGGCGACAACCCCTTCCACGCCCCCATGTACCTGCTCCTGAACCTTGCCATGGGTAGCACCGGTGGCAAGGTGGACCTCTCTGCCATGCCCATGCGCTACGAGATTGACTATGTGAGGGTGTATCAGAGGTAGTTTGCCGTTTGGGATGCCTTTGCGTTCTCTATCGCGCGTAGCCAGCGACTACTCCAGCGACAGCGTAGTTGGCATTGGAACTCTGCGTCCTTTGTGCTCTTTGCGTGAGATAAAGATAATAGCGTTTTGTTTTTCACGCAGAGTGCGCAAAGAGCGCAGAGTTTTATTTCGGGGTTCCACGCTGGCGCTGAAGGGGTCGCAAACTTCGTTACGACAAGGGGGCGCAGAGAGGTTATCCACCCCCTCCCCCCTGCGGGGTACTCTCTCCGAGCCCGACGTTAAACTGGGGAGTTTAACCCTCATAAGGCACAAAATGACATTGAGTCATTTTTCTAAAGGCCTTATTCGCCCTGTCTCAGGGGTAGAGTCAGTTACTACCGGGGACGGGTACACACCATACTAACTGTCCCCCTGAGACAGGTGGGACGAGGAGCGTAGCGACGGAGGGGGTGGATAGTTTTCACCTTTATTATTCACCTTTGGTTCATCAAGCTAAAGCAGTCGCCTTCGCTCATCAAGCTCCGCAAGTCCGTTTTTCACCTTTCCGTTCAATAAACCACCCAGCAATGTTGAAAGTATCATTACGTAACACCTGTTTTACCATTTGCAAAACAAAAGTATCGGTCACGGTTACCAAAAGCATTAAGGCCGTGAAATAAACAGTTGAAATACGCTTTCATAAAATTGTACTGAATGTTGGGGACAATTGTACGCAATGTTCAGTACAATGCTCCTAAACGTTTGGTACAATACTTTCCAACATTGGGTTTACTTTTTAGAAGGCGCTCTTCATGCTTATGCCTACCGTTCTTATTGCCTTTGCATAGTGCAGTTTAGGAAAATACCAAACCGAGGGCACGAATAAGTGTGTGATTTGCCAAAGAAACGATTAAGAGATAGTAGAAAAAAATACTTTTATACCTAACAGCAGTTACTAAGGCTATCAGGTCAATTTTACTAAAAAATCCCGTTTATCCTTTAACTTCTCTCTGAGATTGTATGACACCGCATCTGGGAAATCACTCTTTAGATGAAGTTTGATGAAATGCAGGTAGTAATGCTTGAAATTGTCAAAAGTTCCAAAATGGAACATGATGAGAATCGTCATAATCTCGCTATCGGACATACTCGCCGCACGCCTTCGGCGGACCTTGCCCTCGGAACTCATAAGAGGCATATTTTCAATTTCTTCTTCATATTTCTTGCTAAATTCATCCGTAGCACAGAAAATTTCTATAATTTTGTCGTTGGTAATCAAGAGTGTATCCTTGTATAAAACTTTATAAGTAACTGGAAATCACATATAAAGATACAAAATATATATCAGGTTACCAACTTTTTAGACTACTTTCTTATCCCGAACTGACGTAAAATTGATGTAGCTCTAGTACTTGAAGCAACCCCACGTGGTGCTTATATTGCACATACAATACTTACGCTAAAGATGGCTTATAATAATGCGCGACTCATTACACGTCCAGACAGTGATTGGTTAATTGCCAGAAATATAACATCCAAGGAAGAAACCGAAGAGGACCAAGAAGACTAACTTATGCAACGCAAGAACCTCTTTGATGGCGAGAGCTATAAGGCAGAATTTGCTATAATAACCTATCGGTGGCTGATGAGTCGCCGATGGGTTACTAATGCTGATATTATGGCAGATAGGTTGGGGTGCACTATAGAGGAACTACCTGCGAACTTATCCAATTGTGATGGTTATGGCGAACTGAAGAAGATGGTTTGTATTGTTAAGGAAGCCATCCGCGACAAACTGGGTGTTTGCAATAGAGATGTTGATGATTGTTTTGAAGAAGACGGCAACAATAAGAATAGACGTTTCCGTTATATCGGCAAGGATAATGATCCTCTCGCAGACATGCGAAATGCTAAGGCTATCAATAACCTTCGTCAATACTGGAAGTTCTGCCAGGATTCTGCTGGTTTCTTCCCCAAGTCATGGTTGGAGTACTTCTTTAAGGATTGTCAGGACTTGTTGGACATGAAAGCCAAACGTCAAAAGGGTGAACAAGTGATAAGCGCAAGTCTTGATCGCATTCTTACTAATATAGAGTACCTGCCATCGCTATATGAAGCCATCACGAATAAGATGGTGCTTGAAATTGAGTACAAGCCTTTTGATGAGGAAGAGGTCACACTGATGTTTCATCCGCACTACTTGAAAGAATATAATGGCAGGTGGCATTTGTTTGGTCATGCAGAAGAAAGAGAACCAGAATACGGTTATAACATAGCTCTTGATAGGATACAATCAAAACCTCGTGAAAGGTCAATGGTAGAGTATGTGCCAGCACCGAAACATTTCTATGACGATTTTTTCAAGGACATAGTTGGAGTAAGTCATGTAAAGGATGCCAAGAAAGAGCATATCGTAATACGCGCGCATTCATTATATATTTATAAACTGATAGACACGAAGCCCCTTCATCGTAGCTATGCCATGGTTAAACCATATGCGCAATATGACGATGGAGAGTATGCTGAATTCTCTGTTGATATAGAACCGAACAACGAGTTCTATGGCCGAATACTTCAAATGGGAGCCGGATTGGAGATTATTTCTCCTAATTACATTCGTGATACAATAGCTCAGCGAGTACACGATTTAGCCTGCTTGTACCCTCAAAATGAATAGCGGAATGGTTCCAAAACGAGAGGAACCATTATACTTGCATTCCCATTATTTTATCACCCCAAAACGTACTATCTTTGCAGTGTCAAACTTCGACACCACCTCGGAGTTGACGCTGCAAATAGTTGGTGGGGTCGGAGGATGGTAGCTAAAATGGATATTTTTGCAAGTATGACAGAAATTCAGTCAAAAGTGACAATCATAAATTCTGTGCCAAAATGGCATACTTCATGCTAACAAAAACTGCGATTCAAACCTATATGCAGTTTGGCATGCCTTTTGCGTTTTCTAAAATGTACACGGCTAAGAGCCATTGAGCCAATAGCCTTATTGTTTAATTATAAAATTATTTAAAGTTATGGAACAAAATCCTAATTTTCGAGCATTGCTCGAGGGCGCTTACGCTCAAACACCTACTCTCGCTGGAAACTTTGTTAAGTTCAGCGAATTTGTTAACCGCTTCTGTGAATTGGTCGCTGAGCGTAGTGAAAAGACTATTGATGTCGAAGAGTTCATTAAGATCAACTATCCCGATGCTAGGTATGAGCCAAATTTCAAACCCCAGGATACCGATGACGTCTTTCTTGCATTCCGCATTGCGCCCAACAAACTTAAGTACATTGGCGAGATGAAGAAGAAAATAGAGGGTGTATTCAAGGTCACACAGGCAGATGCTAACGGGTGGATTCCGTTTGCCATTGTAGGTCAGAAAATTACTCGTGCAGAATACGAGGCCATGGGATTCCTTAGCATCCGTGAAGTAGTTTGCTGTCTGTTCGGCAATCGCATCGAGTTCCGCAAGGGTGATATCACTAAGCACGAGGCTCCTGTACAAGTGCGCGATCTTAAATTACTAAAGCGGGAGGACACAATCATTACATCTGCTACCCCACGAGGCACCATTGCAACCTTCAAACCTAAGCAAGGCAGTTATCTAGGTGAGGCACTGGATAAGTATGCTTACTTCCCCCGACCTAAGGATATGCCAGGATTGAAAGGATGGGATGCTGCTGTTAACTCTCTAGCTGTAAACCTTGCTCTAGAGGAACGCTGGTATTATGACGATGCCGACAAGCAGAACCGCCCTATCCTGAAGAATTATCTTTCATTCACCTTTGAACGACTTCAGTACGAGGATAAACTGGAAGTTGAAGCAGCAGCCAAAAGCAACAGACAACCAAGAGTCAAGGTGCTTGAGAACCAACAGTATGCTGTTTGGAATACCGGATTGGTGGACAATATCTACGACCCCATCTATGCCTATTTCATGCGTAACGATGGACGTCAACCCGCAATCACACAGCACTGGGTATTCATAGGTTTCAATACTGCCAACTCTTCTCAGCAGAAGATTATGTCCAGTTTTCCTTACCGTCCAGAGCGTGCATCGTACTTCAATGATCCTCGCGAATTGCTTTACGATACTCGAGCTACCGATCCGACTCTCGACTGGGAACATTTCCTGAAAGATAACATCTCACGCCTGCCAATAGGTTTCATCAAGAAGGGATATGCCGATAGTTTCCCTTTTGTAGAGGACCCCTTGGCACTACCAAAACAGGAGCGCGAAGACTATTATCGTAATATGGCCGATGCCATCTATGCCGACGAGGATTGGAAACAGTTTGTAACCACTCGTTTTCGCAATGCTGTGAATGTTGCTCTGGCACGTGTAGCATGGAACTACAAGACTGCTATACCTGTTTACTATCCTACCGCAAAAAAACTGCAGTTGCTCCTACCGTTAGCGCTCGAGGATAAGAAAAGAATTGATGTGGCACTGGTCTGCAACCATGTTTACAAGCCCGAAGAGGGGGTCAACAACTACGAAGGTCGTACTATCTTCACGCTACAGATGGCATACAACAATGCCCGACTCATCACTCGTCCCGACAGTGATTGGCTCATGGCCGACATGGCAACAAACAATTAACCACTTAAACGCGAAAAGTATCGGAAATGCATATTGCAACCGATGCTTTTCGTGCGTTATTATGAAACGCCATTTGCAAATATCGTGTTCCTTATTTTAGATTGCATATGAGAATTTCAGATAGTCTATTTTAAGACATCAAATTAATCCTAAATATATACACAGGATTAACTGAGGGAGCAACAATAATCAAGCATATACAATGGTTCCAAAATGAGAGTAACCATTATGCTCATGACTACTTGATTTTCTTAATGGGAAACGTATTACCTTTGCAGCGTCAAACTTCGACACCACCTCGGAGTTGACGCTGCAAATCGTTGGGTGGGGTGCAACAAAATCTACGTGCTATGAAACAGACAATAAGCAACAGCATGAACACATTGTATAGGAAAGCAAACCAAAAGCAGGATGTCAAGAGCAAGAAGGCGGAAGCAAAAGCTCGCAGTAGAGTTAACAGAAATTGGGAGAAGGTACAAAACTCCCAGCGATACCGTTCTGCATCAGCAAAAGTGGTGTGTGACACTGTCACCAAGAAGATAGAGGTGGAAGTGTTGGATGGAATACTTCTCAAACTCAACATCAAGAGTCAGCTAAAGCCGACGAGTGTCCAGAACCGGATATTGAGGCGCATCGTTGAGAAGCGTCAGGCACAGGCAAACCACCAGAAACATGGAAGAACAGAAGACCTTGCATCAATACATGTTTCCATAACGAGTACAAGCCGATGTATGGAAACCATCCGTAAGAAGAGGTTTGCTGCATAGCCTAATATAGAACAACGTTTTGGTTCCAAATTGATAGGAACCAATACACTTGGGAAAAGCTTAGGCAGGTCGATAAGAAGTCTGTAACTTTGCATCGCAATCACGAGAGAGTTGGTTTTGTTTATACATTATTTTATTTATCACAACAGAGGTGGCGGCCTATTCCGCTAAGCAAACAAACAAAATCGAACGACTATGAGCACAACACTCGCACTCGTTGCCGCAAAGGCACTCCCTGCTCTCTCGGGCAGTTCTCTCACCTACAACCCAGAGAAGAATGTGTACCTCACCCTAGGTTACACCAGCGCTGCTGGCAACACCTATTACAAGGCAATACGTCTCTCTGAACGATTGGCTGTGTTCTATCACATTGGTGAAGGGTACCTTCATACCTTCCTGAACGGCATAACGCTCTTCGCATGGAACGGTCAGAAGGCAAACATCATTGCCCAGAAGTTCTGGGGCGGTTGCAACTGGAGATGCTTCAACGAGCGAGTAGCCAAAGAGGAGAGCATCATCATGCTGAAGGACTTCCTTGCAGGGCAGGCAAAGGCTATGGGAAGCGTCATCGCTGATAGTCAGCTGCTCGCCTTCTCTAGAAGCATGATCGAAGAAACCCAGCAGAAGTTGCTTCGATAACCAGAGAAGCAGAGAGAAACAACAACCAAAGTCAGAAACCAAGAAAAACAGACAAGAATGGCATCACTTACAAAAGCGATCAACAAAGACTTGTTCGACAAGATCCTGCCAACGTTTGGCAACCCAAGAGTTCAAGTTCCAGTGTGGGACGAAAGTCAGAAGATGTTCCTTTGCCACCAGTATGAAAGTGCAAGTGGACATCTATACTACAAGGGCGTACGATTCTGCGACCGCATCGTCATCATGGAAAAAGTAGGACAATACCACAACTGCACCTACATCGATGGTATCGAAGTCTATGCCTTCAACGGCACAAGGCTGGAACTCGTACAAAAGCGTGACTACGACAAGACGTTCCGCAACGAGGAATTCGTCCGCCAGGAGTCAGAAACTATGGTACGCAACTACCTTGAAGGTGTTCTAAAGGCACAACGGTCGGCCATGCCAAAGGAACAGCTTGAAGCACAGGCCAAAAGCATCATCGAGGGTTGCTACAAGAGTTTCCTCGACAGCGACTTCAACACACGTCTCACCCAAATCCTCCCACAAATCGAACAGAAGTAGGACATGCAGAACACACAGATAGACCCACAGAACCATGAGCAGCAGCTCGCTTACGAGTTGATAGCCAATACCAACTCAAGTTTCTTCCTGACAGGACGAGCAGGTACCGGTAAGACAACCTTCCTACACAATGTGCAGAAGTTGGTAGGGAAACAGTTCATCACACTTGCTCCAACAGGTGTAGCAGCTATCCTTGCCGGTGGTGATACCATTCACTCTTTCTTCGGTCTTCCAATGGAAGTGTGCACCCCTGATACTTGCGGAAAGATGAACGAGGCAAGAATCCTTACCCTTCTCCATGCAGATACTATCATCATCGATGAGGTGTCAATGGTAAGATGTGACGTGATGGACGCCATTGACTACACCATGCGTAAGGCGCTCAGAAACAACATGCCATTCGGAGGCAAGCAGATGATCTTCGTAGGTGACATGTTTCAGTTGCCTCCTGTTGTTGATAACGGAGCGAATAAAAACTGGCTGAAGGATTTGTACCATACGGACGACTTCTTTTTCTACAAGTCTAATGCTATTAAGCGCATGCGACTAGTGAAGGTTGAGTTCCAAAAGGTGTACCGTCAGGACGATGAGCACTTCTTGCACATATTGGAGAACGTGCGCTTGAATAAGGTGACACCAGAGGATATCATGCACCTGAATACTCGCGTTCGTGTTCCAAGCGATAAGAACGAATCGGTCATTACCTTGACTTCCATCAACAGGATAGCAGATAACATCAATCTTCAGCGGTTGGAGGAAATTGAGGCAGAAGAGTTCGTGTACGAAGGTACTGTTGACGGTACTTTTGAGGAGAAGCGTTCCCCTGTAGAACTGAAGCTTCGTTTAAAGGTTGGCGCTCAGGTGATGTTCACTCGTAACGATCAGCAAAAACGTTGGGCAAACGGAACTTTAGGAAAGGTGACGAAACTCACAAAGGACGAGATAAGCGTTACGCTCAATAATGATGAGACATACGTTGTGCCTTGCTGCACATGGGAATCTTACAGCTACGACTACAACAAGGAGGAGCGTAAGATGAAGAAGGAACTGACAGGAACCTTTACTCAGTACCCATTGAAACTGGCATGGGCAATCACGGTACATAAGAGCCAGGGTATGACCTTCGACAAACTATTGCTCGATTTGAGCCGAGGTATGTTTGCTGCTGGACAACTCTACGTGGCACTAAGCCGTGTACGTACTCTGGAAGGTCTTTATCTTTCAAAGAACGTCATTCCTCAGTATGCTCATACGAGCAGTGAAGTCCTCACTTATGCAAGCGAGTACAACAATGAACAGCAGATTGGCAACGAAATTGAAAGCGGCAAAGCTGTTTATGGTGCTCTTCAGCAGAACGACTACGACGAAGTAGCCAAACAGTACTTGATGCTTGTAGCAAAGAAAGCGGAGTTGGGTGATTTAAAGGAAGCTATGCTGCAAGCAAAGCGTTTTCTTGACATTCTGGTATGTGACGAGCACCTGTATGGCTTGATAAAAGATGTTCCAGGCAATCTTCTTCGCGTAAACCATTGGGTTCCTAAGTTCATTGCTGCCTTGCTGAGTCTTTACGCTCAGAGGAACGAGGATGCCTTGACTCTCATTGGTGAGGTTCTGGAAGGACATCAATGTGCAGAGGCTCTGTACATCAAATCTCGTGCCTTGGCAAAACTTGAACGCTACACTGAAGCAGATGAAACCAACTGCCTGTTGGCTAACGTGTTTGAAATGTCGACGCCTGATGCAAAGGTTCTCTTCATGATTGCAATGCTCAATGAGATGCATATAGGTGATCCTGGACTTGACCTCATGCGTAAGCTGGTGGAGGCACGCCCAAAGTATGACCTTGGCATTCTTGCCTTGCGCACATTGATGCAGAGTCATGGTTTGCAGCTCGACAAGTTGTCTGACAATAATTGCGAGTTGGTGGATCTCTTCAACTCTGATGCCACAGAAGAGGAGTTCCTTGCTCAGCTGAAGTTGTGTCGCGAGAAAGCGCCAAAAGCTGTTGCATACCTGATTCGCAGAATCAAGAAACAGGAGTTCAACGAAGAGCTAGCCATTGAAGAATGATGGGAGGCTCTTCTTTGATACGGCAATAGAAGCCAAAAAACTTTCTGTGATTTGTGGCGCCATTCGTGGTACTTCCTTTCAACGGTACCACAAATCTTCCCCAATGCGCTTGGACGTGTTGGGGATTTATTGTATATTTGCATGGTGAAACGAATAATAACGTGGCAGATATGAAGTATCCTATAGGTATACAGCAGTTCTCTGAGTTGAGAACCAATGGGTGGGTGTATGTCGACAAGACGGCGGTCATCTACCGTCTTTTGTCGAGTGGCAAGTACTACTTCCTGAGCCGTCCACGCCGTTTCGGAAAGAGTCTGCTGATATCTACCCTGGAGGCTTATTTCAAGGGACAGAAGGACCTGTTCCAGGGGCTTGCCATGGAGCAGCTGGAGACAGAGTGGGTGGAGCATCCCGTGCTGCATCTTGACCTGAATGCCAAACCTTTCACTAAGTTAAAGGACCTTTACGACTTGCTTAATGACCAAATTACTGTCTACGAACATCAGTACGGAAGTGTAGCAGTAGATGGAAGTCCTGAGGGGCGATTGCGCCAATTGATACGTGCAGCCAAGGAGAAGACCGGTCGCAACGTGGTGGTGCTGGTGGACGAGTACGACAAGCCATTGCTTCAGGCCATAGGCAACGAGCAGCTGCAGGATGAGTTCCGCAGTGTTTTGAAGGCTTTCTATGGCGTACTGAAGAGTGCTGATGCCGACATACGCTTTGCCCTGCTGACAGGTGTGAGCAAGTTCAGTAAGGTCAGCGTGTTCAGCGACCTTAACAATCTGATGGACATTTCCATGAGTCCGCACTACTATGATATATGCGGCATATCGGAGAGTGAGTTGCACGACACGTTTGACAACGAGGTAGGGGAATTGGCCTCCGCAAACGGCCAAACCAAGGAAGAGGCCTACGAAACCCTGCGCCAACGCTACGACGGATATCATTTCAGTCCTGACACTCCAGGCATGTATAACCCCTTCAGCGTCCTTTGGACTTTGAGCGAGCAGCAATACGGCAGCTACTGGTTCAGCACGGGCACACCCACCTACCTTGTGCAGCTGATGAAGGAGTTTGACCTTAACCCCAAGGAACTCTCGGGCTACGAGGCAAGTGCCAGTGAACTGGACAGCGTGCAGATAAAGGTGGACAACCCCATTGCCGTGCTCTACCAGAGCGGCTATCTGACCATAAAGGGCTATGACAAGCGCTTCAAGACATATACGTTGGATTACCCGAATGATGAGGTGAAGGAGGGTTTCGTGAACTTCCTGCTGCCGTACTACACCTATTCGCGTCAGGTAAACAATGCATCCATTATAGGCCAGTTCGTTCAAAGTCTGGAGCGTGGCAATGCCCAGCGCTTTATGGAACTGCTACAGGCATTTATGGCCGGCATACCCTATGAACTTGTCAGAGACTTGGAGGTTCATTACCAGAATGTCATATATATCATCACCAAGCTGATGGGCCTTTATGTGCAGGCAGAATACCGCACCTCAAGCGGCCGCATTGATTTGCTCGTCGGCACCGACAAGTACGTCTACATCATAGAACTGAAGCACGACGGCACTGCCGAGGAAGCCCTTGCGCAGATTAACTCCAAGGACTATGCCTTGCCATTCGCCACAGATGGCAGAGAAGTGGTGAAGATAGGCGCCAACATCACCAGCGAGACACGCAATCTGGAACGATGGGTGGTGGAGTAAAAACGGTGAGCGGTGAACGATTAACGGTGAGCGGATAGAGGTTCGTTCACCGTTTGCTTTTCGCTCGCTTATTCGTAACATTGAACTTCGTTCTAAATTACTCTCGCTCGGAAAAATCAAATTTCCTTTGCTTTTTCGCTCGCTTATTCGTAATTTTGCACACAAAATAAAAGAAAAGACTATGCAACCATTTCTTATTTACAATACTTTGACCCGACAGAAGGAGCTGTTCCGCCCCTTGGTGGAGGGTCGTGTGGGAATGTACGTTTGCGGACCTACGGTGTATGGCGATGCTCATTTGGGACATGCTCGTCCGGCC
>JAZRIA010000205.1:0-1467 GCA_045645045.1 Bacteroidaceae bacterium | reverse complement strand
CTGAAGGACGGAAACACTTCTGCCGAGTCGGTACTTACAGTGAATGTCGATGGAGAGAAATTCAAGAAGGCCACCCTTGAGGCACAGTTGCTTGATGGTGACCGCGTATTGGCTGAGCAGACTGCAGAAATCAAGAAGTCGGGTGAGGTGGAACTCGCCTTTCCCACCGTATCAGGAATCACAGCCTGGAGTGCTGAGATGCCTCGCCTCTATGACCTTGTGCTGACCCTCAAGGAAAAGGGAAAGGCTACTGACATCCGTGCCTTGAAGGTTGGTTTCCGCACCGTTGGTGTACGTGAAGACGGCGCACTGCTTGTCAATGGAAACCGCATTATTTTCCATGGTGTGAACCGCCACAGTTTCAGTGAAAATGGTGGTCGTACACTTACCAAAGCTGAGATTGAAACCGACCTGATGCAGATGAAACGTCTCAACGTGAATGCAGTACGTACATCGCACTATCCCAACAACCCCTATATGTATGACCTATGCGACCGCTTGGGACTCTATGTATTGGCTGAGGCCAATGTGGAGTGTCATGGCAACATGGGGCTATCGCATGAAGAGGCGTTCCGCCCTGCAATGGTAGAACGTTCCACCCGTCATGTGCGCACACTGCGCAACCACGCCAGTATCATCATGTGGAGTGCGGGCAACGAAAGCGGAAACGGCGAGAACTTCAAGTATGTGATGGAGGCCATTGAAAAACTTGACCCGACACGTCTGACTCATTATGAAGGGAATAGCACCTGGAGTACAGTTACCAGCACCATGTACGGTTCGCTGGATCACATGATGAGCATCGCACGTCCTCGTCTCGAAGACTATAAACAGGGCAAGAAGGGCATCCGTCCCCATGTACAATGCGAGAACACCCACGCAATGGGCAACTCCATGGGCAACCAGCGAGAGTTCTACGACATCTATGAAAACTACCCAGCCATGGCTGGTGAGTTTGTTTGGGACTGGAAGGACCAAGGTTTGAAGGTGAGCGCCACCAATGCGCCCATGAAGTTCGAGGCGTTGGGGCGCAACGGGAATGACCATGTAAAGTCTATCCTTGATATTAAAAAGGGCGAGTATTGGGCCTATGGTGGCGATTTTGCAGACGTGCCCAACGATGGCAACTTCTGTTGCAATGGTGTGGTGTTGGCCGATAATAGCCCCACGGCAAAGAGTTTCAACATGAAGAAGATATATCAGCCTATAGATTTTACTATGAAAGACAGTCTTGGCGGAGTGTTCACCCTTAAAAGCAAACTTCAACAACGCGTGCTTGATGACCTCGCTATAAGATATACATTATATGAAGATGGCATCGAGATAGGCCGTGGCACAATTGAGGATGTGTGCCTGGCTATCGGTCAGACACGCGATGTAACCCTTTCCGATGTCAAGGCATTAGTGGCTTCGCCCCGTTGTCCCGAGGCGGAATATCATATTCGTTTCGTTGCCACTCAAAAGGAG
>JAZRIA010000204.1:0-1291 GCA_045645045.1 Bacteroidaceae bacterium | reverse complement strand
TAGATATGCTCCGCAGTGATGTACTCCAAAATACCATTAAAGTCTGCCTTTTCCGAACCATCCGCAGGAAGCTGAGGAGAAGGTGCAAACACTTCGCTCACGGAAAGCTGAGCGGTGCTTGCCTTTCTGATTTGTTCATTGAGCGTTTCTACTTCCGCTTCCAGTTCGACGATCCGACCCTCATAGTCAGCAGGGACAAAAGCGTGTCCTGTGCTTGCCCATGCATAGTCCTTGACGATAGTAGTGCCGCCCTCTTTGATTTCCTCGTTTACAGTAACAATTTCCGGATTAGTACCAATCGTACTTGTAGAAATTCGGATATACTTGATGCCTGTTCCGTAAGTTGCACTATCAAGAGTAAAATCGTTAACATATGTTCTGTTAGAAGACCAATCCTTGTGGGCGATTTTAGCACCAGATGCGTTATAACTTATAACATATATGTTCATCGGGGATTCGGTAGGACTAAACCCAACCGTTCTAATTCTCGCACCATCGGTTGCAGGAATAAAACCTGTTGCAATCATGTTTTCACTTGCGCTTACAGAACCGCTCGATGACAAACGAACATTGGTTACATAGCCCTTACCATTGCCATAAACAGTAGTGCCATTATATGTTTCCGTAGCAAGAGGAAGCCAGTTTTTATAACCACCTGTTGCAACTTCCTTTTCCGTCAGCATATAGGCATGAATCATGCCATTAGGCAGAACATACAGCTTCGTGGTGTCGGTGCATTCAGCGATAGAATTGGCGAATTCAGGCTTCACCTGACCACGCTTTGCAAGTTCGCTGGCAATGTACTGGGAGAACTCTGCCTTGTCATCTTCGGTGTAATAGTCCACACCCTTGACAGGGGTGTAACCATCGTCGCCATCCAGACCGGGAGTGCCGGGAAGGCCATCGAAATAGTCAACGCCCTTGACAGGGGTCTTTCCGTCCTTACCAGCCGCACCAGTTGCACCTGTTGCACCTGTGTCGCCCTTATCGCCCTTGTCACCTTTCTCACCCTTGAGATTGGCAGAGGAAGTACCACTTGCAGAAGTAATGGTCAGCGTAGTGCCGTTCCAAGAGTGGGTAGCAGACACGCCATCCTTGCCGGGAGTACCATCCTTACCGGGTTCACCCTGTGCGCCAGTATCACCCTTTTCACCTTTTGCACCATCGGCACCAGGCGCACCTGTGTCGCCCTTAGGGCCTTGAACGCCCTGTTCACCCTGCGGACCTTGAGGACCGATTTCGCCCGTGGGGCCCTGTTCGCCGCTGAGATCAATGCTTGCAAGTGCCTTTG
>JAZRIA010000203.1:0-11538 GCA_045645045.1 Bacteroidaceae bacterium | reverse complement strand
AGCCTTCACCTTGGATGTCATTGGCATGTTTCCAAAGTTCCTGCGGGCCTCCAGATCTTCATGAGAAATACCCAGTTCGTCTATCAATGACTGGGGGATTTGCTGCTTCAGCACCACGTCGTAGTTGTACTGCACTTCCTCGGGTTCCTTGTTTGCCACACCATCCAGATAGATGATATGGTCGCGTATTTCCAATGTCTGACCTGGGAGGCCCACACAACGCTTCACATAGTTCTCCCTGCGGTCCACAGGACGCCATTGTACCTTGCCAAACTGGGCAGGAACGGACTTGACATAGTCGCTACCCACCTGAATGGCATAGTTATAGAAACGGTACTGTTCCAAGGCCGACATGCTGTCCAGATTGGATGGCACGTCCATGTTGTACATGTACAGTTCCTTGCACATACGGTAATAGTCGGTGTTTTGCCAGTTATAGGCTATGGTATCTCCGGCAGGATAGTTGAAGACAACGATATCGTTCAGTGTGATTTTCTTGGGACTGACGCGCTTGTAGTCCCATTGCACACTCTCAATGTAACTCTTGCCGATGCCCATAGGCAGGGTGTGCTGGCACAAGGGAGCATGCAAGGGTGTCTGAGGCACACGGGGACCGTAGGTCATCTTGCTGACAAACAGATAGTCGCCCACCAGCAGACTCTTCTCCAGAGAACTGGACGGTATGGTGTAGTTCTGGAAGAAGTAGATGTTGACAAAGTAAACCGCCACCAGTGCAAACACGATGGCATCCACCCATGACATGACTGTACGCAGGATAGGGTCCTCCAGATCTTTCCACCAGCCCCAGTTTATCTTCTTGGTAATGTAGGCGTCAAAGATGAAAGGCAGTACGATGACACCCCACCACGACTGTATCCACACAAGGAAGGCAATGTACAGAGCACATGCCACGAGTCCCTTTATCCAGTCAATCTTATTTGGTTGGTATTTCTTCATTATCCTATATGTTTTAGAATTTGAACAGGTCGGACATTGTCAGCAGTCCTTCGTGCTTGGCGGTGTATTCGGCAGCCAGTACTGCACCCAAGGCGAATCCCTTGCGGGAATGCGCATCGTGGGTAATGGTAATGCAGTCAGCCTCGCTCTCCCAGGTAATGGAGTGGATACCGGGAACCTCATCACGGCGGATACTGTCTATACGCAACTTTTCGGCAGGAACCTCGGCTGTACCCTCCTTGCTTCCGTCGGGATTGGTTAGCATGCCGAACTCCCAACCGTTCAGGCGCTCCACCTCGGCCACAAGTTCCTCGCCAAGGGTAATGCCGGTGCCAGAGGGATGGTCGAGCTTGTGTATATGATGCACTTCCTCGAGCACAGGGGTGTAGGACTCAAAACCATTCATAATACGTGCCAGATAGCGATTGACGGCACGGAAGATTGTTACGCCAAGGCTGAAGTTGGAACTCCAGAACAGGGTCTTGCCCTGCTCCATGCACATCTTCTTCACCTCCTCGCCATGCTGGGGAATCCATCCAGTACTGCCACTTACCACCTTCACTCCATGCTTGAACGCCTTCATGTAGTTGTCGTAGGCCGTGTGCGGTGCGGTAAACTCAATGGCAACATCGGCGCTCTTGAATGCCTCGCTGTCAAAATCCTGCTGGTTGTCTATGTCAATAATGGAAACTATTTCGTGACCACGCCCCAAGGCTATCTCTTCTATCATACGGCCCATCTTGCCGTATCCTATCAATGCTATTTTCATATTTATTTTTTCTTTAATCGCACAAAATTACGAATAAGTGAGCGAATAAGCAAAAATATTAACTTAATTTATAAGATTTTGGGGAAAGTACAACGATGTGAGCATGAAAATCCGCGCTCCGTGAACGAAATGTCATTTTTATTCGTATCTTTGCCAACAAAATGACACGCAAAAATGGAGAAACTGCTCCACTATGTATGGATGCATAAGCTTTTGCCGTCAAGAAGTCTGGCAACGACAGACGGTACAGAGATAGAGATTTTGGACCCAGGTCAGCACAACGGCAACCAAGGTCCCGACTTTCTCAATGCACGCATCAGAGTGGACGGCATGGTATGGGCAGGCAATGTGGAGATACACTCCTGCTCCAGCGACTGGAATAGGCACAAGCACCACACGGACCCTGTCTACAACACCACCATACTTCACGTTGTGGAACATGTCGATAGCGAAATCCGCACAGAAAACGGCCAGGCAGTACCACAGGTGGTGATAACCGTACCGCAGGAAGTGAAGGACAACTACGAAGAGTTGCTTCGCACTACCGACTATCCGCGATGCCACAAGTTTGTGCCCGGAATAGAGCCTATCAAGGCACATGCATGGTTTGATGCCCTTCTGGCAGAAAGAATGGAGACACGCTCCAAAAGGATATTGGACATCCTGAAGGAATGCCGCGGAGACTGGGAGCAGACCACCTTCATAACCTTGGCACGCAACTTCGGTTTCGGCCTGAACGGCGACATCTTCGAGATGTGGGCAAAACGTATTCCGCTTGCGGCTGCAAGAAAGCATCGCGACAATCTGTTTCAGGTAGAGTGCATGTTTCTTGGTCTTGCTGGGCTGATAGACAAGATAGCAGACGAGGAACTGAGGAACAAAATGCATGCGGAATACAAGTTCCTGAACCACAAGTTCACTCTGCCCGAGCCGATGGCTGCATCCAACTGGCACTACCTGCGCACCAGACCGCAGAACTTCCCCGACGTGCGCATCAGGCAGATGGCAAGACTCTTTCACGAGGGGAACTGCACACTTAGCAGCATAATGGATGCCGCTTTGATTGAAGATATAGACGACAGACTGGCCGTGGCAGGCATCAGCAAGGGTAGCCGTACACTTATAATAATAAACACTGTGGCAAACCTGCTCTATGCCTACGACCTGCACCTGGGTACCTACAACTACCGTACACGTGCCGTGGAATTTCTAGAACAGTTGCCCGGTGAGAAGAACTACATACTGAGGCAATGGAATACCTGCGGTATGAATGTAGGCACAGCATACTACAGCCAGGCCCTGATACAACTGAAGAAAGAATATTGCGACCACGCCAAATGTCTGGAATGCCGTTTCGGCTTTGAGTACATTTCGCATTTGATGAAGGAGAATGGATAAGGAGACTCTGTACATGATGGCACTGACGAGGGTTCCGAAGTTGAACTACTCGCAACAAAGGATGCTGGTGGAAACACTGGGCACCGCCACGGCTGTGTACGAGAACAGGCACAACATCATGGATGCCATTCCCGATGCCACCATGGCGCTGAAGGAGAACCTTGCCTATATGGACTCCTGCCTGCCACGTTGCAATGAGGAAATGGAATGGGCAGAGAAGGTGAGGGTGGAGTGCATAGGTTTTCTGGATAAGCGCTACCCTGAGCGCCTGAAAGAGTGCGACGATGCTCCCATGATGCTGTACTATCGCGGTACGGGCAACCTGAACAAGAAGCGTATAATCAGCATGGTGGGCACACGCAAGATTACCGACTATGGCCGGCAAATGTGCGAGGTTTTCATCAGGGAACTGGCTAATCTGTGTCCGGACGTTCTGATAATGAGCGGTCTTGCCTATGGAGTGGATGTACAGTGCCACCGTCAGGCCCTGCAGAACGGGATGGAGACCATCGGCGTGCTGGCGCACGGACTGGATCAGATTTATCCCACTCTGCACCGCAATACTGCCAAAGAAATGCTAGAGCATGGCGGACTGCTGACTGAGTTCATGTCGCGCACCACCATAGAGAAACGCTATTTCGTGCAACGCAACCGCATAGTGGCCGGCTGCTCTGATGCCACGATAGTGGTGGAAAGCGCCTCACGCGGAGGTAGCCTCATAACGGCAGAGATAGCACAGAGTTACGGCAGGGAAGTCTTTGCTTTTCCTGGCCGCATGACAGATGCCCAGTCGGACGGTTGCAACAGAATTATAGCCAACAACACCGCTGCTCTGCTTACCAGCGCCGAAGACTTTGTCAGGGCCATGGGATGGGAGGACGACAAGGCTAGGCAGAAGCAACTGGCTGACGGCATACAGCAGGAACTGTTCCCCGAACTGTCCGACGAAGAGCAGCTCGTCGTGGAAGCCCTGCGCAACAAGGACCGCCTGCAACTGAACATCATTTCCGTCAGCACAGGCATACCTGCAGGCAGGCTCAGCGGCCTGCTCTTCACGATGGAGATGAAAGGTATAGTGCGTATGATTCCCGGCGGAATGTACCGTCTTAACTGAATAATAACGACACAAACACACAATAAATATGAGCACGCAAAAGCGCTTCTTCCTAAGCGAAGAGGAGATACCCACACAGTGGTACAACATCCAGGCTGACATGCCCAACAAGCCCATGCCAATGCTGGATCCCAAGACTAAGAAACCTATGACCCCCGAAGATATGTTCCCGCTCTTCTCCATGGAGGCAAGCCGACAGGAGATGGACCAGGAGCATGCATGGATAGACATTCCCGAGGCTGTGCGCGAGCAGTACAAGTATTATCGCAGCACTCCTCTGGTACGTGCCTATGGTCTGGAAAAGGCTCTTGGCACTCCGGCACACATATATTTCAAGAACGAGAGCGTCAGCCCCATAGGCAGCCATAAGTTGAACAGCGCCCTGGCGCAGGCCTACTATTGCAAGCAGGAGGGAGTCACTAACATTACCACCGAGACCGGTGCTGGTCAGTGGGGATGCGCCCTTAGCTATGCCGCCAAGGTGTTCGGTCTGGAGGCAGCTGTTTATCAGGTAAAGATCAGTTACGAGCAGAAACCCTACCGCCGTGCCATCATGCAGAGCTACGGCGCGCAAGTCACTCCCTCTCCCTCCATGTCTACACGTGCCGGCAAGGACGTGCTCACCGTAGACCCCAACAACAATGGATCTTTGGGTACAGCAATATCCGAGGCTGTAGAATTGGCCATGACCACGCCTAATTGCAAGTATGTGCTTGGCTCCGTCATGAACCACGTATCCCTGCACCAGACCATCATAGGCCTGGAGGCAGAGAAGCAGATGCAGATGGCAGGAGAATATCCCGACATAGTTATCGGCTGCTTCGGTGGCGGTTCCAACTTTGCAGGCATTTCCTTCCCCTTCATGCGCCATGTCTTCAGTGGCGAGCGCAAGACACGTTTCATTGCCGCCGAACCAGCCAGTTGCCCTAAACTGACACGCGGTCAGTTCCAGTACGACTTTGGCGACCTTAGCGGTCTGACTCCACTGATGCCCATGTACACCCTGGGCCACAACTTCATGCCGGCCAACATCCACGCCGGCGGCCTGCGCTACCATGGTGCCGGTGTGATAATCTCGCAACTTATGAAGGATGGCTACATGGAAGCTGTCGACCTGAAACAGTCCGAAACTTTCAAGGCAGGTCTGCTCTTTGCCAAGGAAGAAGGCATTATCCCTGCCCCCGAATCGTGCCATGCCATTGCCGCCGCCATTGCTGAAGCAGAAAAATGCAAGGAGACTGGTGAGGAGAAAGTCATCCTGTTCAACCTTTCTGGCCACGGCCTCATCGACATGGCAGCCTACACCCAGTACCTTGCCGGCAACCTGTTCGACCTTGAGGTCTCCGACGAGGAAGTAACACGCAACGTCAAGGAACTGGAACAGATAATATAGAACAAAACATCATTATTAACCTTTTAAACATTATTATTATGAAGAAGATCATTAACTTCTCTGTAATGCTGGTAGCTGCATCTATCCTGTTCTCTTCTTGTATCGGCTCTTTCCAGCTGACAACAAAGTTGAAGAACTACAATGACAACATCGGCAGCAAGTGGGTCAACGAACTTGTTTTCGTGGCTTTCTGCATTGTTCCCGTATATGAACTCGCTGCTTTGGCTGATGCTTTGGTCATAAACTCTATAGAATTCTGGACAGGCAAGAAGACTTTGGCTGACGCTGGCGAGACAAAGGTTATCAAGAACAGCAAGGGTCAGGAAATTGAGGTGAAGACTCTGGAGAACGGTTATTGCCTGACAGACGGCAGCAATTCCATGAACCTCGTATTTGACGAGAAGGAGCAGATCTGGAGTGCAGAGTATGCTGACCAGGTAACAAACCTGATCAAGATTGTTGACGAGAACAATGCACAGTTGTTCCTGAACAATGGAGATGTAATGGACATCACCCTTGATGCAGATGGTATTGAGACAGCACGTATGCACATGTACAACTGTCTGGCTATGAACAACTGATAACAATCTCATAAGCAAACAAGAGGTCGCCCAACAGCGACCTCTTGTTGTTTATCATACATTCTGCTTTCCTATCATCTGCTGAAAGTCCGTTATGGTTTTTACTGCCTCATCAACATCATCGGTCAACGACAACAAGAGGTTCTTGTAGATGCCCTTGTGCAGCAAGTCCACAAGGAGGGGATAGAATGGTGTGGTCTTTGACCAGAACTCCGTGTCAAGGAAGACCATGGGGCTGGCAAAACCAAACGTCAAGTAGTGGTTCTGTACCGCCTCCTGAAACACCTCCTGTATGGTGCCGGCACGTCCCGGAGCATATATGATGCCGCCATATGCTATGGTAAGCAAGGTGTCCTCGCGTACACTGTTCTCAAACAGTTTGGCAATGTGCGTGGCAAAGGGGGATGTCCATTCATGCCCGTAGAGCCAAGTGGGAATGCTAAGGTTCGTATACTTGGTCTGAGGATAGTCGTGCAAGATTCCAAAGGAGACGGCAAGATAGTTATGGCTCTCCTGCACAGGTACTGAGGCAAGTCGGGAAAGCGCCTCTCGGAATTCCTCCTCGCTGCGCCCAGCCATCCATGCACCGAAGCCAGTTGCCTCCATAGCACCGCTACCACCTCCGGAAACCATCAGCGAGCCCTTCTCTGTAAGTGCCTTGCTGATGCGCGCCACCTTTTCATAAGCAGCATCGTCGCGCCTCATGGCATTGCCTCCCATAACTGCCACCACCTGGCACTTGTCATATCGTGCAAGCAGGCGTTTGGTTCTCTGCATAATACAGAAGTCATGCAGGTTGCGTGCCAAAGACTCCAGCGGGCTGTCCGTAACCTTGCCCTGTGCCAGATAGTGATTATAGACCTGCTGGTCATAGCACTGAGAAAAAGTTTCGGGACGTGAAAGGTCAAGTCCGCTATACAGCGTTTCTGCCGTATACAGTTCCTGCGGATCTACAGCAAAAGGCACGGAATGCAGATATTCTGCAATCCGTTGTCCATGGTGTGACTGTCGTATAATCATAATGCTTGCGTAGCTGTTGGGTGAATCAAGGGGGTTGGTCGCATATTCTTTATCGCTACCTTAATATTGAATCTTGTAGAATCTTCAAGAACAACAGACATGGTATGCAATCCTAATGGCGTAGCGGGCTTTATGCACACCTCGTTAAGTTTGCCTGATTTATTATCAATAAAAGTACCCTCTATCCTAGCTTTCTTTAATCGTCCGAAAATCTTGCTCAAGTCTATCTTCCCACCTATATAGGTAGATATGTCAAAGCCAAGCACATCATTCTCCAGATGGCGGTAAGCATAGAACGTGCCATCACTCACATTAACGGGGACGATATACTTGTCCAGCAGTTTCCTTGCCAGTTTCATGGTATTGCCCTTTGGAGTTGGACTGTAGGAATAGCCTTTCTGCTTTTTGCCCAGGCGCACAGTGCTCACCTCCGTCTGCCCAACGCTATGCTCCATGCCATGTGCCCAGTTCCATTCAAAGAAACCATAGTTGGCAGACTTGCATCCATTATCGAAGAACGATTTCCATCGAGGCAGGTAGAAGTCCTTCAGCAGTCCTTGCCATGAACGATAGGAATAGTCGTTGAGGTTGGTGTTTGGACTTGACCATGTGGTAATGAGCGTACGGGCATTATTGAACTCGTACCAGTCGGCGGTTGCCGTTGTTGCCCCCTCTACCTCTGATGCAGCATCACGCGCCTCCTGGGTCCATTTGCCCAAGCGGAAGTTGAGATTGGTTCCCTTGAAGTCGTCCACATCCGCCAAGAGCTCCAGGAATGCATCACGGCGAGTTATGTACGTGGCATCTGTGGCAAAGCCTGCCCCAGCCGCCTCTTTGGCAGCCTTTATTCCAAGAAGCAGTTCGTAGGCATAGTCAGCCATCACCGCACCGACGAATTCCACAAGGTCGTAACGGTAGTTGCTTTCTGACACTGAACCCTTCTTCAACTTGATGGATTTCCCCGCCGCAAGCAACCTGTATACAGCATCTATCACCATCTGCCGGCGTTCCGGAGTGTATGTGCCACCGGCATGGCTCAGCGTCTTGCCCCAGGTACTGGCAGGTCTTGCATCCAGATTTGGGCGTGCACCCCATACGTCCTCCACGGGCCCCTGTATGGCATCGGCACCATAGTTCAGCACACTCTGGCGAAGCAGTTCCCATGCCTGCGCCACCTCCTCGTTCTGCGTGCCATAGCGTGCCGTGGCATACTCCCTTACCCATTGCTTCACGTCGGGTTTCTTTCCCATCCATGGCAATTGGAACAGAAGGTCGTAGGTTACGGGCGTCTGTTCTATGGCCTCTGGGGCTGCGCCTATGCCCTTGATGCTTCCATACTTGGCCTTATAGGAGAAATAGTTGTCCGTAAGGTTGTTCAACCTGCCCATAAGACCGGAACGTCCGCCAAAATTGGGTATGGCACAGAACACCGCATCCTGCTGAGCATAGCCGTTGTAGTGGTCAAAGGCAGGACGGCCATCAGAGAAGAGGTCGAGCACTATAAGCCGGCCTGCCGGCACGGCATTGATGGACTTCCTTTGGTTTCCGTCCCATTGCCATTGCTGGATCACCCACTGCGAACCGCCCTTGGCCGCCTCCATAGCATCGTAAATGGCACGATATGCTTCGGCATACTTGCCGCTGGAGATTGCGCCACCTTCATGGAAGGGGTCCATAGAGTAGTACTGGCTCTCGCCCATAACCTCCTTCAGACAGGTGTAATAATCTGCGGCTATTGTGGCAAAGCCTTCATAAGTAGGATCTATGATGCGAGGGCGCTGGAATCCCCCAGCCCACTTGCCGCCATTGGCATCGGTGGGCACACCGGTCTTCTCGGTGAAGTTGACAGGCACCATACCCGAGAATCCTGGCAGTACGGGATGTATACCCAATTCCCTTTGGCGATCCAGTATTTTCTTTGCCAGTTTCTGCTGACGCACATACCATGCATCGTCCTGCACGCCACCAGCACCATCCCATGTACCTCCGTTCAGAGTTCCGGAAGCAGTACCGCCCCACCCCTCCAGGTTGTTCATGCCCCACCATGCCGTAAAGGCAGGACCTGGCACGAAGGCCTTGGCCTCCTCATCGGTATAGTTATATTTGCGCTTACCATCCTCTTCCATAGTCAGTAACTTGCGCCACACCTCCTCTAGGCCCACAATCTGCAAAGGCATGTTGATGCCATGCAACGCCATCCAGTCTATTTCCTGTTGCCAACGCTTCCATGTCCATGTGGTCATAGAGTACCCAAAGGTGCAGTAGTTGAAGAAATACCTGTATTTGGCATCGCTAGTACGAATCTCCTCCTTTTCCGGTAATGGCAATTGCGATAGTTTCACATATGGTTGTCCCTCGGCCTTTTCGTTCAGAGCATTCCATGCTATATTTACATTGGCATAATAATTCAAGTACCACCCTAATCCCGTGGTGATGGCACTGATACTATTACCCTTGATTTGCACCTTGCCCTGATTTGAGGCAATAGAAAAACGTTCTCCCTCATCTGCCGAAATTGTTCCTTCAAGAACAAAAACAAATTTCTCTGCCCCCTTCTCGCCTGCAATACGCTTAATTAGATCCACCACAGCCTGTGGCTGAGACTCATCTGTTGCGGCATTTGCTATCTGAAAACAACCCAAGAAAAGGGTCAACAGAAACAGTCTTAATTTCATAGTAATATTTTTTGGTATGTTTGTTATCTATCGGTGTATTTTGCATATCTGAATGCCGGCATACCCAATCCCATGATGGCAAAAGGCTTATGTCCCTTGGGCATGCCCAATATTCGTGAAGCACGTCTGCTACCCATCATGTACATCGCTGTCTGCACAACCCCCATATACACTTGGCTCACCCCCAATGACTCTGCCATCAACGAGGCATTCTGGTATGCCAGATTACAATCCTGCGGACCAAAGGCATAACCCTTAGGTGCAGAAAATACAAGCAAAGCGGTGGCATTGCATATCGAGGGGTGCTGTCCCAGCTTGAACTGTTCGTTCATAGCCATCAGCGTTGGCACCTCGTCGTAAAGCTTGCCCAGAAATGGTTTGAATATTGCCTTTATTGGCGGAAAGAGCATGATGCGCGAAAGGCGCATGAAGAAACGGAGATTCTCAGCCTCAACATTATGCAAAAGTTCCTTATCGGCAATGAGATGCAGATGCACCTGCCTGCTATTCTGTGCCGTAGGAGCATAACGCGCTGCCTCGACAATCATCTTGAGCGAATCCTGGGGAATGGGGTTGGAAGTGATAGTACGATTGCTTCGGCGCGACCGTATCAGCTCCATCAAACTCTCGGGCGATGGCAACAGCTCTCTTCGGATAGGGTGTACACTGCCCTCGGGGAACTTGCTATTAAGAAAAGCTCCTGTTGGGCACACATCAACGCAATGTCCACATCCAATACATACCTCAGGGTGGCGCAATGCTAAATCCGTATCTTTTTCCACCACAGGAATAAAGGCAGGACACACCTTCTGGCATTTACCGCATCGGGTGCATTTGTCGGCATCTATGCTTATCATATTTGTCCAATATGTTTGTTTTCCATTGAATAGTTCTGAGAAAAGTATCCTTCTGAAGTATGAGGAACTGCGAAGTCTTATTCTGCCTTCCCGTCCGTCTGTGGAGCGTCCTCGGGGTGCTGGGCATAGTATTCGTCCCACTGACGCTGTACCTCCTGCCAGTCCACTATCTCGCCCTCTGCCACGGCATCAGCTTGACGCAATTGCTCGTCACGCAAACGTTTTTCTGCATGTCTTTGCTTCATGGCCTCGATGGTGGCATCGTCAAGTATCTGTATGCGTCCCTTGCGAACGCATTCGTCCAAGTCTTCGGGGCCAAAGGCCTTGCCCTGGATATTAAAATCTGCAATATTGAATTCAAAAGTGGTTCGCAAGGTATGCCTCACCATCTTCTGTTGAAAGCGAGTCCCCGCCATCTTTCGACGCAACAACTTTCCGATTATCTCTATTTCTCGTTGTGAAAACTTTTTTCTACCCATATATATGTGTTGTTATATTCAATTCATATCAGCGACAAAGGTATAAATAAAAATGTGAAATCCCAAATAAACAAATGTCGCATCGATGGCACGAAGGCGACGTATTGGCAAAGGCAAGACAATATAACCTCTATTCATGCACAGGGACTTGCTATCCATGCTCTGCTGGAACAAAATTTCATTGAAAAAGGCTTTCTGATTATAGCCGTACCGTCATCACCCAAACTATTGTTGCATATTATCCCATAAAATAAATGTGTACTATGCCCAAGGAAAAGTCGGATCGTAGCCATGT
>JAZRIA010000202.1:0-7560 GCA_045645045.1 Bacteroidaceae bacterium | reverse complement strand
AAGTGAGCGAAGTGCGCTTCATTGACAGCGACCTCTGGCCCGAAAATTTAGTCTATACCAGTTACACCAAGGGCAATGTCTATATTCTCAATGATTATAACTTAAGCTGGACGACGGATGAAACTTTTTGGGATAAATTTTTGGGGGTTGATTCAACATGGGATTTTCAAGGTCCTATTTACCAACAAATGCCCTTCTATTGCATTCAGGGCAATACGCATGGCGAGGATGCCATCTTGATATGGCTCTCTCCCGACGAGAATGACGTAGCCGCTCACCCTTACGTACAATACTATGTAAACCCTGAGGCATATAAATACCTTCCCACTGTAGCCGAAGCGCAAAAGGTGCTTGATATCTTCAACGATGACATCCGCTTCTGGAACAAGATGTTGGCAGAGATGAATAAGAGAAACCTCAGATGGAGTTGGAAATACGGAGTTTGGACAACCGGCAACGATGAGTTCCTCCTTAACGAATATAATTCCGAGAAGAAATTGATTAAATGCCTGGACCTCGACCAAAACGATGAAGACGACGAGTTGGGCAGAATCTGCGACATTGAATTAGACGATGATTACAGATACCGCTACTTGCGCGTTCGTATTTTCCCACCAGCAAATTAATTTAGAACCCAATTAAAGAATCAAAAATATGAAAAAGAATTGGTTTTATATACTCCTATCAATGACTGTTGTAGCAATGTCATTGACTTCGTGCGATAGTGACGACGACGATGTGACGAAACCTGTGATTGACCAGCACGACCCAACATCCGACGCTGACCAGGTGCCCGTTACCGGTTACAATGCGTTGGAATGGTTACAGAACTATCTTGCCGTAGTCGATGAGAATGGCGAAGTGGTTCGCCGAATTTACGGCAAGCCCCTCGATGCATCTCAACCCACCGTGCTTTCAATCTCTGTCAGCAGTTTTGCAGATGCTGAAACAATCTTCCTCGGATGGGTAGCGCCCGGTAAGGAAGCTACCAAGGTGGAGGGCGGTTATGACTACTACCTCACCGATGCCGAAGGCAACGCGCAGGGTAGCGTTTCGCTCCGTGCCGTAGAAGGCGAAGACGGCGTGATTGCTCGCATGACGGTGGTTGAAGGTACCGACTTAAAGCAAGTGTCGGAAGTAAAATTCATCCATTATGAGCTCTGGCCCGAAAATGACGAATATCCTCTCTACAGTATGGGCGGAATTTACGAGTTGGAAACAACTCACTTAGAATGGCAGCACTTATATTATCACAATAAGTATATCCTTAGACCGGTAAAGAGTAAAGAATTATTCTATTGTATCCAAGGCAATATCCCCGGACGAGAAGCCATCCTGATTTGGATCGCACCGGATTATAATGCGGAGCATACCAACGTGACAGGAAAAGACTATCTTGATACCAACGCACTGCGATTCCTCCCCTCTGAGGCTGAGGCCCAAAAGGTGCTTGATGTCTTCAACAGGACGAGCAAAGGCAATTGGGAATACATGTTGAAAGAAATGGATAAATTAGGGTTCCAGTGGAGTGCTCAATGGGGCGGCTTCACTACCGGTGATGATGAATTCCTGCTCAACAGCCATAGCGATGGTGGTTTCTGGGGACCTCTCATCAAATGTTTGGACCTCGATAGCCGCCCTGGTAAGATTACAGACATCATGGCAGAAACACCCATGAAATATCGATACATGCAAATCATCATTATTCCTGCTTCGCGTTGGGAATTGTTGATCAAACCATCCAGTCTTTAGAAGTGTTAAGGTGGATTCTATTCTTTAGCTTTGCCGGAAAATAGAAGTTTAACTAAGCTAATAAATAGAATCCACCTTTAAAGATATTAATGGGAAAGATGAAAAAGAATTGGTTTTACATACTCCTGTCAATGTTCATCGCAGCGGTGCCCTTGACATCGTGCGACAGTGATGACGATGATATGCCCAAGACAGAAGATGGCCTGCACAACTCGGATTCGGATAAGGATCGTATAGAGATAACCGGTTACAATGCTTTGGAATGGTTGCAGGGTTGTCTTGTTGTAGTAGACGACGACGGCGAAATTTTTCGCAGAGTCTATGGTAAAGCTTTGGACGAATCTCAGCCCACTGTTATCTCAGTGCCAGTTGCAGACTATGCGACAGCTGAAACGCTCTTCCTCGATTGGGTGGCACCCCAGAAAGAGGCAACTAAGGTAGATGGCGGTTACGACTATTATCTCACTGACGAAGTGGACAGGCCCCAAGGCTGTGTTATGTTCCGTGCCGTAGAGGGCGAGCATGGCATAGTTGCGCGCATGACCGTGGCACCAGGTACCGACCTCAAGCAGATAAGCGAGGTTAATTTTGTCGATACTGATTTTTGGCCTGAAAATGCAGCCACACCAAAATACGAAGCTGGCAAAATCTATTATATGGATGATTATGTGTTGAAATGGAGAGACACTTTTATCGGCTATGGATTCGTTACTCCTACTTCAAAGACATCTCTTCCCTTCTATTGCCTCCAGGGCAATACGGATGGCAAGGAGGGTCTCTTGATTTGGCTTTCTCCTGACGCTGATGACGTATTGCAACATCCACGAACCTATTACTATAAATATGCCTTGGAGTATCTTGCAACTTTGGAAGAAGGAGAAAAGGTGATAGAGTTTTATAATAACAACAATCAAGCTTTCTGGAACAACATGTTGAAAGAGATGGATGCATTGGGATATGAGTGGAGCGCTCAAGACTGGCCAAATGCAACCGGTGACTCAGAGTTTATGATCGGTTACAAGACAACGCCGTTAGTTGGCATACAAGTATTGCATTGCTTGGATCTGTATGAAAAAAAAGCTAAAATGGATTGGACAATGTTAGAAGGCACCTATTTCCAATACCGCTATATACACATCAACACCGTTCCGCCATACGTAGAGTAATTAAGAACCTATAAGTGATTCAATAAGAATGTATATGAAAAAGAATTGGTTTTATATACTCCTGTCTGTTGCCATCGCTGCAGTGCCCTTGACATCGTGCGACGATGACGACGATGCGCCTAAGACTCCTGAAGAAGGACAATACGACCCCATGTCGGACGCAGACCAAAGTCCCATTGAGGCATACGATGCATTGTCATGGTTGCAGGGTAGTCTGGTTGTGGTGGATAGCAACAACGAAGTTATCCGCAGAATCTATGGCAAACCACTCGACGAATCTGAACCCACCGTGCTCTCAGCACCTGTTGCCGGCTATGGCACAGCCGAGAGGATTTTCCTCAGTTGGGTAGCACCCGGTAAGGAGGCAACAAAGGTTGAAGGCGGTTATGACTATCACCTCACCGACGCTGAAGGCGCGGCGCAGGGTTGTGCAAAGTTTCGTGCCGTAGAGGGCGAGGCAGGCGTAGTGGCACGCATGACTGTGACTGATGAAACTGCCTTGAAGCAAGTGAGCACGGTGAACTTTATTGATACTGATTCATGGCCAGAGAATGTAACGATTCCCACGTATATAACTGGTCAGATTTATCACCTCAATAGTTATCGTTTGGAGTGGAGTCAGGATGGATTTGATCGTCCATATTTAAACAAACCCGAATTGTCTTCTCTGCCCTTCTATTGTATTCAAGGCAATGTGGATCATGAGGAAGCCATTTTAGTATGGCTCTGCCCTGATGATAATAATAAATTGCACCATCCATATTTAGTGGCTTATCTTGATGGGCTAATCGGTAAATACCAGTACGCGGCAACAAATTATCTCCCGACAGAACCCGAAGCGCAGAAGGTGCTTGATTTCTACAACAAGAACCAAGCTTTCTGGAAAGACATGTTGGTAGAAATGGACGAAAGGGGCTATCAATGGAGCCCTGCCAAAGGTTTTTGGGATAATTTTAATGCTACCACAGGTAACTCGGAATTTGTGTTGGGTGTGAAGGAAAGACTAACGCCCTCAGCTGATTACCTCAAGATATTGGACCTTGATGACCATGTAGGTAAAATATGTGAAGTAAATGCAAGAGATTTTTTAACCCCAAGATTCCGATATATGCAAATCCATATTGTTCCTTCAGCAGGAAAGTAGTTTATGACATTGAAACAGCGTTTTACAAATACGTGTATCGTGATTTCCTTCTTCCTCATCCTGCTTACGGGGTGCGGGAAGGAGGAACTTGTTTTTGCGCCTACCCCCGCACAGGTGGAAGTCGTTCTTTCGCCCAAAGGTTTGGGCGACCAAGGGTATAACGACAAGATTCTGCGTGGACTTCAACGAGCTGCGGCTCAGTATGGTTTCACGCTGGCAATCCATATTCCTGAAGAAAAAGAGCAGGGCATCCGCATCTATGAAGACTGGGTTGCCGACACCCTGAGTAGCGGATGCAACCGTTCGATTTTCGTCTTTTCAGGCAGCGAGTACGAATATTTGTTGGATGAGCTTGCCCTTCCAGAAGACTCTCGAAAGGATGTGCTGATGTTTGAAACCGACCGACAGCGCGAGGGTATCTACACCTTCAGCGTGGGTTGCTATGCCGCAAGTTATCTGGCAGGGGCAACCAGTGTGCTGGATAATTACGGTGTGGAGCAGAAAGCTTTAGTGATTGCTGCCAATCCGCACGACCCACAGGTGAAGCGTGCGGTGGATGGTTATCGCGATGGCTACCTGGCGGCAGGTGGCAACGGATGCGATGTGCACTACCTCAGCGATGCAGCCGATGGTGGTTACCACATGCAGGACGAAGCCTATCAGTATTGTATGGAGCAGAAAGGCAACTACATGTACCACTTCTCGGCAGCCGGGGCGTCGAATAAAGGATTGTACCGCTTCTCGCGTGAGCATATGCAATTGGCAGTAGGTATGGACGACGACATGAGGTTCTTATCATTTATGATCCTATTTTCGGTTGTGAAGCATATGGACTGGGTTGTTGAAGATGTACTTAGAGACCTATTGCAGAACAAGGACATTCCGCAGCATCAGAAATTCACCTATTCATCGGGATATGAGGGAATGGTATTTTCAGAAGGAGTTACGGAGGATTTGTTTTTGGATATTTCAGACGTCAGGAATCGTATTGTAGAAATAGAGCAGCGCTATGAAGAAACTCATCAATAGTCTTATTGTTGTTCTGCTATGCATAGGCACCCTTCAGTCGTGTGAAGAAACGCAGACAATAGTAGAAGATACAACAGCGTTGAAGGAGGTGAAAATCGCTGTGGTTCTCCCGGCAAAGGACCGTGAACCTATTTGGAATAATGCCCTGAATTGGGCGGCGGAAAACATCCGCAAAGCAAATATCGGAGTAAAGGTGGTTTATGAATGGGTGGACGAAGAATCGGCGAACCTCACTGAAGCGGGAGTGTCGCTTTCCGAACGCGAGGACATCCGCAGCATCATTGGTTGCAATGTCTCTGCCAATACGCAGAAAATGGCCTTTGCCCTTGCCAGAAAAAAGGAGAACATCAAACCGCTGTTCACCTTCTCTACTTCACAGGAACTGCCCCGAATCTTCGGACATCGCGGTTTCCTCTGGGGATTGTGCGAAACGGACATCTCGCAGAGTGAAATCATGCTGTCCTGTCTTAGCAACGAGAATCCAGAACTTAAGAAGGTGGCGCTACTGGCGGCAGATGATATCTACGGTCAGACGTTTGTGGACTGGTTTGCCTTCCAGGCGGTGGAACTCGACATGGAACCCGTCTGCATCGTTACTTATAAAAACGCCAACGAACTGGACGCTTGCTTGAGGCAAATTACTGACAGTGGCGCAGAAGCTTTAGTGTGTGTACCTGCCGCTGTGGAGGATGTCATACCTGTACAGAATTATATTGACAACTTCCTCTACACTTCAGAATCTGGGCGCTCCATTGCTTTGATGTTTACGGACAAGGCATACAACAAGGCCATCCTGAACGTTTCCGAACCAGTAGATTATATTTCCGGACTGGCGCCTACCAGTCATCCCAACTCAGGTTTCAATGTATCCTATGAAGCTCTGTTCGGGAGAGTTCCTTATGCTGGCGAGGCGGAGGTGTATGACACCGTGCTCATCACAACTCTTGCAACCATCTGGGCGGAACAAAACAACGAAGCGGATTTGAACAAGGCGATAGCTGCTTTGCTGAACGCGAAAGCAGTCTCGCAAGGAGGGTGGACTACGGGTATGATTTCCAATTATTATCATGAAATCATGGCAGGCGGAACACCCGCATTGAGCGGTGCAACGGGTACACTGGATTTTAATTCGGAATATTACACCACCATCCGCTCCACATCGTATGCCCATTGGATTACGTACAAGGGAAAGATGGTGATTGTCGATTACTATAGTCGTAACAGTGATGGAAATGCTTCGTCGCCCATTGCCGCTTGGGAATGGAAGAAGCAGCACATGCAAGATATGACTGGAAATGGCAACACCATCCATTACCCCGAACTCCAGGACAACTATGCCGTGCTCGTGGCAGCCTCCGAAGGGTGGAAAAACTATCGCCATCAGGCAGATGTGTTGGGCATGTACCAGCATCTGAAAGCGAAAGGGTATGACGACGACCACATCCTCCTGATTCTTGCTGACGATATTGCCCATAACGAACGCAACCCCTTGCAGGGCGTGGTGCGCAGAGAAGTGTCGGGCAAAAACCTGTATGAAGGTGTGCAGATTGACTACCGCTTGGGCGACCTTACCCTCAACGACCTGAAACAGATACTGACGGGCGAACCCTCTGAGGAGTTTCCCGTAACCTTGCGCAGCAGTGCGAACGACAATGTGCTCTTCTTCTGGAGCGGACACGGCACGCAGCAAGGTTGGGAATGGAAAGACACGGAGGACGTGAGTGCCGACTTTGCCCGTTCCATGTTCTCCGAAATGCAGTTCCGCAAGATGTTTGCCATCATTGAGACCTGTTATTCGGGCAGCGTGGCACAGGGTTGTACGGGCATCCCAGGTTTGTTGCTGATGACCGCCGCCAATCCATACGAAACCTCCAAGGCCGCAGCCTTCGACAACGAACTTCAGGTGTATCTCTCCAACACCTTCACCTCGTCCATCTTGTCACAGTTGGAGCGCAATCCGCAGACGATTCTCTACAATCTCTACCTCCATGCCTTCGACAAGACAAGCGGTTCGCACGTGATGGTATATAACCCAGACTACTACGGAAACCTCTATCAGAACAATATGAGCGAATATTATCCGCAATAACCCCATCTTGAGCGCTTCAAACACGCCTCAATAGGGTGACGACAGCGAAAGCACCTCGCAGATGCAATAATTACAGAACAGGGGATGTGCCTACATGTGGTGCATCCCCTATTTGCAAACGTGCAAAACGTTCACTCACGCCCAGAGTAACACTTTTGCAGACGTGCAAAATGTTCACTCACGCCCAGAGTAAGACTTTTGCAGACGTGCGAAACCTTCACTCACGCCCTGAGTAAGACTTTTGCAAGCGTGCAAAACGTTCACTCACGCCCTGAGTAAAACTTTTGCAGACGTGCAAAACGTTCACTCACGCCCTGAGTAAGACCGTTGCAGACGTGCAAAACGTTCACTCACACCCAGAGTAAAGGTTTTGCAAGCGT
>JAZRIA010000201.1:0-7512 GCA_045645045.1 Bacteroidaceae bacterium | reverse complement strand
GTTGTAAAATGTGATTACACATTTCTCAATCTTATTGCTACCACTTAACTTATAAACCTCAACGAATAATGCTTTATCTGCATATTGAGCCTTTGGATTGTAGAATTTAGCGTAATTCTTATTGCTTTTAGTTTCATCATAAGCAAGTCCGTCACCCGTTAGCAGATTCTTTGCAAAAGCAAAATCATTACATTGGGTTACTGCTCTACCGATAGTGGCTACAGATGTTTGTCCCCACGCACTTAGACTGCAAAAAAATACAGCCATAAACGCAACTAATACTTTTTTCATAATGGCGAATTTTACAAGGCTCTCCGTGGGCAGACGATTAGAGAATTTTACAATGTTTATTAGTAAAAGAAAGTGGACTGCCACCTTGCATCCTTGTAGGTACCGCCAAACACCTGAATACACGCACGGATAGGCAGCCCACGCATATGAACTGCTCCGTGCCTCGTGTATTCTTTGTTTTAATTTGGCGATTTCACAAGAAATGAGGCACTTTCTCTATATTTTTCTAACATTGTCCCAAAAGACACTACAAAAGTACGGAATTTCTTTGATATACCACCTAAAACTATTCGCTTTATGATAAAATAATGAAATTATTTGCGTTGAAAATCTAACCATTTAGCAAAATACTCTTGAAACTCTTTAAGGTTATTGAATTTGCTATGGTCAAACCTCAAGCCAGTGATTTGTTCAAACCTCTCAATGGCTATTAAGTCCACAAATGGGAATTTTAGGTTCAATTCTTTCTCTGTGAATATATGTCCTTTCGTTTTTACTCCGTTACCGATAATGTTCAGAAGATGTTTCAGAAGTGTGATTGTCGCTGAATTACAAGCAACCTCGCCACTGATACTGCTGTCGCTAACAGAAAGTACTGACATCGGTCTTTCAATAGAGTAGAATGCTTCTGAGAAATGTTGCTTGAAATTTCTGTATCCTACAACCCTTATGTCATATGAGCCATCTCCTTGCTCATTCCAATCTATGATAATTCTTGATTCGTCCATAATTCCATATGTTTATATAACCTAAAACCTTGCTACGACATTTTGTCATAAATCTCTGATTGGCATACTATTTGTATATATAAGAGTGTCCCCTTGCTATTGCAGTAGCAAAGGGACAGAATTGTCTAATCCGTCAAAATTAAACAAAAATGATAAGTGTTTTAGATTGGGTTTACCCCATAGGTAATAAGGCAAAAGCCTATTCAGTGAGAGAAGTGATTGGTGATAAACTTGCTCTTACCGCACCCGATTATACTCGTTTATACTTGGGGATGTCCGAAGTTGAAAAGATAACGGACAGTAGTGTGTTATTTGAATTAGGAAAAGTGGAAATGATTTAGTTTATTAGTATGAAAAAAGAAAGAATTTTTGAGGAAGATTTTGAAGGCTTTGTTCAAGACTTGATAGGTTCTGGTCGTTTGGATGAGAAAGAGGCTGGTATTGCCAAGAGAATGCTCGACAAGGGATATGACACTTTGTCCGACAAACAAAAATTTGTCTTTGATAAGGCAATAGAGAACAATGTAATTAAGGAATGTCAAAGATGCGGCTGTGATATTCCTTGGTGTGAAATGCTTGAAGCATTAGACAATGGCGGTTATTGCAACTACTGCCAGCATATGATGGAAAAGATTGATAAGGAGTAAATGAAACTCTGTAAAGAAAAGTGGCGTACCCTCTGTTTATTTAGGGTGCGCCACTTTTTTTAGGGTAAAGTCATATAAACTCACCACTATTTATTATAGATGTATATATATAATAGTAGTAATGTATATATATAATCTTATATTATACTATTAATTATTAGATATATAATAGTAATAATGTATATATAATCTTATACAACTATTATATACTTTCTATTATTATATACATTATATATAAGGGAGAGTAGACAAAGAACGACCATCACACAGCCTTCATTTTGCTGTCACGCTTGTCACGCGTCACGCTGAATGGCTAAACGGAGGAAAATACGCCTCTAAATTTCGCTCACTTATTCGTAACATTGAGGCTGGGCCTCGAAGGTACTAACGCTCGGAAAAATCAAAAATCTTTTGCTTTTTCGCTCACTTAATCGTACTTTGAGGCTGCGCCTCGAAGGTACTAACGTTCGGAAATTCTCAAACAAGTTTGGAATTTCGCTCACTTAATCGTACCTTTGCAGACATGAAGAATCGCATAATACACATATTGCTGCTATGCCTTGTTCCCATCTTTGCATCTGCACAGGTGGGAGAATACCGTTCCGACCTGGCAATTGGCGTGAACGGGGGTATAGTGATGAACAGCGTAACATTCTCGCCCCGGGTACAACAGAGCATGCTCATAGGACCCGAGCTTGGTGTCACTGTACGCTATACATGCGAGAAGTATTTTGCCATGGTATGTGCTCTGCAAACCGAAATTAACTTCTCCCGACAAGGATGGAAAGAAATTCCTGAAAACGAAGCATACTCCTATATTCGCAACATGGATTATATCCACGTTCCCTTCATGGCTCGTTTGGGCTTCGGACGCGAACGCAAAGGAGTGATGGGCTACGTCATACTAGGTCCTCAGATTGGTTTCTGCATTGGAGAGAGCGATATACGCACCGGTGAGTGGGAAGACGCCATCAATCCATACGACCCCGAAGGACCTATGATTAACGTGCCCAAGAACCCCGAAGGGCCATGGCAACACTATAATCTCGGGGTAGAAAAGAAATTTGAATACGGCATCGTCGGAGGTGGAGGCATAGAGTTCAGTCATCCACGTCTCGGCCACTTTGCTTTGGACGGCCGCTATCATTTCGGTCTTTCCGACATCTTCAACAACGGCAAGAAGGACTACTTCGGACGCTCGGCAAACTCCAGCATCGTGGTGAAGCTGACATACCTCTGGGATGTGAAGAAAACTAAGGACGACACTATAAAATAAGGGAAGGAATAAAATCTACACGACACAAAAAAGGAGGCAACTACCGCACTAAAGCGATGTTTGCCTCCTTTTCTTCTGACATGCCGTATATGCTTATCCCAGCATACCCAACACCAAGCTTGCTACGAAACCTGCACCAGCAGCATAGAGATACTTAACGGAATCAACTACCTTATCCCTCTGAACAAAGTAGATGATAACACCTATAACTGGGAACAGGAATGAAAAAATCAGAGCGAAGATACCAGCTTTGCCCTTTTCCTGCATTTCGTTTGCCATAATCTTTAAGTGTATTTAAGTTATATTTCTGTTGACATTCTCTCATCTGGCCTGTCAAACGTCCTATCTGAGCCTATCCAGGCTCCTCACAAGCATCTCGTCGTGCAGGATACCACGGAAAGCCAGATAAAGAAGGATGGAATTTATTGCAGGAACAGCGGCCCACACCTTCGGACGGAACTCGCCGACCAACCCTTCTCCCACCAAATATGCGAAAGCAACATAGGTGACATACCACCCAAGCAGAAGGATGATGCAGAATGTGCACACGCGCATTTGCAAGGCACGTCGACGGAAAAGGAATATGGCCATAAACTCAAGGACACCCGTTACACCCATCAGTGCCGTCAGTGCCCAAGGATGATTTTCTGTCTTTATTTCAAAGAACATGCATACCACCGTCAACACGAAGCACACCAACAGGTAAAGTGTTTGAATTCTCTGTATCATGATTTAAAACCGAAGCAAACAGACGAATGTTTAGTTCTCGTCATCCAGAGTTAGGTCCTGAACGAGCTTGCGATGATGCACGCGTCCTTCCTCAAACTCCTCAATGGCAATCAGAGTTGCCTTGGGCATTCTCTCGTAGTAGCGGCTTATTTCTATCTGCTCGCGGTTCTCAAAGATTTCCTCCAAAGAATCGTTGGAAGTAGCAAACTCCTGAAGCTTCTGGTTCAACTCCTGCTTGATGTCGGCAGAAATCTGGTTTGCTCGCTTGCCGATGATGGCTACACTCTCGTAGATGTTGCCTGTCTCCTCACAAAGGTTCATGATGTCGCGCGTCACCGTATTGGTGGGCGCCTTAGTCTTCTTGTAATCCATATTTTGTTGTGTATCTTTTATTCGTTTATAGTTTGCCCTTTTGTCAATCCACAACCTCGTTCTTTGGAGCGTGCTTGTTCACGAAGTTGGTACTCTTGCTCATTATCTTCTCGGCTTCCTTTATGTACTTGCTCTCAGGGTAGTCATTCACAAAAGCATAATATTCATCTATGCAATCACGATAACGTGCTACTCGCTTTGAGTCAACGCTCTGCTCTGCCAGATGGAACCTGGAACGAAGTATCATAATGGAAAGCTCCTCGCGACGCTCTGCCTTGGCAAAGGGGAAATCGCGCAATGCATTCTGGGCCGTCACCACACAGGCCTCGTAATTACTGCCTCCATAGGCACAATTCATAGTGTACGCTCCCAAGTCGTAATAAAGCTTTGCGCTTAGGTATTCCTTTTCCACCAGCTTATCTTGCAGGGCGTAAATCATCTCCTGAGTGCTGGCCTTGATGGAAGTATAGGGATAGTAGTCGAGGAAATCCTGAAATTCCTTGATTGCCTCATAGGTGCTCTGCTGGTCCAAACGTGGGTCGGGTGTCATTTTGTACAAAGATAAGCCACAATAGTAACGGGCATACTCCACATACAATCCCTTGGGATATACTTGATAGTATTTGCGGAAATACTGCGACGCCGCATCGTAATCCTTGTTATAGAAATTGCTCATGGCTGCCAGATACAGACTTTCTTCCGCATAAACAGTACCCTTCATCACAGCAAGCACCTCGGCAAAGTACATACTGGCCTGGCTATATTTTCCCTCGGCATAGAAGGACTTGGCCGCCTCGTACTTATACTCATAGTCCTGGGTATTCTGCAAAGCTGTCCACTTGGAGCATGAACTTAGGAATGTGGCCAACACGGCTATCAGCAAACAATATTTCTTCATTACCTTCATGTTTCATACACGCATAACGCGCGACTTTCAGCGTGCAAAGATACAAAAAATAAATGAAGATACGGCATCAGAACCAAATAAATTGACTTTATCAGCTGCTTTAGGCAATGACTTTGGCGATAAAAGCACCTGAGGATTTGCCAATAAGAAGACATTTCAATATCTTTGCATTATGTATTTCGAACTGACGTCCAAATTCCACCCCACCGGCGACCAGCCCGAGGCAATACGCCAACTGACCGACGGAGTACTGAGCGGAACACCCGCCCAGGTGCTGCTTGGCGTAACGGGCAGCGGAAAGACGTTCACCATAGCCAACGTCATAGCAAACATAGGCAAGCCCACCCTCATACTTTCGCACAACAAGACGCTTGCCGCACAGCTCTATGGCGAGATGAAGCAGTTCTTCCCCAAGAACGCCGTGGAGTATTACGTCTCCTACTACGACTACTACCAGCCCGAGGCATACATCCCCAGCACGGACACCTACATAGAGAAGGACCTGGCCATCAATGCCGAGATAGACAAGTTGCGTCTGGCCGCCACCTCTGCCCTGCTTTCCGGCAGGAAGGACGTCATTGTGGTGGGGTCCGTATCGTGCATCTATGGTATGGGCAACCCGCTTACACTGAGCGAGAACAGCATAGACATCCGCGTGGGGCAGCGTCTCGACCGCAACAATCTCCTGCGCAAACTCATAGCAGCGCTGTATGTGCGCAACGACATCACGCCCAACCGTGGCGATGTGCGTGCCATAGGCGATACGGTGGACATCTGGCTGGCCTATGCCGACACGGTGCTTAGGGTTACCTACTGGGACGACGAGATTGAGTCCATACAGGAACTGGACCCTCAGAGCATGCAGGCGCACACCTCGTTCCAGGACTACCGCATCTACCCTGCCAACCTGTTCATGACCAGCAAGGACACACAGGAGGCGGCTATCCGCCAGATAGAGGAAGACCTGGAGGCACAGGTGCAGTATTTCACCGAAATAGGCAAGACCTACGAGGCAAAGCGTCTGGAGGAGCGTGTGCGCTACGACATAGAGATGATTCGCGAACTCGGGCACTGCTCGGGCATCGAGAACTATTCAAGATATTTTGATGGCCGGCAGCCTGGCCAGCGCCCCTATTGCCTGCTCGATTTCTTCCCCGATGACTTCCTGCTTGTGGTGGACGAGAGTCATGAGTCCATCCCCCAGATAGGCGCCATGTACGGTGGCGACCAGGCACGAAAGAAGAACCTGGTGGAATACGGCTTCCGCCTGCCTGCCGCCAAGGACAACCGTCCGCTTCAGTTCAACGAGTTCGAGGAACTTACCCCACAGACAATATACGTATCTGCCACACCTGCCGACTACGAACTGGAGAAGAGCGAGGGCATTGTGGTAGAGCAACTTATACGCCCCACAGGCCTGCTCGACCCAAGGATAGAGGTGCGCCCGTCCAAGAACCAGATAGACGACCTCATGGAGGAGATACAGCAGAGGGTGGAGCGCAACGAGCGTGTGCTCGTCACCACCATAGCCAAGCGCATGGCAGAGGAACTATCGGAGTACCTTCTGAGGCATGGCATCAAGACCACCTACATCCATTCCGACGTGGACACTCTGGAGCGCATACGCATCATGGATGCCTTGCGAAGCGGCGTGTACGACGTGCTCGTGGGTGTCAATCTTCTTCGCGAGGGTCTGGACCTTCCGGAGGTGTCGCTCGTGGCCATACTGGATGCCGACAAGGAGGGATTCCTGCGAAGTTACCGAAGCCTGACGCAGACCATCGGCCGTGCGGCACGAAACCTCAACGGCCTTGCCATCTTCTATGCCGACAACATGACGGGTTCCATGCAGAAGACCATCGAGGAGACTGAACGCCGACGTGAGAAACAGATGCGCTACAACATGGAGCATGGCATCACACCCACACAGATACAGAAGGCGCGCACCATGACCAACCTGCTGGAAATACAGAAGGAGATTGGCGACAAGCGTGCCTATGTGGAGGTGGAGGCTCCAAGCATGAAGGTGGCAGACCCCATCATCGATGCCATGACGCCCCAGCAGCTCAAGAAGGCCATCGACACCACACGCAAACGCATGCAGGAAGCCGCCAAAAAACTGGACTTCACCCTTGCCGCCCAGCTTCGCGATGAAATGCTTCGCATGATGAACATGCTGGAGGAATTAGAGAGCGGTGAGCGGTGAGTGGTGAGCGATAGCGGTGAGCGGTGAGTGGTGAACGGTGAGTGGTGAGTGGAGTTTGCCCCCTCCGTCGCTTCGCTCCTCGTCCCACCTAACTTAGGGGGACAAAGTGAATGGGATTTGTTATATTTACACCGATAAATCGGAATTTGATGGAGAAATCTTTATGAAATCATTTGAAAATATTATCCCAAGAGATTTTCAAGGTGGAGTGCTTATTCTTAAAGACGGTCAAGTTGTTTTTGAATATTGTCAAGGTAATGCTGACCATAGCACAAACACTCCCTTCACATCACATACTACAATTACATTAGCTTCGCTGTCTAAGCAATTTGTCGCAGCAGCCATTTTCCTTCAGA
>JAZRIA010000200.1:0-11384 GCA_045645045.1 Bacteroidaceae bacterium | reverse complement strand
ATGGAGAGAACCGGCACTGGCATCGGTTCTCTCCATTTTGCTATAGGCTCACATCGGGGTGTTGATGTGGAAGTGCTTGTTGGCACGTTTGGGATGGGTGCAGGATTTACCTCACCGCATTCATTTCCTCTATCAAATCTTGGTATGTTGCCACTTTGTGGTACTTAACGTTTGCCGTGGACATTTCGTTGAACAACTTTTCGGCACATTCTATCTTTGCACGCTCTATGGCATTAAGTTCCATTGAGTTCATCGAACCCTTCGTCTCTGCTACAAAGAAGATATGCTTTACCTCGTTACGCTTCATTGCTATTGCCCAGTCGGGAGCATAGTTGCCCACAGGTGTAGGTATCTGGAACGAACGGGGAAGTTTGGCATAAACCACAACCTCATCAGCCTCATCCAAATCCTCGGCAAACTTGCGTTCTCCCTTGCTGTCGCTGAACACGTAGTCGGTAATGTGCTTTTTTGACTCATAGGCACGGTAAAACTCCACCTTGCTCTTTACGGTAAAGATGTCATTCTCATACTTGCCTTCCGTCATGTTGTAGTGTATGTGTTCCACTATCATCGTAGACTTCTGTTCCCTGATGATGGCTGTAACCTTGCGGATAAATTCCTCTGGGTTATTCTTGAACAGATACAGTTTGTCCATGTTTATACGCTTGAGGATAGCAACCACAGTACGACGAGTTAGGCGTGCTCCCTTTGCGATATCACCCACCAGGTCATACTTAACAGTAGAAGTGCATACATCGGTAAGTTCACGCGATTGCGAGCGGGTATCGCCAAACTCACTTACATTATCCACATTCTGCGTGCCCTCTACCATTACATAGCGCAGTTTCTTCACCTCCAAGTCCTTATTTATATATATGACGGACTTCTGTATAAGTTCCTCGCTATCGTAACTGACCGTATAGACATACTGGTGGTTTATCTCCTTCCACAATGCCTGGAACTCTTCCTTGTCAAAGTTCTCGTTCAGTTTGTTATCTGGTGTAGTTGTCTTGCTGTCATCCACCACCATCTCATCAAGAGCCTTGGGGTCGAAGATTGAATTGATAAGCCGTGTCACACCCTCAGCAATGGGCTGTAGTTTCTGTGGCAATGGAGCAACAGTACCGTTCGACACTGCTTCACGATATGCAGGAGTGATGTTGTTCTTGTCGTCGATATATCCATTGTCTTCAAGGTAGACAATAATTCGGCTGGCATCCGACTCCGTGATAGTGTAAAGGGTTTCTCCCTGCTTGATTTGCTTGCCACAGAAGAATGCCGATGTAGCCTTCATTGCACGGTCGCGGAGCACCTCGCGTGTTTCACGCTGGAGCGAGTTGGTAAAGTCAGAATAACTTTCGTTGGCAATGACGGTAAGTTTGTTCACCTCGTGCACATCCTCGCCAAGCTGTTCTGCATCCATGCGCACGCCATGCCTGTCCACGCAAAGGCGCAAGCCACGCCCCACTTCCTGACGTTTGGCGGTAGTGGAATTGCTATGTCGCAAGGTGCATATCTGGAACACATTGGGATTGTCCCAACCCTCACGCAAAGCCGAGTGCGAGAAGATGAAACGCGTTGGTTCCTTGAAACTCAGCAAGCGTTCCTTGTTCTTCAAGATTAGTTCGTAGGCGGATATGTCGTCCGACAATCCCGTCTTCTTCTCCGCCTTACTGTCTATCGTCCTGCCCGTCTTTTTGTCAATAGAGAAGTAACCCTTGTGCACGTCCTGCGGATTGAAGCGATGCAGGTATTTATTGTATTCCTCATCGAAGAATGTAATTTCATTGTCCACTATCCTTGCATACTCCTCCTCGAAAATCTTTTGGAACACACCCTTCTGTTCATTGCCGTCCTCATCATAACTCTTGTATTTTACCACTTCGTCGATGAAGAAGAGCGACAGGCACTTTATGCCACGCTTGTACAGCTGGCGTTCCTTCTCGAAGTGCGACATTATGGTTTCCCTAATCTGCACACGCTGCATGTTCAGTTCCGAGGTATCACCTATAACCTGATTACGCCTGATTATCACGCCATTCAGGAATGTAACATACCCCTTGTCGCTAATTTCAGAGATAACATATCCATCGTACTGTGCCAAGCCCGATTCTGCCATAAGACTGTCTCCAACGGCAAAGGACTTGGTCTTGCGCACAATATTGCCAGAAGCTGTTTTCGTCTCTACATCTATACGCGCCATTGGCGGATGCTTTGGCGAGAGCAATATGTTGTCCAGATACATGTAACTGCTCGTGCCTCGAAGGTTCTTCACCTCAAAGCCCTTCACATGTATGCGCTTTACCAGTTTCTGGCGGTAGGCATCCAGAGCATCCAGGGCATAGACGGTATCATGCTTGGTCTTGTGGGTTGCCGAGTAGTTGAGCACAAACAGAGGATTGAATCGCTTTATACCAGCCTGTGTGGCATCGCCTTCCATCTTCTGCGGCTCGTCCATTATAACGATGGGATTGTTGGCGGCAATGACATCAATAGGCCTTCGGCTGGCAAACTCATCACGCTTGGAATAGATTATGCGGCTCTCCTTGCTCTTGCCGCCCTCCTTCATCGAAGCGGCAAAAGCCTGAGTGTTGATAATCATCACGTTCAGACCAGAGTCGGCAGAAAAACTGTCCAGTTGCTGCAGGTTACTGCTATTGTAGACAAACCAACGGGCCTTCTTGCCATAGTGTTCCATGAAATGCTCTTCCAGCATCTTGAAACTCTTTGCCACACCCTCGCGAATGGCTATGCTTGGCACCACGATGATGAACTTGCTCCAACCATACTGCTTGTTCAGTTCAAACATCGTCTTTATGTAGACATAGGTCTTACCCGTGCCCGTCTCCATCTCAATGTCGAGATTCACCCTTGCAACACCTTTTGCCAACGATGTTGAAGGCGCAATATCATAGAGGTTCTGGATAGAGTTGATATTTTGCAGAATGGCCCTGTCCCCTAACTCTATAATATGATTACCATAACCAGTTTCACCCTCGTAATGAAACTGCCCTTGCCTGCTTATACCAAGGTCACGACGGTAAGTTGCAGGACCATGTGAAGGCTGTCCTTTGAACACCTCCACCGTGTTTTCTACAGCATCGGTCTGGTACTGCTGGATTTTGAATTTAAATTTCATATCTTTATTCCTCCAACCAGTACCACTTCTTCACAAAAGAGATTTAGATATAATGTCCGTAAGCAGATAATACCAGCACTTCTACTATATCTTCATGAATGCGATATACCAAACGGTGTTCCTTGTTTATACGCCTTGACCAAGTTTCTTCCTTGTAGTGTTTCAACAATTCCACCTGTCCAGTACCCGTCCGTGGGTGTTCCTGCAGTTCTGCCAGTAAGGACTTCAACTTTTTTATTGCTTGTGGAGCCCTCTTCTGCAGCATCTGCAAATCTTTTTGGGCATCTTCGGTAAAGACTATTCTGTACATAGCAATCTATTTACAAAATCGTCTGTACTTTCACCATCGTTCTGACGAACGACCTTACCTTCTTTTGCCTGCATAATAGAGCGGTCAAGTTTCTCGTAAAACTCTTTTTCGCTCATTACCACATCACTTTCCTTCACGGGGGTCAGTCTGAAACTACCCAAAGCCCTTGACTTCAGA
The DNA here is from genome assembly GCA_045645045.1 of Bacteroidaceae bacterium. Taxonomy (GTDB): domain Bacteria; phylum Bacteroidota; class Bacteroidia; order Bacteroidales; family Bacteroidaceae; genus Physcousia. Next base: position 7,758 of record JAZRIA010000200.1, on the reverse strand, counting down.
ATCACATCCATTCCCTTTGCTACCAAATCCAGATAGTGACCTGTATTTGCACGAAACTCTCTACTGCTAATTACCAACATAGTCCTTTTTCTTAATGATTACGATGCAAATATAGCACTTTTTGTGGAGTTTGGTATCCAAAGTGGTACACATTTATTGTTTTTAACTCAATCCCTTATATTATTCTGCAGTTTGTATCGGGTGAATAATGACGGAAAATCTGCTCAAAGTTGTCAATCACATTGTCGTTGGATGCTGAGGCATCGCGCATAACGAAGTAGATAGGCTGCAACTTGGCGATTTCCTTTATTGTTGTTTCGTTCACATCTGTGTCGAAGCAAGCCACGAGGTAGGTATCATCCACAAAGTGAACCTCCTTGCCAGCTATCTGCTTGCTCTCTATCTTTGCTGACAGTTCTATACCAAGGTCGAGCATCACCTGGAAAAGCAAATCCTCACTGGTGCGGTCAGCCTTCACATTCTCAGCAAAGAACGTTTGCAAATCAAAGTCCTGTGGAGTATAGTAGACATCTTCCATATTGGAGGAGTCGAGTTTTAATACTCGGAAGCCAGTGTCAAGGCTCTGAGCTTGCAAGCCTGCTTCTTCCTTGATTTTCTTTCCGGCTCTGCGGATGCGTTCTTTTCCGATTTCGCAAATATTCTTATAGCCTGCTTTGTAGGCTTCGCTCTTCTCATCCGTCTTTTCTAGTAGCTGGACCATAATGAATTTACGGTTACCGCCATCCTCGGCATTGAGTTTCATTACAGCGTGAGCGGTGGTTGCGGAACCAGAGAAGAAGTCGAGGATAAAGGAATCATTATCGGTTGATAGTACAAGCATCTTCTTTATTAAATCTACCGATTTGGGATAATCAAAATATGAAACCCCATCAAATAGTGCATTTAATTCTTTTTTAGCTTTATCGGTATGACCCACTTCATCATATTCCCAAATAGTAGAACTTGTTGTGCCATCTTTTACTTCCGATAAGAATCTTTTAATGGCAGGTACATTATCGCCATTTGCACCGAACCAGATGCGATTGTCGGCCACGTAAGATTCAAAAGTGCTTTGAGATAATCTCCAACTATTTCCAGAAGGAGGCAAAACACGCCTACCGCTTGGAGTAATTATCTCATAGCAATCCTTTGGCGTGTATCTTCCAACAGACATATCTCCTGCTTTCCAGGGCCCACGCGGGTCATTATCCGGATTTTTATATCTTCGATTTTGCTCTTCAGTGCGTGGCAACAAATTTTGATTATAATTCGCAATACTTTTACTATATGCTAAGACATAGTCGTGATTATTAGAGAAATATTTGGCATCATTTTGAATGCCGTATTTCTTCTTCCAAATAATACTTGCAATGAAATTTTGCTCTCCTAATACCTCATTACATATTTTCTTGAGATTTTCTATCTCATTGTCGTCAATAGAGATAAATATCACTCCATTCTCTGTCAACAAATCCCTTGCCACCTTCAACCTTGGATAAATCATATTCAACCAATCCGTATGGAAACGGCCATTGCTTTCGGTGTTGCGTTGCATTGGGTCAATCGTTTGATTACCTTCCTCATCAAACAATCCACTTGCTTGCTCAAAATCGTCTTTGCTTTGTGCGAAATCATCATTATATACGAAGTCATTACCCGTGTTGTAAGGTGGGTCAATATATATCATCTTCACCTTGCCGAGATAGGTTTCACGCAGCACTTTAAGCACGTCAAGATTGTCGCCCTCGATGTATAGGTTCTGTGTATTGTCAAAATCCACACTTTCCTCACGACAGGGGCGGAGTGTCATTGTTGTAGGAGTATTTGCCAATCGGACAGCGGCACGCTTGTCTGGCCAGGTGAACTGATAGCGTTCTTCGCCCTCGGTAATGATTTCGTTGGACAACTCTGCTTGCAGTTTCTCAAAGTCGATAGCCAGTTCAGGCTTGCCATCCTTGCCCAAACGCTCCGTCACGCAATTGGGGAACAACTGCGCTATCTTTTGTGTGTTAGAGCCTATCACGTCGTGGCTCTGCATTTTCAGTTTCTCCATAGTATTATATGATTATCGCTATTAATGACATTATAAGCGCAATGACTGAAATGATGGTATTAATTAAGTATTTCTTGTCATCCCATATTGAAGGATTTGATAAAGTGGGATTCTCATATAGATATACTTTACCCTTGCTTGTAAGCTTCAAATGCGCATGATGTGAATCCTTAATTTCGCTAGCCTCTATTAGTCCGTTAGAGATAAGAATTTTAATACATTCATAATACTCTTCTCTATATAGTAATCTATGTGTGTGATTTTGTAAATCTCGTAATATCTGTTTACTTTTGGAAGGCAGTTCTATTTTTTTCATTATATCCGACTCTTTAGTTCTTTTATCTGTTCAAATAACTCCCGTTTACGACGTGGTTGCTTCTCGGCAGTCATTTTTCGTTCAAGCGTAGCAATTTGAGCAAGCAACTTTGCCCGTTGATCGTTGTTGGCTATCTGTTCGCTGAGGGTATTGCCTTCCTCCACATCTATCTGCCCGATATGGGTCACAATATTCTCCCACACGACATCGAGATTCAATCCCGACAAGGGAAGCGTGGCCTCTTCTGTTGCTTTCCAAGCCGACGAAATGAGTTTTGTGTGGTATATAGCAAACTGTGTCTGCTCCTCGATTTGTAGGGCAAACACCATCCGTTGCGGAATAAGTTTGGTAAGCAGTGCAATGTTCTTCGGGTCGTACTCTTTTCGTTTCAGTTGCACGGCAAGCAGATAAAACTCTTTCACCTCAGCCCCAGCATTCAGTGCTGGCACAGTAGAGGTTGATATGACCGCCACAACATCCATGCGTGCAATGTCTGCATCGAAACTCTCACGTTGCGAGGGCTTCAAGTCGAACCTTGCATAAATTGCCTTCTTGGGCAACTGCTTACGAACTTCTGTTGTCTGTGGTAGGCCGTACATGGTTATTGTACCTTTGTTGGTTGATTTTCCTTTACTGTTACATTCAAGTTTATTGGCTGCTTGTCAGAGGCATCGGTAACCCTTATGTTGAGGGTGTCAGGGATTATATCAGGGAACTTATCTATAGAGATAGATTTTTGTTCCTTGATGGCAGAAATAATTGTATTTATTTGTTCGGAGTCTATTTCTTGTTGGGTGCATTTCTGCCATATCTCAAATCCAATAGTTCCAAGAAGTGTAAGAATTGCCACAATAAAAGAGCACAGACTGATTTTTAATCCCTTTTGTGAAGTAATAAGAGATTCTTTTGCTTCGTTAAGTTGCTCTTCAAATCTCCTTTGTTCAACTGTCTTAAAATCTTTTGCAAAATCAATAAGACTATTTGTAACATAATAATAGCTGTTAAGCATGTTCCACAAATCGTAACTATAGTAGTTCATCAATGTGGTTTCAACATAACGTGTTTTATTTGAAATATGGTTCATTTTAGGAAGAGCGCAATCTGTTTTTTCTCTCCTATAATGTTATCTGCATAGAATTCTTTTGCTATCAAATAATCCTTCATTATAAGCAAGTCAATAATATTTATTGCTTCAAGAATCTTAGATGACGATATGTTATTATAATCATAAGAAATTTCAAGGGCATGTCTATAAAAATCACCTTCTTTATCAGACGGCTTAATGTATTCAATTGGATAAAGTTTTAACAGGACTTCGCCCAATTTAATACTTTGCCCATTTGATTGCCATTCAATGAGCTTTTTTATAACTTTTTGCTCTTCGTCTGTAATACTCCTCATACTCCTATTTTATTACCAAAAAACATATCAATTCAAAGTCATCAAGTCCCTTTATCTCATCAGTGAACAACGAGCCAGTGGCACCGCCAAGGAAAGAATCAATGTCGCTTTCTTCCTTTACGTCGATGATAGACGCAATGGCATCACTCAGCAACTCGGAATAGCGCTGCATGTTCTTGCCGTCGCGAGTGATGCGGTTGAACTCCTTGCACAAGTCCATGTAGGGAGCAGACTTGCCTTTGCACAGGAATCTCATGCAGTCCAATAACTCTTTAGGCTGCAAGTGGTTAATATGAACCAATTCCTCATTCCCAACTCCTAATTCCTCATTATTCTTTATATACACCAGATAGAAGGGATGCAGGCGGTTCTTGCGGTCGATGTTCACATCGTTGTTGCGGTTCTTCAGCACATACACCACACCAGGAGGACAGTCCTCGGTAGCAGGCACAACGGCATGCAAGCCAAAGGGCGTGTGCTCTATGTTGGGATTGTCCTGCATGTAGGCAAGCAGGTCCAGACGGAACTCGTTCAGTCCCAAGTCCATGATGCTGATGCCGGTGTTCATCTCCTCTATATCCACCACCTCGCTTTGCAAGCGCTTCAGTTGCGAGCGACGGTATTCAAGGTCGCCCTTCTCCTCAGGAGAAATGAGATTGTCATCGCCAGTGGAGGTCATTACGGACACCTTCATGCGAGCCTCCACACGCCCTTTCAGGTCGATGTACTCGTCGAGGTTCATGTCGGGCCAGTAGTTGACAAGCTGTATCACTTCGTTGCGCGAGCCTATGCGGTCAATACGGCCGAAGCGCTGGATAATGCGTACGGGGTTCCAGTGTATGTCGTAGTTGACAAGATAGTCGCAATCCTGCAGGTTTTGTCCCTCGCTGATGCAGTCCGTGGCTATGAGAATGTCTATCTCCTCGTCCACCTGTGACAGCAGGGCATCCTTTTCCTTGGAAACGGGAGAGAAGAGCGTAAGCAGGGTGTTGAAGTCGGGGCGCACACGCTGACGGGCAGAGAACCTGACGGTACTCCTTGCCTCGGAACTGCCTGTGATGATAGCCGTGTGCAAATTGTGATTTTCCTTGATACGTTCAGCCAGATTATCGTATAGATATTCTGCTGTATCGCTAAAGGCAGTAAAGATGATAACTTTCTTGTTGGCACCGTTTATGGGATTTGCGAACTTGTCGCGGAGGTCAGCAATGAGTTGTTGCAATTTGCTGTCGTGCTCGGGAGTGATGTCGGCAAGCATGAGGAGGAGCAGATTCAGCGTTTCTATGTCCCTGTCCAGATACTCCTTCCATCCGATGTAGTCCATATCCTCCAGAGCAATTTGGGATTTCTTGCTACCGATGAAGATGTCCTCCTGTTCGTCGAGGTCGAGACCAGAGGAGAAGTCGTACTCGTCCACCAATGTATGCGCCCCACCCTGTCCTTTCATAAGAAGGTTTATCTTCTCCACCGTAGAGGATATGAACTTCAGTATGCGCTCCAAAGACAGGCGGAACGAGTTAACCGAACTCTCAAGGCGCTTGAGCAAGTTTATGCTCATCAGCTTGCGTATACCACGTTCGCGTCCCTTCATGGTCAGGCCCGAGTATTCCTCCTCGCTGGAGACGCTGACATACTTGGAGAGGCGGGTTTGCAGGATGAAGTCGGAAGGGGTGTATATGGCAAGGTTCAGCGAACTAAGCAGTGTGTATATCTCGTTGTAGTTGATGGCACTGTTCAGATCGGTAAGATGCGGACGGCGAGAGATGGGCGGCAGGCGTGTGGGAAACTTGCCTATGTCTGCCGTGTCGTAGTACTGCTCTATGTGCTTTCGGCTTCGGGCAATGGTTACGCTGTCGAGCACTTCGAAGAAGTCGAAACTGAGGCGTTCCAGCAGACGCTTGGTGGTGCGCTCTGCGGGAGGCAGTTTTGCCCATCTGTTGTATTCCGTCTGTGCCTGACGGAAGATGTCGTCTATGCTGCTGCTTGTGTCCAGCAGACGGTCTATGTTGTCGGCATTGCCCTCGTAGGCAAGTGCTATCTGGTTCTTCAGGTCGTTGAAGCGGTTGTTGACGGGTGTAGCAGAGAGCATAAGCACCTTGGTCTTCACACCCTTGCGGATAACCTTGTTGAGCAGTTGCAGGTAGCGGTTCTCGCGTGGATTGTCGTCATTGTCGCCCATGGTTACCTTGCCACCGTTGCGGAAATTGTGGCTTTCGTCTATGACAACAAGGTCGTAGGTGCTCCAGTTGATGTGATTCAGGTCAAGTCCGTTGGAAGTGCCGCTGGTTCTTGACAGGTCGGTATGGTAAAGGACATCGTAGCGAAGGCGGTCGGCAACGATGGGATTGTTGATGTAGTTGCTTCGATAGGTAATCCAGTTGTCGTTCAGTTTCTTGGGGCAGAGCACCAGCACCGACTTGTTGCGGTTCTCGTAATACTTTATTACTGACAGGGCTGTGAAGGTCTTGCCCAAACCCACACTATCGGCAAGGATGCAGCCGTTGTACTTCTCCAACTTGTTGATGATGGCCAGGCAGGCATCCTTCTGGAAGTTGTAGAGCTTGTTCCAGATGACACTGTCCTTGAACCCTGTGGCTTCGTTGGGAAGCACGTCCTCGGAAATATCTTCCAGGAACTCTTTGAAGATTTTGTATAGAGTGACGAAATAAAGGAAGTCGGGGGCATTCTCCTTGTAGGCGTTGGTGATGTTGTCAAGGACTTCCTCGGTGACAACCTGCATGCGGTCGTTGTCGTTCCACAGCTGGTCGAACAAGGTGAGGAAGTGCTGCGACAGAGGGGCTTCGCTCTTCTGCACAAAGGAATAGGCATTGTTGCCACGCTCGCAGCCCAGATCTACGGTGGTGAAGCCGTTGACAGGCATGTAGTTGGTGGTGTCCACATTGATGAAGCCCATCATGTTCTCGTTGGTGCGATTGGACTTGAAGCAGACCTTCTGCCTTATCCACTCGGCACACTCCTTGGCAATGGCACGCTGCGAGAGTTCGTTCCTCAGCTTTACCTCAAACTCGGAGCCATATAGGTTGCGCTCGCGGTTGAGACGAGGGATATAGAACTCACGCTTCTGCTTGCTGGCCTTCTCCTTGACAAAAGTGGGCGAAGTGAATATGAAACGCAGTTCCTTGACGTCTTTCAACTGTGCCTTCAACTGCTCGAAGGCATAGATGGAGAAACACGAGGCAGCTATGGAAACCTTGCTCCCACTGTGCAGTTCGCTGAGCAAATCGTCCTTCAGCGTCTTGCCGACATTGTCTATCAGTTCCATTCCGTTGTGGCACATCCCCAGATGGGAGATGCGTGCTTTTCATGTACGGATGCGGACTTCAGACAACCGTGGTGTCTTGGGATAGGTTTGCATTTGTGCTTTTAAGACATTAAAAAAGCGTGAAGCCCGTCGCTCGCTTCACTCTTCTAGGCTTCTCGCATTGCCTTTCCTGTCGAAACGAGCAACGCTGAAGCCCCACGCCGATATGTACACATATGAACATCACAATACCACACTATGCACACTGGTGAGTTGACGCACCAATGGCTATACGGTAAAGTGAGGCATGTATATAACATACCCACGGGACATTCACGCTGCTTTGTTCCTGACAGGATTAGAATTTTGCGAGAATTCAGAAGAGTCAGAACCAAAGCGTAGTAAACGCCTTTATATATGTCTTGTCCCACTGCCCACCCACGTCCATAAAGGGCGCAATCGGCGTGAGACTTTGCAAAAATAAGAAAATAAAACCAATTAACATTAATATCGCAAATAAATGTTTGGCGGCGAGACAAAACTTTATGTCAACATAGTCGGAAGAATGAAAGCAAGAAATTAAATAGCATGGTATTTACTTGCTTTATCCGCAACAATAGCATATATTTGCAACTGCTTTAACTTATCTCAGCAAATACCATGCCAAAGAAAATTCACACCTCCATCCCACCACACTATCCCGTTTGTTTGCATGAAAACTGTCCC
>JAZRIA010000199.1:0-11689 GCA_045645045.1 Bacteroidaceae bacterium | reverse complement strand
GCATAGAAAGGGGTGAATGGCGCATCGATAAGTCCGATAATCTTTTCCATAATATGTGTTTTTTTGTTATTTAAAATTTAGGGGAGAGGACGGGAGAGGATATAAGAGGATGGGAGAGGATTTCCTCTTGTGTCCTCTTGCTTCCTCTTGCATCCTCTTGCTTCCTATAGTTCTATCTCATAGCACTCTCCAGCCTTGGTCTTGCTGATGATGATGGTGTTCTGGTCCTTTGCCTTGGCCTTCACCTTCTTGCCGGTAGAGTTGCGCACGGTCTTTGCTGCTATACCCGGATACTTGATATAGAGGGGCTGGCCAGCGTGGCTTTGCACCTTCACCTTGGTCAACTTGCCGTTCTTCCAATCCTGGTCGACGGTAAAGTTGCCCACTGCCTTCAAGCCATGTACATGACCCTCGGCCTCCCATGTAGAGGGCATAGCGGGAAGGAGCTGCAAGGTGTCGGTGTGGCTCTGCAGAAGCATCTCGGCAATACCAGCACAGCAACCGAAATTTCCATCAATCTGGAAGGGTGCATGTGCATCGTAGAGGTTGTAATAAACACCACCTGCATACTGATTCAAACCGTAGTCGGTGGAATGACGCAAGGCATTCTTCAGAATCAAGTGTGCATGGTCGCCGTCCAAAGCACGTGCCCAGAGGTTAACCTTCCAGCCCATTGACCAACCGGTAGCGGCATCGCCACGAAGTTTCAGGGAGTTAACGGCTGGCTGGAAGTAAGGACTTGTGGGTGCTATCTGTGTCAGGGGATAGAGGGCCATCAAGTGGCTCATGTGGCGATGGTCGGGATCGTCACTCACGTGGTAGGGACTATACTTCCATTCGCGCAGGATGATATCACCCTTGTTAATGCCGTTGCGTCCATCCACCCAACCGCGGTGCTTGTCGGTGCGTGCATCATATACCTCGGTGTGCAGACCCTTGTCGGTCTTCTCCAGGTAGTTCTTCAACTTGGCAATGTCCTCCTTAGCAAGGCCTGTTACCTTGCTTCCAAGGATGCTCTGTGCCTCGTCCACGCAAAGAAGCAGGTTGTATATCAACTGCTGGGCATGTGCGGTACCGTCCTCCTTGGGATGAGAGTTCTGCTCAGCGCTATACTCATCGGGAGCCTCAAAGGTGCCGTCCTGTGCCACCTTCATGCGCTCGAACCAGAACTCGGCACAAGACCACATGGCTGGGAAAGCCTTGGCTAGGAAAGCCTTATCAAGAGTATAGCGATAGTGCTGCCACAAGTGTGTGCAGTACCATGCATTGGCAACGAAATAGTTGGTACCCCAAATGCTCATACCACCAAACAGGCTGCTCTCGGTGAAGACGGTCCAACCCTTCTCCACACCGGCATACTTCTTGGCAGCCTTCTGCCAGTTCTCATCGCCTGCATTCTGGATGATGTAGTCAAGCAGAGGCATGTGCAGGTCGCTCAGATTGGTAGGCTCCGTAGGCCAGTAGTTCATCTGAATGTTGATGTTAGTGTGAATGTCAGAATTCCAGGGAGCATTGCTCTGGTTGTTCCATATACCCTGCAGGTTGTTGGGAGCCATGAGTTCGCGGTTGCTGGAGATAGCCAAATAGCGGCCATAGTGGAAGTACAACTGTTCCAGGAAACGAGCCTCAGGATTATTGAGGTCCTTCAGCGTATTGTAGTAGTCAATCAGTTTGTTGGTGGGTCGACAACTCTTGGTATTCAAGTCAAGAGAAACACGGCCGGTATAGGACTTGAAGTTGGCAACATGGTCGGCCATGATTCTACTGAAACCCTTCTTGCATGCAGCATCCACGCGCTTCATCATATCCTTGCCCAAGTCATCCATGGATACACCAGTGACACGGCTCTTGGCATTAGGAGCAAAGTCGGTTCCTGCAGCCATATACATTACTACTTCTGTGGCACCCACTACTTCTATACCGTTCTTTCTAGCCAACACGTGTCCACCACCAATGGGCACCACGCGCATGGTTGCTTGGTAAGCCACGGTTTCCAACTGTCCGTGGAAATTTGCATAAGGCAGACTTCCGGCATCCGTGGCGTATGTCACTGGGCTTGCATTGATGTCCTTGCCGGGTACATAAGAAAATAGCAGGTGCAACTTCTTCTTGCCTGTGGCTACATACCTAACGGCCATCACCTTGTCTGGGTTACTTACAATGTAAGTACGGTCGTACGAAGTCATGTGCTCAGCACTGGCAAATTGTACACGTCCTACACCTTCCAGTAGGTCCAAACTTCTCACATAGTCCTTTACCTCACCGTCCTTGCCAGGCTGGAACACTCCGCTCAGGTCTTCCACGAAGATGCTGCCGAAGTTCTTGTACTGGCCATAGCCTCCGCCATAGCCCTGCATATCGCTGGTCTTGCCTGTCCAGAGGGTTTTCTCGTTGAACTGGATCTCGTCCTTGTGGATGCCGCCAAACAGGCTTCCGCCCAACTGACCGTTGCCTATGGGCAGCGAGTACTCCATCCACACGTTCTTCACACCCGTTGCCGTAGAGGGCACATCGTACCACATGGTCATGGGATTCTTGGGGGTGAAATCACCGGCATTTACTGCCATGGATGCCATCAATGCCATGCCCAAGGCATAATGCTTGAGGCCGTTTTTAAGAAAAAATCTCTTCATTTTGGATTTTGTTTATTTAGGTTATTGTTTTTGACTGCATTCATGCATGCGCGCATAATGCGCAAATGCTCATGTAAAGTTATGAAAATATACCCTCACACGCAATGCACGTCAGAAAAAGCAACTACAAGACAACAAAAAGTCCGCAAAACGTTTGGAACTTTCACAAAAAAAGCATACCTTTGCACCCGATTTCGCTGCTATAGCTCAGTGGTAGAGCGCATCCTTGGTAAGGATGAGGTCCCGAGTTCAACTCTCGGTAGCAGCTCAGAAACAACAGCGGAGATAACTTCATACAGGTTATCTCCGCTTCTTTTATTATCTGACAAAGTCAAGAAGGATACTACATAGTATGCTCCCAGAGTATCTTGATGCCGATGGCAATGAGGACAAGGCCGCCTACGAGTTCTGCCTTGGACTTGAAACGCTCTCCAACCTTCTTGCCCAAGAGCACACCTGCGATAGAAAACATCATTGTGGTGATACCTATTATAATAATAGGCATCCATACCGACATTTCAAGGAAGGCAAAGGAAACACCCACGGCAAGAGCATCTATGCTGGTGGCAACGGCAAGAGTGAGCATGTGCCAGAATCCCCAACCGCCAGACACTTCATCCTCTTCCTTGGAAAATGACTCCTTTACCATATTGGCACCTATCAAGGTGAGCAGAAACCATGCCACCCAATGGTCCCATTGGCCTATGAATGCGGCAAAGCCAAGACCAAGGAAATAACCTATGCATGGCATCAGTGCCTGGAAACCGCCAAACCACAATCCTGCCAAAAGGGCATGCCTCCACCCTACCCTATGAGCAGACATTCCCTTGGCTATGGACACGGCAAAGGCATCCATACTGACGCCAACGGCTATCAAAAGTACTTCTATTATTCCCATTACGCTTGCAAAGATAGGCATTTTTCATTGCATTACCACAGGACGGGGCAAAGTATTATCTGTGTCAAGAGTAAGATTATCGAGAAATATCCTATGTTTTATTTCAGATTCTCAAGAAATCTGCACGCATCGCAAGCGTTAACTACTAAGAATCCACGGCTTATTACTAATAACAAACGTTAAAAAACTATGTTATCCTCTGGAGCTTTCCCTATTTTTCTCGCCCGAAAAACAGGAAGTGCCTAAATTTGCGGTGTCAAAACCAATGAAGGATATGAAGAAGAGAAATGACCTGCGCCCACTGACCAAAGCAGAAATGGAGGTGATGAACGTGCTGTGGGATGCCACGGAGGCGCTTACGATACACGAGATTATAGAGCGCTATCCTGAGCCTCGTCCTGCATACACTACCATTGCCACCTTCCTGAAAATCATAGAAGCCAAGGGCTATGTGGAGCACTTCAAAAAGGAAGGAACGAAACGCTGCTTCATCTTTTCTCCTGTATTCACACGCGAGAAATATATCATAAATGTAATGGACGACGTGAAGGACTCGCTCTTCGGGAATTCCACCAAGAAACTTTTCTCTTTCCTCATCCGTACAGAGGACATAACGGATGAAGAACTAATGGAAATCATGCAAATGGTGAGAATGAATCCAACTGAAAGCATGGACACACAATCCCTTGCTCCGGTAAACGACATTCATCACAACGGGCGATGAAATACAACATGTTGGCTTATGATATACTTCCTGCTGAAATCTGCTATACTGCTATCTGTGCTCTATGGGTGCTTCTTCGTGCTCTTGAGCCGTGAAACTTTCCACAGATTCAACCGTGGCATGCTGCTTGTCATACTCGTATCATCATTGTTCTTGCCAGCTTGCCAGATGAGGATGAACAAATCGCTCTTCATGCCAGAGTGGGCATATCGTCCTGCCGACATACTCTCCGCAGATGGTTGGGAGAATATTCCTGAGACATACTCACAAGCCAGCAAGGACACGGAGAAAGTACAGCATCCCTCTGCCACACGGATAACAAAAGGGGACATCCCCTCCTCCAATGCCACATTTCCGTGGCACATAATTCCTTATTGTATCTATTTACTTGGTGTAGCGTGGCATGTACTCTCCATTCTCAGGCAGATACAGGCTTTTCGGCACGACGTGCAGCACGGCATAAGGACAAAGGACAAGTACGATAACACCATAATCATACGCGGAGGCAACTTCGCACCATATAGTTTCTTTCGCTACATTGTGATTAGCGCCAAGGATTACGAGGACTCCCGCCAGGCCATCCTCACGCACGAACAGGCACACATCCGCCTGGAACATTCATGGGACATACTTCTGCTGGAGGCCGTATGCACCATACAATGGTGCAACCCGCTCGTATGGATGCTGGCACGCGACCTCAGAGCCGTGCACGAGTATGAGGCAGACAAGGCGGTACTGGATTTAGGCATCGATGCAACGAGATACCAACAATTATTGGTGATAAAGGCATTTGGAACACGTCTGCAGAGTGTGACAAACAGCCTGAGTCACGGTTCACTAAAAGACAGAATCATTATGATGAAAAAGACAAAATCATCAGGCCTGCTCATGCTCAAGGGCCTGTTCCTCCCGCTATTCATGGGTATAGCCGTTGTTGCATTCGCCAAGCCAAAAACGGAAGATTACACCATACCGAGCAATGGCGATACTGTTCATGGCATATCTGGTAAAGGCAATGCGGTTAGAGTCAAGTTTGAAGAAGAGAAAAACACTGCTAATCACAAGTCTGAGGAGCGCATGGTTGAAGCAGTGTTTCTAACCGATGAACAGAAGAAACATCCCATCATGAAAAAGTATGGAGATTTTTACAGGGTATCATGGACAAAAGGAGCATGGATAGAAGCCTGGGGGAAAACGTTTGTTGAAGACAGGCCAAAGTCAGAATACCCCTTTGCAATTCCTGCCAAGAAAACAAAGATGCTTCTCGACGGAGTGGAGTTCAATCTTCACAATGTACCCGACCTTCCTGCCTCTGCCCTTAAGAAGATAGAACAGAGTAAAGAGGGAGAAACAGTTGTGATAAACCTCATCACCAAACCCGTTGAGATACCTGCCAGCATCAATGGAAGCATCAACCCTCAGCTGACCATACTCCTTACAGGCACACCTCCCAAAGACGCCCCGTTCCGCGTCAGCATCTTTCAAAGCCAAGGCATAAAGGAGACCTTCGACCACAAGCAATACGAGTATATTTCATGGACTCAGGAATCCTATAACATCAAAAACCTGTTGAAGTACGTTTCCTACAGGAAGGACCACCATATACGCATCAACGTTTGCCATGGTGTCCCCCAAGAGCACATAAAGCGCCTCACCGTCATGCTCAAGGAATGTGGTCTCACCAACTATGATTTTGTGCACGAGAAGTAAGCCGCTCACTATGCCGACATAGAAACCCTCGTGCATGCCCAGTAGCAATTGCTTTTTGTTGTCGTATCAACAAAGCCCTGTTGTCGTATCAACAAAGTTCTGTTGATACGACAACAAAAGTTTACCGTTACTATGGCCATCTTATATTAACCTCAGCAGAAACCTCTATGCCTCATTATCTGGAAGGCTATGATGACAAAGATGATTATAAAGAATTCAATTGTCTTATTCCTAATTCGAGAATTGGCTATGGTTAGCCCCCAGATGTTTAATTACAGTACCAACTCAATGTCAATATACTGACACTGGAGTTTCAGTGCATTGGTACTGGAGTTTCAAAATACTAAAACTACGATGAAACTGAGGTGTTCTGAAATTAGAGGTTCTTCTTCAACTAAATTGAGTAATAACTTTGATTAGTCTTTCAAAGCTTTCCTTATCTCATTCTTATAATCTTGGGCAACATGTTCACCAAACCCCATGCTACGATAAACACAAATTCCATTCCTGTCATATATAAAACTCTGCGGTATACCACTATGCTCCTCTATAGAAGGCAATCTGTCCCAATACTCCTTGTCCATTCGCAGATGATATCCCTTCATGCCTGATATTTTCTTTTTCCACAACTCTTCAGGGCTGGTTGTGTTGGTAAGATATACAAATACCACGTCTTCATCCTTAAGTTCCTCCTTGACAGGTCCCAGCGCATTGATTAGATGTACACATGGGCCACACCATGTTGCCCATAGGTCAATAAAGACAACCTTGCCAGGGAACCTCTCTACAATACTTTCAAAGAGCTTGTCCGGTGTAACATCTGGCATAGGAATAACACTTGCCTTGTTTTCCACAACCGCAGATTTGATAAGGCTTATGTCCTGAATGTCGTTGGAGAAATCAAACGATGTTGCCGTTTCAGGCAACGGTTCAAAGCAGAGTACCAAGGAATCCACCTGACTGGTACGCATATATATCTTTCCGTCTACAAAAGGCTCCTCCATTGGAACTAACCATTCTTCCGTACCATTTTGTGTCTGAACAGACAGTTTCCTGTCTTCCGTGTAAATGATTCCATCACCATCAGTACTTATACGCCTACCGCACCTAAACGCATATTGTTTACCCTCAGACCTAAGCCACACCTTGGCTAGTCCCCAAGGTTGATAAGAGCTAATGATACGCAAATGTACCACTGTTGCCGTATCAGTCAAATCCACTCTGGTCACTTCAAACTGAGAATATTCATCCTTTTGGGGGTAATCAGGATTCAAGATTGTACGATTCTCTTTGGGAGCACATGCCATAAGGATAAGCAAGGGCAAGAAACAAAAAATAATTAGAATACGTTTCATGTTTTTCCTTATAAGTTTTTATTAATAACGAAAGCCTATTAAAGGACGCTTGGTTTCATGGCGCAAAAATACAGACTTTTAACATGGCCGACTAAAAAGTATCCTTGCAATGTTCTTGCTATCAACTCATGGCATGCTTGCAACAACCTTGCAATAGCTCTAAATCGTTATTATACATGAAATAAGGATTGCCTCCACCCATGAAAGCAATCCTTATTACATATTACTGATTTTAAAGAGACAGAACGAACTCATCCCATTCCTTAGCTCCACCATCTGGCCCCAGGACCTTCTTATGCAAACGGCTACGTATGGAAGATACACTATCCGGAGCACGGTTTACCACCATTGCAATGTCCCGATTAGAAACACGCAGCTTTATGAGCATACAGACTTGAAACTCCACTTCCGAAAAACGATGAAGCGAACGTAATTTACGAGAGAAACCTGTGTAGACGGCATTCAACTGACTTTCCATTTCATTCCAATCCTCAGCACTCAGGTTATCCCCTGCCTCTAAACGCGGACGTATGGCATTATAATAGTCAGACATGAAAAAGTTATCCGACACATGTTTCATCGCGTCGGTCACAGGTGCAGGACGAGATTCCAATTCTTCCAAGATAGCAGAGAGGCTCTGCTCAACCAGACGCTTGCGGTATGCTATATTCAAGGCTATAGCAATAATGAGCAGAACTACAAGGAGCAATATTATAAAAACGTAGTGGTATGTGCTTATAATATCCTTCAGCTTACGCTCTCCCGTAGATAGTACAAAATGCTTTACCGGAGAATCGCCGTCATTCGGATATTTTCTGACAAGTTCGCGTATCTCTTCCTTGCGCTCCTCCGTCATTGTATTGGAACGCACCATGGTTTCTTTGTACCCCTGAAATTCGAGAATATAGGTGGAGTCGTTAATCACTTGAAACGGCATCACACGTCCGTTCTCTATGTATATCGAATCATCCAGATGATACCGTCCCATCTCATGCGCAATAATCATCATGTCTTCACCAACTGCATGAAGCTGCACCGAGTAATATGTACTATCGGCATCATATATTTTGCATCTGGTATATTGGGCATATATGGACTCACGCCCTTCAGGGTCAAGTTCGCTTTTCAGCATCCATACACCCACAATGGAGAAGTCCTCGCTTTCATTTGAGGCATAAGAAGAAAAATGGTTCAAACCAAGAAGGAGTATTGCTATAAGTCTGCCTAGCATCATCATATTATCTCACATGAGGTATCAAAGTTCATACGCAAATCTGCTTCCATCCTTACCCTTCCAACAACTCCTTCATAAATTGTGCCACACCTTTGGAAGCACCCATCTGCAAATGGCGGAAGGTGCTGGAGGAGTTCCATTGCACTGGTTTGGGGTCGATAAGCCAGATTGGCGTACCGTGGGGCACACAACGGGTAAGGCCAGCGGCAGGATAGACATTGAGACTTGTGCCAATGACCACCAGCACATCGGCTTGCATGCAAAGTTCTGCCGCCACCTCTATGTTGGGTACTTCCTCGCCAAACCATACAATATAGGGGCGCAGAGGACTTCCGTCTGGAGCCTCATCGCCATACTGCACATCGGCATTGTCGGGAGTGAGGGTGATGATTTGCGAGGGAGCGTTGGGCGCCTCGCTACTTGTCACCTTCATCAGTTCGCCATGCAGGTGGATCACTTTGGTGCTACCAGCACGCTCGTGCAGGTCGTCCACATTCTGTGTAATAATCTGCACATCGTGAAAACGCTCCAACTCAGCCAGCAACTTATGTCCAAGGCATGGTTGTGCATCAAGTATCTGTTGACGGCGAAGGTTGTAAAACTCAGTGACAAGTTCCGGATCCCTTGCCCACCCCTCGGGCGTGGCAACATCTTCTACTTTATACTGTTCCCAAAGGCCTCCGCTATCACGGAAGGTACTGATACCGCTCTCGGCACTCATGCCGGCACCGGTGAGGACGATGATACGGACCCCTCCCCGTCCCTCCCCTTTATGGGAGGGAGTAGGATGTACCGAGGAGGCATCTGTCTTGATATTCTTCTCCATATCTGTTGTAATCACTCCCCTCCCCTGTGGAGGGATCGGGGGTGGGTCCTCTTTTTACTTTGCAATGGGATCCTTATACATCTTCTGCATCTGCTCAAGTTTCTTGTGCATCTGCTTGCGCACCTTGGCATAGGCAGGGTCATCGTAGACGTTCTTCATCTCTGTGGGGTCTTCCTGAAGGTCGTAGAGTTCCCAGGTGTCTATGTCGTTATAGAAATGTATCAGTTTGTAGCGCTCGGTACGAACACCATAATGACGCTTCACGGCATGCTCGGCGGGATACTCGTGGAAGTGGTAATAAATGGCATCGCGCCACTTACCAATGGTCTTCTCGCCCTTGAGCAGAGGAACGAGGCTCTTGCCCTGAATGTCGGAAGGAACCTTCACTCCAGCCATTTCCAAGAAGGTGGGAGCATAGTCGATGTTCTGTACCATGTCGGTAATCTCGCCACGACGCTTGTAGCCGTCGGGCAAACGCATGAGCAGAGGTGTGGAAAGGCTCTCCTCGTACATGAAGCGCTTGTCAAACCAACCGTGCTCGCCCATATAGAAACCCTGGTCGGAGGTGTACACCACGAGGGTATTCTCCAGCATACCGTTCTCACGCAGATATTCCATCAGTCGCCCCACATTGTCGTCCAAAGTGCGTGTCACCTTGGCATAGTCGCGCATGTAGCGCTGATACTTCCACTCCACAAGGTCCTTGCCCTGGAGGTTCTGGCGCTTGAAGTCGCAAGAGAGGCTATCGTAGAAGGTCCAGTACTGTTTCTTAAGCTCGGGTTCCAAGCGCTCCACATAGTTTACGTAGGCACCAGACAGGCGTGTCTGGTCGCCAGGCAGATAAGCCTTGGTGTCGTAGGCAAGGTCCATGTCGTGGTTGGAGGCAATGGCCATTTCCTGTTGCTGGGCGGCAACACGACCCTCGTAGGTGTCCCAGAAGTTGGCAGGCTTCTCGAAGGTCTGGTCCTCATACTCGCGCAGATATTTGATTTCGGGCAACCAGTTGCGGTGGCATGCCTTGTGGTGCACAAAGAGGATAAAGGGGCGGTCCTTGTCGCGCTGCTCCATCCAATTGATGGCCTTGTCGGTGATTACGTTGGTGCAATAGCCCTGCTCCACTGACTTGCTTCCGTCCTGATGGTGGAAGACGGGGTTGTAGTACTCGCCCTGACCAATGAGGATATCCCAATGGTCGAAACCTGTAGGTTCGCTCACCAAGTGCCACTTGCCGATGAGGGCTGTCTGGTAGCCTGATGCCTGCAGGAGTTTGGGCATTGTCTGCTGGGAGCCGTCAAAGATACCATGCTCGTTATTGGTAAAGCCATTGATGTGGCTATGCTTGCCAGTGAGCATACAGGCACGGCTGGGACCAGAAAGACTGTTGGCCACAAAGCTGTTGCGGAACAGGACACCCTCCTTGGCAATCTGGTCAAGGTTGGGAGTCTGAATGTGACTATTGCCATAGGCACTAAGTGCCTGAGCCGTGTGGTCGTCCGTCATGATATAGACGATGTTTGGGCGCTGGCTCTGTGCCTGAGCCGAAAGAGCCGCCATAGCAGCCATGGAAAGAACTGATAGTTGTTTCATGTTTTCCTTTTATATTTTTTCTAAATTATCCTATTACATCCTCTTGCATCCTCTTATATAATTAAGGAAAGGAGCACAAGCATTACTTCTTCACCACCACTTTGCCCTCGGTGATGCTGACACCCGTCTGCATGTTCCGCACACGACGGCCAGAGAGGTCGAAGACAGGAGAGTTTTCCGTTTTCACTTTTCCGTTTTCCGTTTCAGTAATGCCTGTTTCATCGCCCTGACGGGTGAGGACAAAGACCTTCGTCTGGTATGCCTTCAGCGAACCAGCCTTGAGAGTGCCGGAAACCACCTCTGTGCTGCCCTCCCACACGTTCTTGGCGGTGTATGTAGCATTGGCATCCATATAGAGGTCGGCAAGGTTAAGGGCAGGAACACTCTTGGCAGAAGAACTACGGTTGAACACCGCCACGGCCATACGTCCGCCAGAGAGGTCCTTCACGTAGATGTCGTAACCCGAAGCCACATTGTCACGGGTACCCGTGGAAAGTGCCTCCATGTACTCTGCCTGCTGGCCGAGCGAATCCTGGTTGATGGCAATGATGTCGGGGTTGGTCATTATGCTCAGATCGGTCTTTGTGATAAGGGGATTAGGCAGAGTGCCTGCACTGGTATTGCCATCCGCCACGGGAGTGTCGCGGAAGTCGCATGTCAGTGCCAAGGGACTTGACAACATGCACCAGAGGCTCATCTGCGAACGGTATTGCTCGTCGGTA
>JAZRIA010000198.1:0-14641 GCA_045645045.1 Bacteroidaceae bacterium | reverse complement strand
CGTCTACACCAACATGAAGCCCGAGGAGTAATCACTGCCAAGCTTTCAGGCGCCGTGTGGTGCTAACAATATGGAACCGTACTAGAGAAGACCTTTCACAAAAAAAAGATGGAGTGTTTCTCTGTACGGTTCTCTTTTACTATATATATTATATATAAGGTGTAAAATCTTATTTTGATATGAAGAATATTGTCCTCTTACTACTAATTATCTCTATGTCCGTATCCTGCAACCGCGAGGGCATGGATGAAAGAATCAGGCGCCAGGCACAGGAATTTACAGAATCTTCCTGTCCTAAACCTATGGATAAATATACTATGCTGGATAGTCTGGTATACGATATCGAAGGACGCATAATGAAGTATCACTATTCCATGTCGGGGAAAATGGATACTTCCTCGGTTTATAAATCAGAGATGCTGGCCCTGTTTCATGCCAATCTGTTGGACAATATCAGGCAGAACACAGGGCTGGTGGAATTGAAGGAACATGGTGTAACGTTTAGTTACAGTTATACGTCCTCAACAAATTCTACTGAGTATATGAGCTTCACCTTTGCTCCTCAGGACTATAAATAAATGGCAAAACCGTACAAATCGATGTTGTATAACATATATTTGTATGTATTTTTCTTGCATATATCATAAAATACCCATATCTTTGCACCACGAAATTCATATTTCACGTATTAGGTATTGAATTATTAACCATCAAGAGGTAAAACGTAATGATTGAGAAGATTGGTAGCGTTGCTGGTGCTGTTTGGACAGCCCTGAACGAGAATGGCGCAATGAACGCAAAGGACCTGAAGAAGGTTTGCAAGATTAAGACTGACAAGGACCTGTATCTGGCTATGGGCTGGTTGCTCCGCGAGGACAAGCTGAACGTAGAGGAGGAGGGTAAGGAGATTACTCTGTCTCTGAAGTAAGATTCTTGTTTAGATGATAATTTAAAGATGTGTCATAAGCTTATGGCACATCTTTTTATATGTATAAACCTTGGTTCGCTTGTAGGTAAATGGTTGCAACTCTTGATTATGTTGAGCGAAAGTTCAATGAATTCAATGATACTGTTTTTGAAGGGCAATTGAAGCCCTTGCCCTTCAGACTGAGTTCAGCACGAACGTTTCTGGGACAGCTGAGATATAGACGCAAGCGTAGTCTATGGGGAGGATGGAAGTATGACAACTTCCAGTTTGTGATAAGTGCGGGCAAGGAAATGGACGAGCGTCTGCTGGAGGATACCATCATACACGAGATGATACACTACTACATACTCTCCAAACAGTTGCAGGACACTTCGGCTCATGGAAAGCTTTTCCGCAAGATGATGAATGACATCAATGCCCGTTTCGGCCGAAACGTAAGCATCAGCCACAAACCTACCGAGGAAGAACGGGAGCAGGACAGAGAGATACGTAGGCATCTGGTATGCGTAAGTAGTTTTGCCGACGGAAGGGTGGGCATAACAATAGCCGCTCAGACAAGGGTGGCGATGCTATGCCGTGAGATTCCCAAGTTCCCCGGTGTGGCAGAATGTAAATGGTATTCCTCCATGAATCCGTTCTTCAACAGGTTCCGACGTTCCCTTACGGTAAAGATATATCTCCTTGACAGGGATGAACTGGAGAAGCAGCTTGCAGATGCGGTCAGGATGCCATATCTGCGTTGAGGTGCCCCCTGATGACTAATAGCCATGGCGTATGGCCAGCTGGCAGTGTCTTAACCTATTAGTTGCGTTTCATGCTCAAGACTACATTTCCGTTGTGGTCCTTGGCGTAGAGCAGGGAATCCTGCAACTCAAGGGTGGCACTTTGGGCAAGGGCGCTAAGGATGGCGGTTTCCACCTCCATGTCGTGTCCCATCATGGTGGTAGCACCCATCTGGTCGAAGAAAATGCTGTCGCCCTTCTGGGTGTACTGGCCGAAGAAGGTGTTTACCGAAGCATGACCGTTAACCATACCGCTATCGCAGAACTGTATGAATGGAGCTGTTTCGGCACAGCCGGTGCTCAAACCGTTAGCTTCCACGATAGCCCACTTGCCAGTAACGTTGGGTTCTGCTGTGTTTCCTGTACCGTTTCCATCGGTACAACTGCAAAATGCCGTAAATGCCACAAGGGCAGTGAATAATGTCTTTTTCATATCCTTGTTTATAAATATTATCTGTTTTTTTTATGGATAATTACCTTCTTCTACGGAATTCGGCGCATGTTATTGCTGTTGCTACAGCTACATTTAGTGATTCTGTAGTAGGGCGGTCTTGCGGGTAGTTGGGGATAAAGAGCCTGTCGGATACCAGAGAGGCAATGTCGTGGCTGATACCTTTTCCCTCGTTGCCCATGACTATTATGCCATTGGATGTAAGCTGGCGTTCGTAGATGTTTTTTCCATCAAGGAATGTTCCGTATATAGGTACTGATTGCTTGGATGCCTCCAGAAGAAAGGCGGCAAGATCGGTGTAGTGTACTTTTACTCTGGATAAGGCACCCATGGTGGCTTGTGTGGCCTTGGGGTTGAATATATCTGCAGTCTCTTGTGAACAGATAATGTCTTCTATTCCAAACCAATCGGCCAATCTGCATATTGTACCAAGGTTTCCTGGGTCCTGTACTCCGTCCAGAGTAATCAACAGCTGCTTCCTGCCGGCTTCTGGTGACGGGAGTTGCCATTGGGGTAGGGGAAACAGGGCCAGTACCTGTTGGGGGTGTTGCAATAAGGATGCACTGCGTAACTCGGTTTCTGTTATGATATCAACGGGACAATTACCTGAGTCTGGCCCAGAGGAAAAGTCTAAGGGAGCAGTCCATTGTGTTGTGTGGCACACGTAAGCAGGATGGTGTCCTGCAGAAAGCAGTTCGCCCACCAGTTTATGGCCTTCAGCAACGAAGAGTCCCTCCTTGCGTCGATGTTTCTTATGCTCAAGCGAGTGGATTAGTTTTATGCGTGCCTTGCTCAACATTTCAGCCTATGGAAATTAGTTTGATTTCAAAAATCAGAGTAGAGTTTCCCGGTATGGGGCCAGAAGTTTTGGGGCCATAGCCCATGTTTGAAGGGATGTAGACAATCCAATGGTCGCCGATGCTCATGTTGACCAATGCGATTTGAAAACCGCTGATCAATTCGTTAACTCTGAAAGCTTCAGGACAACTTCTTGTAAAAGAATTGTCAAAAACCTTGCCGCTGATGAGCGAACCTTTGTAGTGGCATGTGACGATGCTCCTGGGACCTACTGTACCACCTCCGGTTCCTTTTTCAATGATTTTGTAGTATATACCGCCACGCAAACCATAAACACCCTCTTCTTGGGCTATGGTTTCCATAAACTTCTCGTTTTCCAAGCGATATTCCTCCTTATTGCCCTTTGCCATAAGACTATTTGCTATTATTATTGATAATGAGTGCCGCTATCACACCAGGAACCCAACCACACAATGTGAGCAACAACGTGATAATAATAGAACCGCACCCCTTATCCATGACAGCCAGGGGAGGAAAGATAAGACATAGAATTACTCGTATAAGACTCATTTTATATTTTTGTGTTAATTAACGAATACAAAGATAATACTTTTTTTTCTCTTAGGACGCATACCATGGAAAAGTGTATGTAAAAAGATGTACTGACATTATTACTAAATGAAATCCCAATGGCTGGTAATTTTGGAAAATTCATTATCTTTGTGCCCGTTATGGATAAGGCTGACGTTAAGATTACAAAAGATATATTGGATAGGGTTCATCGGCAATACTTCAACAAGGAGAAGTTCCTGGAAACGGATCCTTGCGGATTGGTGTATGAACTGAAGGAACATACCGATAGGCAACTAGATATAGAACTTGGGGCCTTGTTTGTGGCAATGATAACCTGGGGTAACCGCAAGGCGATAAAACAGGCTGCAAGAAAAATGCTCAGGGATGAAATGCAGTGGCATCCTGCAGACTTTATTCTAAATGGCAAATATGCCGAGAGTTATATGGATGCAAAAAATGGCTGCGTTTATCGTACTCTGAACAGGGATAACTTTATTCTTGTCTGTGACAACATCCGTCGTGCACTTTCCACTGAAAACAACGATGAAAACGTCAAAACTATGGAGGAATTGTTCCTTGGGAAGAGCATAGAGGATATCATTGCCACATTGTGCCAATGGTTGTCGCCTGCAAAACTTGGTAAGCCTGGTGTGTCGGCATGCAAACGAATTTGCATGTATTTGCGCTGGATGGTCAGACAGGACGAGCCCGATTTGGGGATATGGAAGGCTATGGACAAACGCAACCTCTATGCAGTAATGGATGTCCATGTTTGCCAATTGACGGCTTCAATACTGACACGAAAACAGGCTGATTGGAAAGCTTGCGTGGAACTGACAAATATATTCCGGACATGGTCGCCAGAGGATCCGTTGAAATACGACGTGGCACTTATGACGGCCGCAGATTATGGTTTTTAGACTTTTTTGCTAAAAAAAGGAACAAAGGCTTTTGTTTTCCAATAAAAATCATTACCTTTGCACACTGAAATTATGTACTAACAACAAATATCTCTAAAATTATGCCTAACGGAAAGAAGCACAAGCGCCACAAGATGGCTACTCACAAGCGTAAGAAGAGACTGCGCAAGAACAGACATAAGAGCAAGTAAAAAGCTTGCCGTCTGACTGCGTTAATATACGCAAAGGAACAACATCCGGTAGCCGAGCGGCCATATATATTATATATAAGGTGCAGGTGCCGGATTTTTTATTATCTCATTAATTATGACCAGCGAACTATTTATCGACGTACAACCCAAAAAGATATCAATCGCCCTAACCGAGGACAAGCGGCTGATGGAATACCAGGAAGAGAGCCAGGAGGCGAGCTTTCAGGTGGGGAATGTATACCTGGCAAAGGTCAAGAAGTTGATGCCGGGACTGAATTCATGCTTTGTAAACGTTGGTTATGAAAAAGACGCATTCCTGCACTACCTGGACCTCGGACCACAATTCAACTCGTACGCCAAGTATATAAAGCGTTTGAGATCAGACCGCAAGAATCTGCCACCACAAGAAAAATCTCAAAACACGCAAGATTGCCCCAAGGATGGCGCAATCCAGCACTTCCTGCAACAAGGACAGGAGATTCTTGTACAAATTGTAAAAGAACCCATCTCTACCAAAGGACCACGCCTGACATGCGAACTTTCCTTTGCTGGACGCTTTCTGGTGCTCATGCCTTTTCAGGATAAAGTGAACGTATCCTCTAAAATCAAGGACCAGAAAGAACGGGCACGACTGAAGCAGGTGATAGAAAGTATCAAACCTGAGAATGTTGGAATTATTGTCCGTACCGTTGCTGAAGGAAAGAAAGCCAGCGAACTGGATAATGAGATGAGAATCCTAACACAGCGCTGGAACGATACACTGACACGTGCACAGAAAGCCAAGGAGCTGCCTACCATGGTCTACGAAGAAAGTAGCCGTGCAGTGGGTATGCTAAGGGATCTGTTCAATCCATCCTACGAAGGCATATATGTAAACCGTGAGGACGTATTCCATGAGGTGCGCGACTACGTAAGTCTGATTGCCCCTGAACGTGCCGAATGTGTAAAGATGTACAAGGGCACGTTGCCTATTTTTGACAATTTCGACATCACAAGGCAAATCAAATCAGGTTTTGGAACTACGGTAACATACAAAGGAGGCGCTTATCTTATTGTAGAACATACAGAGGCTCTCCACGTCATTGACGTGAACAGCGGCAACCGCACAAAGAAGGACGACACACAGGAGGTGAATGCTCTGGAAGTGAACCTTGGAGCCGCAGACGAAATAGCACGCCAGCTACGCCTGAGAGACATGGGCGGCATCATTATCGTCGACTTCATTGACATGAAGAATGCCGAATCGCGACAGGCACTCTATGAGCGCATGGTGGAAAACATGAAAAAGGACCGTGCAAAGCACAACATTCTGCCTCTCACCAAATTCGGACTCATGCAGATTACCCGCCAACGTGTCCGTCCCGTAATGGACGTGAAGGTGGAGGAAGTGTGCCCCACATGCCATGGCACAGGCAGCATAAAGAGCAGCCTTCTCTTTACAAAGGTTCTTGAAGGCAAGATACAGATGCTGCAGAACAGACTTGCAATAAAGAGTTTCACCCTGCACGTGCACCCCTATGTGTACGCATATATCTGCCAGGGCATATGCAGCCTGAAGATGAAGTGGCAATGGAAGTACGGACTTGGTGTGAAGATCATCCCCAGCCAGAAACTGGGCATGCTGCAATACGAGTTCTACGACAGCAAAGGACAGGAAATAGACGTCAAGGAAGAAATCGAAATACGATGACTTCCATAACCAACAGGACCGCATTTAAGTTAATGAATATTAACTGATGTTTTAATTTGGGCAAAAGGGTGTTCTCTTTTGCCCATTTGTTTTATTCTTCCGATAAAAAAACGTAACTTTGCACGCGATAAAGTGTATAGTTTACAATAATGGTTGGGCAAGCACCACCCTCGTAAAATGCACGAGGAACAGAAAAAATAAATTTATTAATCATAAACTAACAAACACAGAAAACTATGAAAGTAACAGGTAAGATTGTGTTTGCCGTAGCTATTGCGGCTTCGGCCATGTTGGTCTCTTGTGGCGAGAAGAAACAGCAAGAGATTCCCACAGCCACCTTTAAGACCACCAAGGTAGGTCGTCAGGACATTACTTTGGAGACAAAGTACAGCGCAAGTATCCGTGGACGCCAGGACGTGGACATCTATCCCCAGGTGGGCGGTACACTGAAGCAGATTTGCGTTACCGAAGGCCAGAGCGTACGCAAGGGCCAGACCCTGTTCGTTATCGACCAGGTTCCCTATCAGGCAGCTCTCAACACCGCAGAGGCAGCACTGAAGGCCGCAAAGGCAGGTGAGGCAACCGCATCAATGAACTACGAGAGCAAGAAGAAACTGTTTGCCGAGAAGGTTATCTCTGATTTCGACCTTCAGGCTACCTACAACACCCTGCTCACCGCAAGAGCACAGGTTGCACAGGCAGAGGCTCAGGTTATAAATGCCCGCAACAGTCTTTCCTACACAGTAGTTACTGCACCCTCTGACGGTGTTGTAGGCACTCTGCCCTACCGCCAGGGCGCACTCGTAGGTGCACAGATGCCCCAGCCTCTGACCACCGTCAGCGACAACAAGCAGATGTGGGTCTACTTCAGCATGTCAGAGCGTGACCTGCTTGGCATCATCCGCAAGAGCGGTTCCATTGACGAGGCAGTGAAGAATATGCCCGAGGTGACTCTGACACTCGTTGACGGTTCGACATACGAGAAGAAGGGTCGCGTAGAAGGTGTGAGCGGTGTAGTGAACACCAACACCGGCAGTGTGCAGCTGCGTGCCGTATTCGACAACGAGAACGGTATGCTTCATAGCGGAAGCACCGGCAACGTAATCATCCCCACCCTTCACGAGCAGGTGCTGGTGGTTCCTGCCACAGCAGCCGTACAGACACAGGACCGTTTCCGCGTGTTCCTCGTAAACAAGGAAGGCATTGCTAATGGCAAGGTTATCAGCGTAAACGAGCAGAAGGCTGGCGATTTGTTCATCGTTACCGAAGGTCTGGAAGGTGGTGAGGAAATTGTTGCCGAAGGTGCCGGCATGGTTAAGGAGAACCAGAAGGTTAAGTAAAGGTTGCCCTACCCCATATGTAAGGTAAAAAATAACCTAAAGACAAAATTTAGAAAACAATGAAAGGAAATATATTCATTAAAAGACCCGTGATGGCGATGTCAATCTCCATCATGATTCTGATAGTGGGTGCAATCAGTTTCTTTACGCTGCCCATGGAGCAGTTCCCTGATATTGCCCCCCCAACCATTTCCGTGAGCGCATACTACACCGGTGCAAACGCAGATGCCGTAACCAAGGCTGTTATCCAGCCTTTGGAAGAAAGCATCAACGGTGTAGAGAACATGATGTACATGACATCCACGTCTACGAACGCAGGTTCTGCGTCAATTACCGTGTATTTCAAGCAGGGTACCGACCCTGACATGGCGGCAGTAAACGTGCAGAACCGTGTATCAAAAGCCCAGGGTCTATTGCCACAGGAAGTTACAAAGATTGGTGTAACCACACAGAAACGCCAGACTTCATTCCTGCAGGCTACTGCCTTGACGTGTACCAATGGAGAATACGACCAGGACTTCTTGTCTAACTACCTCGACATTTACGTAATCCCCGAAGTGAAACGTATCAAGGGTGTAGGCGATGTGCAGGTGATGGGTGGCCAGTACTCTCTGCGTATATGGTTGAAACCAGAGTTGATGGCCCAGCACATGCTTGTTCCCTCCGACATTACCTATGCCTTGGCAGAACAAAATCTGGAGTCACCTGCCGGCCAGTTGGGCGAAAAGCCCATGACTGCCAATCGTGGCAATGGTATTGAGAACGTATATCAGTACACACTGAAATATACTGGTCGTCTGAGCAAGATCGAGGACTTTGAAAACATAGTCCTGAAGGCTCTCCCCGATGGCAGTATACTTCATCTTGGAGATGTTGCAGACATAGAACTGGGTTCTAACAGTTATGCCTTCTATGGCAAATGCAATGGCTATCCTGCTACAACATTCATGGTTAACCAGATGCCCGGCACAAACTCTAAGGATGCAAACGATGCCGTTGATGCAAAACTGGCAGAACTTAGCAAGAACATGCCCGCTGGTTTGGAATTCGTTAACGTAATGTCGTCAAACGACTTCCTTAACGCATCTATTTATAACGTAGAGGAAACTCTTATTATTGCCATCATCCTGGTAATCCTGGTGGTATATTTCTTCCTTCAGGACTTCCGTGCGACATTCATCCCTGCCATTTCAATTATCGTTTCTTTGGTAGGTACATTCGCCTGCCTTGCCATAGCGGGATTCTCGTTGAACCTGCTTACCCTGTTTGCTCTGGTGCTGGCCATCGGTACCGTGGTGGACGATGCTATCGTTGTGGTAGAGGCTGTGCAAGCAAAGTTTGATGCCGGATACAAGAGTCCATACGAAGCCACTCGCGATGCTATGAGCGACGTAACCATGGCTGTTATCTCCTGTACCTTCGTGTTCATGGCTGTATTTATCCCAGTTAGTTTCATGCCTGGTACATCCGGCGTATTCTACACACAGTTTGGTGTTACTTTGGCCACATCTGTAGGTCTCAGTTGTGTAAGCGCCTTAGTTCTCTGTCCTGCACTCTGTGCCATGCTCATGAAACCCGCATCCGGTGAGCGTCGCAAAGGATTCCTCGGTTCCGTAAACCACTACACCCGCAAGGCATACGAGGCTTCATACAACGCCATGTTGAACAAATATAGTAATATTCTGGCATCACTCATACGCGCCAAGAACCGTTGGATTGCCCCCACCAGTATCATCGTGGCCTTTGCCGGAATGGCATTCTTTGCCTCTAACATTTCTGTAGGTCTTGTTCCTGCCGAGGACCAGGGCACCGTCATGCTTGTTATGAGTACTCCTCCGGGCACCAACCTTGGAACTGCTTCCAAGACTATGGACAAAGTAGAGAAGATTATGCAGGAAACTCCTGAAATCAAGGACTATATTCGTGTAAATGGTTTCAGTTTCATGGCAGGTCAAGGCGTTTCTTACGGTATGGCTATCGTGCGTCTAAAGCACTGGAGTGAGCGTAACTACGGTGCGCTACATCCCGTAGACAATTTCCAGTCTACCAGTACCATGGTAGCAAATGCCAAGTTGAACCTTAGACTCATGACTGAGATTCCTGAGGCTCAGTGCTTTGCTTTCGAGCCAGGTATGATTCCCGGTTATGGTACCGGTTCTATTGAGTT
Source organism: Bacteroidaceae bacterium (assembly GCA_045645045.1). Classification (GTDB taxonomy): domain Bacteria; phylum Bacteroidota; class Bacteroidia; order Bacteroidales; family Bacteroidaceae; genus Physcousia. The sequence continues at coordinate 4,801 of JAZRIA010000198.1, read as the reverse complement.
GAACCTTCAGGATAAGATGGGTGGTGATAAGCAGGTATTCCTGGAGTATACTGAGAAGTTCCTTGATGCCATGGGCAAGCGTCCCGAGGTGGCACGTGCCATGACATCGTATGCACGCAACTTCCCCCAGATTCAGGTAGAGATAGATGCTGCGCAGTGCAAGCGTGCTGGTGTATCTCCTGCAGATGTGCTCAGCGCTTTGGGCAGTTACTGCGGTGGTGCATACGTAAGCAACATGAACCAGTTCGGCAAGGTTTACCGCGTGATGATTGCTGCCAATGAAAAGGCCCGCCTCACTCCCGAGGATCTCAGCAACATGTTTGTCCGTGTAGGTGGCCAAATGGCACCCTTGTCTCAATTCATCAAGCTCACAAACGTGCTTGGTCCTGAGATTGACACACGTTTCAACCTGTTCAGTTCAATCATGTGTAACCTCACACCCAATGCCGGTTATGCAAGCACCGATGTGATGAAAGCCATTGAAGAAGAGTTTAACAAGGTATTCCCTTCTGGCTATGCTTACGAGTTTGGCGGTATGAGCCGCGAGGAGCATCAGCAGATGGGCAGCATGGCTTCTTACCTCATTTATGCTGTATGCTGCGTACTTATCTTCCTTATCCTTAGCATGCTCTACGAAAGTTTCCTCATTCCCTGGGCAGTTATGCTTTCTGTTCCTGCAGGTTTGATGGGTGCGTTTGGCTTTGCATGGTTGTGGAATCAGTGCTATGCTACACTTCCCTTTATCTTCCTTGGCAAGATTGAAAACAACATCTACATGCAGACTGCTGTGGTAATGCTCATCGGTCTGCTGGCCAAGACCGCCATTCTGATTACCGAGTATGCTCTGGAGCGCCGTCGTAAGGGTCTGGGTATCGTAGAGGCCGCCTATGCTGCTGCCGAGGCTCGTCTGCGTCCCATTCTGATGACCGTACTTACCATGATCATCGGTATGATACCTCTGGTTATCATGACAGGTGCCGGTGCAAATGGTAACCGTACCATCGGTATTGCAGTCATTGGCGGTATGTTTGTGGGTACACTGGCAATTCTGCTCACCGTGCCCGTGCTGTTCATCTTCTTTGAGTGGGTTCAGGAGAAAATACGTCCTGCCATGGTGGAAGAGCCAGATGCTCAGATTCTGATGGAACGTGAGCGCATCCGCCACGAACGTGAGGAGCGTGAGCAAAGACACAAGGAAAAGCACTAAGCCTCTCTCCAATCACGAACATTCAAATGTATAACATAAGAAGAAATAGAAAGATGAAGAAAAACATCATAATCCTATCCCTTGCAGCCCTGTCACTGACAGGCTGCGGGGTGATGAAGAACTATCATCGCGAAAAGGTGGCCCAGCCCATGGAGATGGATAATCTCTATGGCGATGCCCAGAGCGGCGATTCTCTTGGCTTGGGCGACCTCAAGTGGCGCGAACTCTTCACCGACCCCACACTGCAGGCTCTCATCGAAAAGGTTCTGGCACAGAACACCAACATGAAGAATGCCGACCTTGCCATCCAGCAGGTTGAACATGCGCTGAAGGCTGCCAAGTGGGCTTTCGCACCTTCCGTAGCCCTTTCCGCCAACGGAAACATCACCAAGATGTGGGATCCATACGAGCGTGCCGGCTACTCCAACACTCCCAGCAGCAAGCCTTACAACATCGGACTCACCATCGGATGGCAGCAGGTTAACCTGCTCCAGCTGCGCAATGCAAAGAAGGGTGCCGAGATGAACAGGGAGCAGGCACGTGCCGCCAAGCAAGCAGTACAGTCTTCACTCGTTTCGCACACAGCCACAATGTACTACACATTGGCTCAGCTGGACGAACAGCTGGTGCTCATGAAGCAGACCAAGGCCAACTGGGCTGAGTACCTGAAGATGCAGAAACTCCTTATGGAGGCTGGTCAGGCAAATACCGCAGCCGTTGCCAGCATAGAGGCAACATACTGGAGCATCTGCCAAAGCCTTATTACCATCGAGGACAACATCCGCATTCTGGAGAACCAGTTGTCCAACCTGCTCAACGAACCTTCTGCAAAGATCCAGCGCAGTTCTCTCAGCACATTCCGTGCGCCCAAGTTGATTGAGACCGGTGCGCCCCTGAGCATCCTGTCACGTCGTCCCGATGTGCGTATTGCTGAAATGGCTTTGGCATCGGCATTCTACGATGTCAACCAGGCAAAGTCTGCCTTCTACCCCAGCCTCACCCTCAGCGCTACAGGTACATTCACCAATGGCCAGCAGGCCAACATCAATCCTGGTGCCTTTATTGGACAGGCACTTGCTGGTCTAGTACAGCCCATATTCCAGAACGGACGTATCGTTGCCCAGCTGAAGATAAGCAAGGAGCAGATGGAAATCAAGGCCAACGACTTCACCAATGCTGTCGTTAGTGCCGGCAATGAGGTCAACACTGCAATGGTGATGGTACGTTCTGCCGAGGAGAACCGCCAGTACATCGACAACCAGGTAAAGGCTCTGGAAACTGCCTACGAGGCAACACGCAAATTGTTTGCCGGTAGCAGTGCCAACTATCTGAACGTCATCACTGCCCACAACAATCTCATGCAGGCTCAGATGACACAGATAGGCAACCGTATGGAATCGATCTCTGCTACAGTAGAGCTTTATCTTGCTCTTGGTGGTGGTGCAGAATAAAGTATTCCGATTGCCATATCGCCACAGACAATGACTGGCGATGAAGGCCAAAAGATACAATGAGACCGGACTTCACTGTTGTCCGGTCTCTTTTTTTGTGTCATTATAATAATATATAAACAGATTCTAGTGACAACTGTTTTAGCTCTGCAATTCATCTGCCGGTACCCAAATATCGTCGTTTAAAGGCCATTTATTATACAATTATATATATGCATTAGGATAAAAGTGTAGTTCATACCATTAAATCTAAAATATTATTTGTATCTTTGCGCAAGAATATAGCATTCCCGATAAATAAATGACAGATAAGTACTATGCCAACGAACCGTCATTCCACGTAGCCGTGGACTGCATAATCTTTGGTTTTGACGAGGGCAGACTGCAGATATTGTTTCAGCATCGCAGCATTGAGCCTTTCAATGGGGAACTGACCCCCATGGGTGGTTTTGTGCAGGAATATGAGACTTTGGATGAAGCTGCTTACCGTGTACTTACGGAACGTACGGGAATAAAGGATTTGTTCCTGGAGCAGTTAGAGGCTTTTGGCGATATAAATCGCGACCCAGGCGGCCGTGTCATAAGTGTGGCATACTATGCATTGCTGGACAAGGCTCATTACGATAATAAACTGCTAGAGAAGTTTAACTGCAAATGGGTTGACGCAAACGACCTCCCCATGCTCTACTTCGATCACATGAAGATGATGAAGAAGGCAATAAATCGACTTCAGGACAAGATAACATATACTCCCATCGCACTGAAATTGCTTCCACAGGAGTTTACGATGAGCCAAATACAAAAACTCTATGAGGCCATTCTGGACGAGAAACTGGATAAACGCAATTTCCGAAAAAAGGTATGCGAAATGCCCTACTTTATCAAGACTGGTAAGATAGACAAAAGTAGCAGCAAACGAGGAGCCGCCATCTACGTTTTTGACTACAAAATGTATCAGGAACACAAGGATTATCACCTCTAACCACCCAAAGAGAGAAATACACAGACTGACGATAAACAATTCTAATATATACTATGCATTCCATTGAGACTCTTAACAAGGCAGCAGACAACATCCGCATACTGTCTGCAGCAATGGTAGAGAAAGCAAAGAGCGGGCATCCCGGCGGAGCTATGGGTGGTGCAGATTTCATATCTGTACTTTATAGCGAGTACCTGAACTACGACCCCGAGAATCCTCTATGGGAAGGTCGCGACCGTTTCTTCCTGGATCCAGGTCACATGTCACCCATGCTGTACGCACAGCTTACGATGACAGGCCATTTTACCATGGATGAGCTTAAGCAGTTGCGCCAGTGGGGCTCACCCACGCCCGGTCATCCCGAACTTAACTATGCCCGTGGTATTGAGAATAGCTCAGGACCCTTAGGACAGGGACACACCTATGCAGTAGGTGCCGCTATAGCTGCCAAGTGCCTTTATGCTCGTACTGGTAACCCCACCTTCGAAAAGGAGACCATTTATGCATACATTTCAGATGGTGGCATTCAGGAGGAAATCTCCCAGGGGGCAGCACGTATTGCCGGCACGCTGGGGTTGGACAACCTGGTAATGTTCTATGATGCAAACGACATTCAACTTTCCACCGAGACTAGCGTTGTCACCAATGAGGATACTGCAGCCAAGTATCGTGCATTGGGTTGGGAGGTGTTCTGTATAGATGGAAACAATGTTGTAGAAATCCGTCAGGCTCTTGACTCTGCAAAGAAGGTTTGTGGCAAGCCCACTCTCATTATTGGCCATTGCGTCATGGGCAAAGGTGCTTTGAAGGCAGATGGCACTAGCTATGAACGTAACTGTGGCACACATGGTGCTCCCTTGGGTGGCGACGCATATCGCAATACCATCAAGAATCTTGGTGGAGATCCAGATAATGCCTTTATCATCTGGGATGAGGTGCAGGATATATTCAATAGTCGTCGCGAAGAGCTTAAGACTATCTGTGCCGAGCGTCATGCCGAAGAAAAGGCCTGGGCTGCAGCAAATCCCGAGAAAGCACAGCTGCAGGACAACTGGTTTGCCGGTCGTCTGCCAGAGATACCCTGGGACAGCATCCAACAGAAGCAGGGTGAACCCACCCGTAACGCTTCAAGCGCATGCCTCAGTCTTTTGGCAAAAAATG
>JAZRIA010000197.1:0-1137 GCA_045645045.1 Bacteroidaceae bacterium | reverse complement strand
TGTGAACTTATATGTGCCGGCAGGCAGGGTTGTTTCTTTATATGCCATGCGCTTGTTAGAGCTTTTCGCAAAACCCATGTTTGCGGCGTATGTGCCTCCATGCGCTTCGGTGCTCTGTGTTATACTTACGTTACCAGCGGTAGAGGCGCTCTTCCAATTTGTTGGTATGTTGCCCTCCCAGAGTTCGAAGTCGCCGTTCTCCAGAATATTGCCCTCTGTAGGAATTTCCTCTTCATTATCATCCTGGTCGCCTTCGCCTTCATCACCGGGAGTATCTCCATCACCAGTTTGGCCATTGATGGAAACAATCTTGCTGTTTTGGCCAATCTGAGGCGTTCCTTGGTAAGAAGATAGTTCACCATATACAATTACCTCATCACCAACCTTTATTTGGTCGTTAGAAGTGAAAGGTTTGCCATCAAGGTAGTAGCCATTGTAGATTTGGAATTGAGCATTCTCCGTGCCGTCATCGGAGATAAAATACTGGGCACGCTCCCACTGGCTGACATCAAGTGATTTGATTTTAGATATTTTGCCCTTAACATAAACACTTTGTCCCTCGGGGTTGCCTTTAGCATAAAGAGACAAAACTGCTGATACATTGTAGGGGTTCTTCAGAGAACCGTCGCCTTTGGGGTCTTCTGTAGGCTCTTCGCTTGGTGCCTGGTCGTCTTCTGCAGTAGGAGCAGTCAGGGTGTACTTGCTGATTTCCTTCAAGCCAGGAGCACCGAAATATGTGGTAGCCTTACCTTTCAGCCAAACCTCGACTCCCAATTTGCTGGGGTTATTCATCAGGTTAAGATCGGTACGTGCATCTGAACCGGCAGGCAACTGTACGGGTGCACAGTTAGCATAGTTTGTTTCATCGGGAACGTCTGCGATGCAGATGTTGGTACCGGATGCACCATCGGCAGTGAAGGTCATGTTCTCAAGTACAAACGATGATACATCTGCGGGGATAGAACCAACGATGTAGCCGTGTACCCATACCTCCTTGCCGGTCTGGTTGGCGATGGCCTGGGCAACAGTGTATGGCTTGTCCCATGTGCCACCATCTGCAGGAGTGTCAGGTGTATCGGATGCACTGCCATCCAGCACGGTATCACCACGCTTCTGCCAATAGATATAGGCCTTTCC
>JAZRIA010000196.1:0-1252 GCA_045645045.1 Bacteroidaceae bacterium | reverse complement strand
GAATCTATCCTTCTTCACGCCGATGCGCAGGGTGTTGTCCGTTACGTGTACCTTTATTATCTGCGTGTTATATTCGTTGTTCATGAAGTCAGTGGCGGCCTCCAACAGACCATCTGGTATATAGCCCCAAGCTGTCTCAACATAACCAGAGGCTGCATTGGCCTTTGCATGAGTGAAGATTGAAGGCAGCTGCACCTGCTTGTCGTTGGCATAGAGATAGGCATTATGCACTGCATCCGTCAAATTTCCGCGGTGCGGACTTCCTGCACGGTAGAATCCTTGTGCCTTGATCTCGTAATATCCATTGGGCACGCCCTCCAATACCTGATATACGTCAAAACTCTCCACATCATACTTTTCTGCAACGTTGTTGTAAGTGCCTCCTCCAATCGTCGGATTGCCGTTCCAAAGATAGTTTCTTGCATCGTGTTGTTTGAAATGGGCGCCGGACAGCAAGAAGGTGGCATTCTTTTTTGCATCTTTTGTGGCATTCTTCAATTCTGCAATCATCTGCTCCTTGGTCAGCAGTTCCCATTGTGCCGTGGGGTCGGTCTTGTCGGTCAGATTGCCCGTCACACCAGTTTCTGTACCGTCAGCTCCCAGGAAGGTTGACCCCTCGTCGCTGGTAAGCACGTATTTGTTGCCCCCTACCGGCTCCATGGTCCACAGGCCAGCCCCAGCATCCATATACAAGTGGTTGGTGCCCTCAACAAAATGCTCATGTTTATTATTATTTTGTTCCCTTTTCGTATCCAGCAGATATTTGCCGGTCTCAGGTATGGGTATTGGCGTGATGTCCAGCGCCACTTCGCTCTGCACAATACTTGTCTGCCACATTGCGCCTCCGTTCATGAACTTTCCGGTGGCTACGTTGCGGAAGTAACGGGCGTCATTCTCGGTAACGGAGTTTACCACATCATCGTGTGTGCCCACATAGAAAAGTTGCACTTTATCCATGACAAACCAGTCACCTTCCTTTGTATTGTCCGTGCGGAAAACACCAATAGTAAGCTTTCCGTTCTCAGCAACATAGGCCATCAGCTCGTTAGGATATTCGCCATTCTGCAAGGCTGCGGCTGCCGCGCACTGAGTGGTGGGGATGTATCCCTTCTCGTGCTGATAATAGCAACCTTCATGACCGCATCCCGTGGGGCGTTGGGCAGTGGCACCAGAGAAGATTGAACGCAAAGGGGTTTCAATATAGTTGATTTTGTCATCCGTGCCATGAGCATATAACATTGCCTTACGTTCA
>JAZRIA010000195.1:0-1533 GCA_045645045.1 Bacteroidaceae bacterium | reverse complement strand
ATCCAACCAGAAACTTCCTGTCATAGGTGTAGATGGTGAAATGGCAAAACAAATGCGTGTTAGTCCATCCATTCTGCACTGGGTATCGGTATTGCTGTACCAATCAAAAGCAGATAGGGATGGGATATGAATCGTATAAGTATCCCACTCCTTGTTGGTTAAGGAGAGTTGCTCCGTGTACCACCAGTCCTCATGGGCATTGGACATGTTCTTGACGACAAGTCGCAACTGACAATTGGAGCCATCTCCTTTGAAGCGAAAAGTAAGTGTAGGAGTAAAGGGCGTATGGTATGCTTGCTCAAAGACATAATCTGCAGATGCAGTAGCCCATGCCTGAGCGACATTATAATCCACACGCAATGCACCTGATTCATGTGCAATTTGGGCAGTCGCTTGTTCCTCGTTGGAAACAGCAAAGTGCTCCGTGTCCTCAGAGAAATCGGCAAGCAGTTCCACGATGGGTACAAGGCGGTTGGGGTTTTCCCAATTCAAATAAACTTGTCCTTCTTGCACCTTACCTAACAGATTGTTGGGTGCTGGAGGAGGAAGGGTATCCTCCTGTAGTGTAATTGTGGTAGAAAGAAAAGTGGTGTCTGATGTCTGACCATTATCAATAATAGCATAGACATGATAATCCCCTTTTGGATATACGTTGCGTGTGTGCCAAGTAATCTGCTTCGGAGAAGATACTTGGGCAGGCACGTTGGCTTGAATCAATTGACCATCGCGTGCCTCAGCGTTCTGCGTATAGTAGAAAGCGATGGTGCTATTTTGATTAGGGTCAAATGGGAAATAGCGCAATACCACGGAGTCAATAACCTCCACCTGCTTTGATGGCTCGGTGAAAGTGATTTTAGGCGTAATCTGTTCACCTTGGTGCAAGAAATCGTATTGATAGAACATGTTACCCACAGAGTCGTAGGCCGTGAGCAGCATGCTCTGGGCATCGGCAGCCATATCAAGTGTGGAGAAGCAGGATATCTTGCGATAGAACATAGAGTACTGGGCATCGATAAGCCCCGTTTGTTGCGCATAGTTGGCATTGCGTCCACAACCTGGGCGCACGTAGTGTACACCATCCTTATAGAGATGCTCAAAGGAGTGGTCATCACCGCAGAAATAAATGATACGTTTGCCTGCGGCGGCATGCTTCTCTAAGAGCGGTGCCACCTGTTTGGGCTCGGCAGACCATTGGCCATGATAGCCCGATGTGTAAATGCCCACGTGACCGAAGATGAAGATCCAAGGAGAAGTGGATGCCTGAAGCGTATTGTCGAGCCACTCATACTGTTTGCTGCCTGGCAAGAAAGCAGGAGAGGAGGCATCGCCGTTGATGTTGATGACTACGATGTCGGCATTGCCGTATGGGAAAGAGAAATATGCTTCGCCGCGAGGGTCGGTAATGCTGTCCTCGCTCTCGCCATGAGAGAACTGCCAGAAGTAGTCGTAGCAGGATGACCAACGTTTGCCACTGGGCACGCCTGTCTCGTGGTTACCTGCGGATGACATGATAGGCGTACAAGAGAGGAAGGG
>JAZRIA010000194.1:0-6864 GCA_045645045.1 Bacteroidaceae bacterium | reverse complement strand
GGTGCTGCGTTGCGCTTATATAGTGGAGAGGTAATTGTTGGTAGCAATCAAGAGAATGCTGCTTACCCCGTGGGTAGTTGTGCAGAACGAACAGCACTATTCTGGTGCGGAGCCAACAGGCCTGAAGAACCAATAACCGCCATAGCCATAGCAGCGCAGACAGGTGGACGATTCACAAAGGACCCTATCGCACCATGCGGAATGTGCCGGCAGGCACTACTGGAGGTGGAACACAAGCAAGGTTCGCCCATCAAGGTGCTGCTATATGGCGAAGAAGGCACGCATTGCATAGAGAGCGTGGAGGCACTGATGCCTCTGACATTCAATGCGAAAAGCATGGACATATAGTCTTATTTGAAGTATAATTTGTTTAAGGATAACTGACATACAAGAAAATGATTACACTAAGCAACATAGCCGTACAATTCGGCAAGAGAGTCCTTTACAAGGACGTGAACATGAAGTTCACAAGCGGAAACATCTACGGAGTAATCGGCGCCAATGGTGCCGGCAAGTCTACTCTGCTGAAGGCCATCAGTGGCGAGTTGGAACCAACCAATGGTACCGTGGAACTGGGACCCGGCGAACGTCTTTCTGTACTTTCGCAGGACCATTTCCAGTATGACCAGGAAACGGTACTGAACACAGTGCTCATGGGACACACCACCATGTGGGATGTGATGAAGGAGCGCGAGGCCCTATATAGCAAGGCCGACTTTACCGACGAAGACGGTATCCGCGTGGCAGAACTGGAGGACAAGTTTGCCGAGATGGGCGGTTACACGGCCGAGAGCGATGCTGGAAGCCTGCTCTCTGGTCTTGGCATCAAGGAGGCTCTGCACCATCAGTTGATGGGCGAACTCTCCGGTAAGGAGAAGGTGCGCGTGATGCTGGCAAAGGCCCTGTTCGGCAATCCCGATAACCTGTTGCTTGACGAGCCCACCAACGACCTGGACCTTGAGACAGTACAATGGCTGGAGCAGTACTTGAGCGAATTTGAACATACCGTACTTGTCGTGAGCCACGACCGTCACTTCCTGGACAGCGTCTGCACACACACCGTGGATATCGACTTCGGCAAAGTAACAATGTTTGCCGGCAACTACAGTTTCTGGTACGAGTCCAGCCAGTTGGCCCTGCGCCAGGCACAGAACCAGAAGGCCAAGGCCGAGGAGAAGAAGAAGGAATTGGAAGAGTTCATACGCCGATTCAGCGCTAACGTAGCAAAGTCCAAGCAGACAACAAGCCGCAAGAAGATGCTGGAGAAACTCAATGTGGATGAAATACGCCCCTCTACCCGCAAATATCCTGGTATCATTTTCCAGATGGAACGCGAACCTGGCAACCAGATTCTGGAGGTTAAGGATCTTAAGGCTACAATGGAGGACGGCACTGTGCTGTTCGACAATGTAAGCTTCAACATCGAAAAGGGCGAGAAGGTAGTATTCCTAAGTCACGATCCACGTGCCATGACCGCACTGTTTGAAATCATCAACGGCAACCGCGAGGCACAGGCCGGCACATACAACTGGGGTGTTACCATAACCACAGCATACCTGCCCGTGGACAACACCGACTTCTTCCAGTCGGAACTGAACCTTGTAGATTGGCTCAGCCAGTTCGGCGAGGGCAACGAGGTGTACTTCAAGGGCTTCCTTGGCCGCATGCTCTTCTCTGGCGAGGAAGTGCTGAAGAAGGTAAATGTACTTTCCGGTGGCGAAAAGATGCGTTGTATGATTGCCCGCATGCAGTTGAAGAATGCCAACTGCCTGATTCTGGACACTCCCACCAACCATCTGGACTTGGAAAGCATCCAGCCCTTCACCAACAACCTGAAGCAGTACAAGGGCAATGTGCTCTTTGCCAGCCATGACCATGAGTTCATACAAACCGTAGCAAACCGCATAATCGAACTCACCCCCAATGGCACCATTGACAAGTTAATGGATTATGACGACTACATCGCAAACGACCAAATAAAGGAACTTAAGGCGAAATTGTACGAATAATAACTGACAGAACTATACATTATATATAATATATAGTGCCTAAATGACATAAAACGTGCCAAAATTGACAATGGCACGTTTTATGCGATAAATATGGCAAAACATATAACATATAAAACCAACATGTCAAAAGATAAGAACGTAAATACCGAAGAACAGTTACAGGAGGAAAACGTAACAAACCAGGCTGAAGAAACACAGCAGACAGTAGAAGAGCAGGATAGCACCAACAACGCAGAAAGCACTGAGAGTGCAGAGACTCCCGAAGTGGAGGCAGACCCTCTGGAGGCCGCTCAGGCAGAGATTGCCGACCTGAAGAAGCAGATACTGTACAAGGTGGCAGAATTCGACAACTACCGCAAGCGTGTCATCAAGGAAAAGGCCGACCTGATAATGAATGGTGGCGAAAAGGTAATCACAGCAATACTTCCCGTGATGGACGACATGGAGCGTGCATTGGAACAGATGCGTAAGGCTGAGGACGTAAAGGCAGTAGTTGAAGGTGTTGAACTCATTCAGAAGAAGTTCATGGGTATCCTGGAGAAACAGGGTGTGAAGCCAATAGAGACCAAGGATGCCGACTTTGACGTAGAGGTTCATGAGGCCATCGCACAGTTCCCTGCACCATCCGAAGAGATGAAGAACAAGGTTGTGGACTGTACTTTGAAGGGCTACAAACTGAACGAGAAAGTAATCCGCCACGCACAGGTTGTTGTGGGTATTTAATCTCAAGGCGACAGACTCTATACGACTAACCACTTATTAAGAAACAAAGAACATGGCAGAGAAGAGAGACTACTACGAGGTGCTTGGCGTACAAAAAGGCGCTTCGGAAGACGAGATAAAGAAGGCCTACAAGAAAATGGCCATCAAATATCACCCCGACCGCAATCCTGGCGACAAGGAAGCCGAGGAGAAGTTCAAGGAGGCTGCCGAGGCCTACGACGTTCTCCGCGACCCCGACAAGCGTGCACGCTACGACCAGTTCGGCCATGCAGGCATGGGTGGCGCTGGTGGCTTTGGCGGCCAGGGCTTTGATATGAACGACATCTTCTCCATGTTTGGCGACATCTTCGGTGGCCACATGGGTGGTGGCGGAGGCTTTGGCGGCTTCAGTGGCTTTGGCGGTTTCGGCGGTGGCGGCAGCCGAGGTGCACAGAAGCATCAGGGTAGCGACCTACGCCTTAAAGTAAGGCTCACACTAGAAGAGGTTGCCAAGGGTGCCACCAAGAAGTTCAAGGTCAAGAAGGACGTTACCTGCTCGCATTGCAACGGTTCGGGTTCTCAGGACGGCAAAACCGAGTCCTGCGCAACATGTCACGGCACCGGCTATGTTACACGCCAGGTGAACACCATGTTCGGTCGCATGCAGCAGCAGAGCGTGTGCTCAGTCTGTGGTGGCCAGGGCACAACTATCAAGAACAAGTGTTCGCACTGCTCGGGAACTGGTGTGGTCAATGGCGAAGAGGTCGTTGAGGTACAGATACCTGCCGGAGTTCAGGATGGTATGATTCTTACCGTCCAGGGCAAGGGAAATGCCGGCCGCAACAACGGTTATGCCGGCGACATTCAGGTGTACGTGGAGGTGGAACCTCATGCTGAACTGAGCCGTCGCGACAACGACCTTGTCTACAACTTGCTCCTTGACTTGCCCACCGCCGTACTGGGCGGACCTGTGGAGATACCCACCATAGACGGCCGAGTGAAGATAAAGATAGAGCCAGGCACACAACCCGGCAAGACCGTGCGCCTTCGTGGCAAAGGGTTGCCTGCATTGCAGGGATACGGTTATGGTTATGGTGACTTGATAGTGAACATCTCCATCTATATCCCCGAGACTTTGACCAAGGAAGAGCACTCCGCCTTTGAAAAGATGAAGGACAGCGATAGTTTCAAACCTTCGCAGACAACCAAGAACTCCTTCTTTAACAAGTTCAAGAACCTGTTCAGTTAAACACAGGTAAGACATTATTTGATAGTACTTTTACTATGACATATAGCGAAGCTACTGAATACCTATTCACCTCAGCCCCGTTGTTCCAGAACATCGGGGCTGGTGCATACAAGGAGGGATTGAGCAACACCGAGGCCCTAGATGCACACCACGGACACCCCCACACCAAGTACCAGACCATACACATTGCAGGCACCAACGGCAAGGGCAGCACCAGCCACACGCTGGCAGCCATTCTGCAAAGTGCCGGCTACAGGGTAGGATTGTACACCAGCCCACATCTTGTGGATTTTAGGGAACGCATCCGTGTGGACGGAGAGATGATACCCAAGGAGAGGGTTGTGCGCTTTGTAGAGGAAGAGCGTGAGTTCTTTGAGCCCCTTCATCCCTCGTTCTTTGAACTGGCCACTGCACTTGCCTTCAAGTACTTTGAGGAAGCCGGCGTGGACATTGCAGTCATAGAGACAGGCCTGGGCGGACGTTTGGATTGCACTAATATTATACGTCCCATACTAAGCGTGATCACCAACATCAGCTTAGACCACGTACAATTTCTGGGTAACACGCTTCCTGCCATTGCCTCGGAAAAGGCAGGCATCATCAAGCCCGGCATCCCTGTGGTTGTGGGTGAAACGGGTGGCAATGCCGATGTCAGAGAAGTGTTTGCCACAAAGGCACGGGAGAAGCACTCCACCATCTGCTTTGCCGACGAGGAGGAACATCCCGTCATGGAGACCCAACTGAAGGGCTTCTGCCAGCAGAAGAACACCTGCACGATACTCAGCGCTCTGGGTTTCCTAAAGGAGAGGCTTGAGTTGAACGATAAGGCAATAGACCGCGGCTTCATGAACGTGTGCGAACTGACAGGACTGATGGGCCGTTGGCAGGTACTGAAAGAAAAGCCTCTGACCGTATGCGATACAGGGCACAATGTTGGAGGCTGGGAGTATCTGAGCAAGCAATTGGAAGAGACACCTGGCACCTTGCACATAGTCATAGGCATGGTTGGAGACAAGGACGTAAGGAAGGTCATATCCATGCTGCCCAAGAGGGCCAAGTATTATTTTACCCAAGCCAGTGTGGCACGCGCTATGCCAGTGGAAGAGTTTACAAAGATAGCCAAAGAGTTCGGACTTGAAGGTATTACCTGCACCAACGTGATGCAGGCCTATGACATGGCAAGAGCTGAGGCATTGGACGGGGATACTATCTTCATCGGTGGTAGTACCTTTGTGGTGGCAGACCTGCTGACAAATGCACCTTGCTTGCCGAGTTTGAACACATAGGCACTTTTTCGTTAACATTTTACATTGCCAAGTATTGGTGGTATTAGGATTATTTTGTATATTTGCAACGTAAGAATGCACTTTAAACACTAATCCCCATGGAAAAGAATTTGATTTCCGGCCTGAAGCGCAAAGACTTTCAGGCCATGGTACAGGGCAAGGAAACAGACCTGTACACTCTGACCAATGCTCAGGGCATGGAAGTAAGCATAACAAATTACGGCGGTTCGCTGGTATCCATCATGGTACCCGACCGCGAGGGCAACATGGCCAACGTAATTCAGGGTCATGACTGCATCCAGGATTGCTTGAGCAGCCCCGAGCCATTCCTTTCAACCCTTGTGGGCAGATATGGCAACCGCATATGCCGTGGCAAGTTCACCATGAACGGCAAGGAGTACAGCCTGACCATCAACAATGGTCCCAACCACCTTCATGGCGGTCCCACCGGTTGCCATGCACGTGTATGGGATGCCGAGCAGATTAACGAGCAGGAACTGGTTCTGCGCTACACATTTGCATACTACGAGGAAGGTTTCCCCGGCGAGGTTAGCATGACCGTAAAGTACTCGCTGACCAACGACAACGAACTGGTCATTGACTATCGCGGCACTACTAACAAGAAGACCGTCGTGAACATGACCAGCCACGGTTTCTTCTCTCTGACTGGTATTGGCACCCCCACCCCCTCTCAGCTGGACACCATACTGACCATCAATGCCGACTTCTACGTGCCCATCGACGAAAACAGTATCCCCACGGGCGAGATACGCAAGGTAGAAGGCACTCCATTTGACTTCCGCACTCCCAAGCCCGTAGGCCGCGACATTGCTGCCGACGACGAGCAGATAAAGAACGGCACTGGCTATGACCACTGCTACGTGCTGAACAAGCGCGAACCCGGCGAACTCACCTTGGCTGCCTCTATGGTAGAACCATCTACTGGCCGCACTATGGAGTGCTGGACCACAGAACCCGGCGTACAATTCTATAGCGACAACTGGGCAGACGGCTACAAGGGCCAGCACGGAGCCACCTTCGGCAAGCACTCAGGCCTGTGCTTCGAGGCACAGCACTTCCCCGACTCTCCCAACCGTGCACACTTCCCCAGCACACAGTTGAAGCCTGGCGAGGTTTACGTGCAGAAGACCGTCTACAAATTCGGTACCGACAAATAAGGAACACACTCACCAAGGCCGCTCTTTTCCACCACGGGAAGGGGTGGCCTACACTGATTATATTCACTTATTTATTAATAACTTAAACAAACAAAATTAAAGTAATGGCTCAAAAAACAAAACAATGGGGCGCTATTATCGTGATGATTGCGCTCTTCGCTATGATTGCCTTTGTGACCAACCTGTGCACACCCATGGCAACCATCATCAAGAACCAGGGTGAAATCTCCAACGTTCTGGCTCAGATTGGAAACTATGGCAACTTCTTCGCCTACCTCTTCATGGGTATCCCCGCAGGTATGCTTATTGCCAAGTTCGGCTACAAGAAGACTGCCCTCATCGGTCTGGTAGTAGGTATCGTTGGTATCCTTATCCAGTGGCTGAGCGGTCAGTTCAACCCCCAGGAGAACCTTGGTCTGGTGTTCGGTGTTTACCTT
>JAZRIA010000193.1:0-1254 GCA_045645045.1 Bacteroidaceae bacterium | reverse complement strand
AGGAGTATACACATGAAAGAGAAAATTGCGGAGTGTGCCGCCCTCATTGACGAAGCACTTGCCTCTGTCACAACAGGTGACGGACTAAAAGAATTCTATGCTCGCTTCTTGGGCAAAGGTGGTATTGTCACCGCTTTGATGAAGGAACTTGGTAACTATCCCAAGGAAGAACGTCCAGCTATTGGCCGTATTATCAACGAGTTCAAAGAAAGTGTTATCACTCGCTTTAAGGAACTGGAAGAAGTCATTGCTAGAAGAGAAATGCAGGCAAAATATGAAAGTGAAAGCGTGGATATTTCCATGCCCGCTGTCATGCATACCCCTGGCGCTCTTCACCCCACCACTCTGGTTCGTCAGCGTCTGTGTGAGGTGTTTGCAGGCATGGGCTTCCGCATTTATGAAGGCCCTGAAATTGAGGATGACTACCACAACTTCACCGCTCTAAACACCCCTAAGGACCACCCTGCAAGAGATAAGCAGGATACCTTCTATATTGGTGAGGACATTATGCTCCGCACCCACACTTCCCCTGGACAAATTCATTATATGGAAACCATGAAGCCCCCCTTTAAGGTGGTTATGCCCGGTCGCGTATTCCGTTGCGACGATGACGCAACCCACGCTCCCATGTTCCATCAGATTGAGGGTCTTGTCATTGATAAGCAGGTATCCCTCTGTGACCTCCAGGGTCTACTGGACACCTTGGCAAAGGCTATGTTCACCCCTGATACCAAGACCCGTTTCCGTCCCTCTTACTTCCCCTTCACCGAGCCCTCTGTTGAGGTGGATATTTCCTGCTGTGAATGTGGTGGTAGTGGTTGCCGTCTGTGCAAGGGTACTGGTTGGATTGAAATTCTGGGTGGTGGCGTAGTAAACCGCCGTGTAATCGCTAACTGTGGCCTTGACCCTGATGAATGGACAGGCCTTGCATTCGGTGCAGGTCTTGACCGTATCGCCATGCTGAAGTATGGCATCAATAACATTCACCTGCTCTTTGATGGTGACCAGTCCATCTTGAGTCAGTTCCAAAACTAATAGGAGGGGATAGGAAAATGCTGTTACCCATTAGCTGGCTCCGCGACATTGTAGACCTTGCGGGCATTGATAACGAAACCATTGAAAAGTCCCTCTTCTCCTGTGGTCTTGAAGTGGAAGAAAAGAAGGGTGCCGCTCCCGACGTTAGCGGCGTTGTGGTAGGTGAACTTACCACTGTTGAAAAAATGGAAAACTCCGAGCACCTGCAGATTTGCCATG
>JAZRIA010000192.1:0-4286 GCA_045645045.1 Bacteroidaceae bacterium | reverse complement strand
CAACCTCCTTGCTGCCGTCGCCCGTCATGTAGAACACCCAGACGTTGTTCACATCCACACCTTCGTCCTTTGTCATGTGCTCGATGTAGCGGGAAATCTGATTTGGCTGGTCAGGTGCATCGTAGATCTTGTTTTCCACGATGACTGCTATGCGCCTGCTATTGGCGGTAAAGGTGATGAGACCGTCTATGAAACTATTTGCCGTGTCGTTCTTGTAGCGTGGATTGAACAGGATGTTCACATCCGAGATGTTCTGGTAATGAATCATCTTGCCGCGTCCTTTGGCAAAACGGTTCAGGAAACTATTGAGCAAAGCATATCTTCTGGAAGCATCCTGGTACCGCATCAGTGCCAGGAACATCTTGGTATGGTCGTTCTCGCTCATCTTCCATGCCGTAAAGAGGTTGTAAGGGTTCTGGCCCTTGCTTGCACGGAGGTTGGAACCTTCAATGAGTTCAGCCACTTCCTTTATCTTCTGTACTGTCCAGTTTGTCATAATATGCTTTTATTATTTTGGTTTAGGTAATGTTTGATGACAGTTTCTAAATGCCTCAGTTAGTTTGACTTTTCCTTTATCAGATGATGTACTGACTGGGGAAGCAATTGCTTGAAATGCTCCTCTGTTCCTGGTGCCACATATATGCCACGCATCCGGTTAACGAACTTTTCGCTCTCCATCTTTTCGATTAGGGCAGGACTCACAGTGATGAGAGTGGAGGGCAGATGCAGTTCGCGCAAAGTAAGTGTGTCTATCTTGTCGAGTCGCAGTTCGGTTACTCCCTCTGGAACTTCCAATGCACTACAATGGAATAATTCCCCCCACTCTATCACTCTTTCTACACGCTTGGTGATGGTGCGGTAATTTACGCAGCCACGACGGACTATCGTTGAATTTCTTTGTGCAATGTAGAAATACGTATAGTCGTCTTCCAGCGCCTCTTTGTATACTTCAGTGAAATCAAGGCTAAAGTAAGGGCATGAACCCTCCTCGTTGTGGACAACAGCCTCCATGTTCAGACAGAAGTTGATAAAAGACTCGTCCGAGTCAAAATAGATAGCCTTTTTAAGAGGTCGTGTAGCACTTGAATATACCATTTTCGCCATATTTCCATCTGTGATCCCCTTTAATCACGAGGTTTTATAATGTTATTAGACTTGTTGTTTTCTTCTGTTAATTTTCTTCCCTTACTCCTTCTCTACCTTCACCTCCGTGCCAGGGAAACCCTGTTCGAGGACATGGGACCATACATGCCCCAGCTCCACCTCCATGGTGATGGAAAGGGTGCCGTCGGGCTGGTCTTCCATGAACAGAAGGTTGCCCCAGTAATTCGGTGCCTTGGACTTTATTCCCAAGAGTGCCTGTAGCAGTATGGGTGTGGGCACGTAGCGACCGAACTCGTTGCCGGGCATGCCGTACTTTTCGGTCAGCTTGTCTATGGTGGCCCTTACCTTGTCCAGCACCTGGGCAGGTCCTGAGATGCTATAGTTCCGGGTCTCGGGAGATACCACATAGTCTTCCCAATCCTTCTCGTCAAAATCCTCCATAGGGTTGCCCCAATGCATGAAGGTCTCGTCGCCCGTGGCATGCTTTATCTCCTGTGCCTTGGCATAGTACTCCCTGGCCTTGGCTATGTCTATATAGTAGCCGCAATCCTCCTCGCCATAGTAGTACGCATCGCCCAACACCTCGCATATCCAGCCGTATAGGGGTGAAAGCCCGAGTTCGTGGGCAGGGACTTGCTCCTCCATCTGCCTTTTCTTCTTCTCCACGATGGCCATATCGTTGAACGGGGTTGCGTCCACCCAGTCAACCACCATGCGCACATCGGCATCTGGCAGGTCGGCGGCGCAGATCTTGCCGTACAATGCCTGGGCCTCATCCTTGTTCCTCTCAAACCATGAGGTACCTTCAACCAACTCCGTACGCTCTATGACCACCTCTTCGCCCGTGTCCTCGTCCGTGAACAGTTCGTCATAGTAACGGCATTTCTCCCTGTACATGCCTGCCATAACGATGCAATCGGCCTTTAGGTTGTCCAGGGCAAGGAGCCATTGCTTGTCCTCCGCCTCCAGCATGTCAAGGAACTTGCCTTGAAGGTCACCGTCCTCCAGCATGGCATTCAGCACCTGGGGGGCCAAATCCTTGTTTCCCTGGCGCACCTGGCCAAGCATAGTTGCAAACTTGTCAACACCCATCTGCTGTGCATCCCAGTGCTGAGTCTCTTGAATATTGTTCTCTTCCATATCTTGATGTTTTTTGGTAACGAAGTTGTTCGTGCTCTCGCGCATATAGCGCATATATATAATATAGAAACATAAAGGAAAAATTTCAAAAATCGGGGCAACTTTTTTTTCGAATGGGGAAGAAAAACATGATAAAGTCCCATAGATTCAACCTATGGGGCAATACCTGCCTAAATGATCTGCAAGTCAAGAACCATTTTCAAAATTTCCTCTGGAGTTGTGGGAGTACCACTATTCAGCAGTGCAGAGACACCTTGGTCAATTTTGTCAACTTTTGGTTGTATTGCTTTTATAATATTCTTATAAAATTCTTTTCTTGCGGCGGCATCATTAATATCACCACATTTTATATTCTCAAGGTCTGAGTTATCCAACAATGTTATACCTATATTCATGTCATGATTGCCAAATAAATGTGCATATTCAGGATAACTTGCTTTTGTTTTAGGTGCAAGATGGGCAACACCTAATTTCAAAGTGTTAAGGCAGCCTTTCTTCAAGAACGCTTGTGTATTGCCGGCAAAAATAAAGAGAGAGGGAATAGAATACTTGCGGGCATCGAGATTCGCCCATGATTTCTTATATAAATCGATAAATGATGGTGTGAAATGAAGCACCCACTCACCATCTACATCACCAGAGAAAATAGCCTCTGCACGAGCCTCTAATTGCTTGCGCAATGATTTCTGGACGTTCTCTGGCACAGCCTTCTCGTTTTTATCTATAACACCTAACAATGTGTTATATTTCTCCACATCTGTTTCTTGCAACCCTAACACAAATGTGTTCACAATTTCTGAAGTCTCTTCTGCCAAGAACTGCTTCAAGAAAGCAATATATTGTTGCACACCAGCAATCATCAACCCGTCTGTACCATATGTGAGATTGGGCAACACATCCTCTTCTAACCATGGCAAGACTAAATCTTTATAGTTGACGGCATAATAATTGATTTTGTCTTTGAGGGCAGATGGCAGGCTTTTATCAGAAGGTTCCTTTGTGCCATCTGCGGTGAGATAAACCACGTAGATGTTGTTTTTGACATTGACATTACGATTATTGTACCAATTATCGTACCAATCCTCAAACTTATCTTTATCTACTTCATCTACCGTAGCGATGTAGCGTGCCAACTGTTTTTCAGTATCGCCTGCGCCATAAATCTTATTTTCAATGATAACATGAACATCATCGTACTGAATGTACAAATCTATGAAACCGGTTCCCTTGGGGCCTATAGCCTTCTTTTGATCGGTGATGCAGACAGGCCTCTGGGTGGGCATAGGCAAACCGATCCTTTCCAAAAATGAATTCAAGAAGTGAGAATTGCTGTTCTGCAATAGGCATTTCAAGACTTTTGTGTTTGCATTCTCATTGGCATTTGCCAAGTCAAAAAGCAAAAACTTGCCTTTCTTAGCCTCATACTCTTTGTAAAACTCGCTGATAAGATTCCCTTGGTCAATTGTTACGTTTGCCATTTCACCTCAAGTATTTTAGTGTAAATTACATAGTTTTTCAGCGTAAAGTTAGCAAATTAACTGCAGATTTCCAAGACTTCATCTGGTTCTTTTTGGTCCTTATTGCTTCTTTTTATAGTTGCAAACTGACCACCCCACCCTTTTTATATTCTTTATTTACAACACTTTACGACCACACCCATTTCTTTTCATGCTATCCATCATTGTATCAGTATGTCAAAGAACACTTTCACTCCCTCTCTACCACCGCACATCCACAATGCAAAGATACGACATTCGACGGACAATGTGAGAATTATGCTGAATTAGCAACAGGAACTGCTCATCCGCTCACCGCTCACCTCTCACCTCTCATTGCCCACCTGTCTCTCCTCCCCCTCGCAGGGGGATTGAGGGGTCCTAACTTTCACCACTACCCCCATTTCTCCCCCAAAGTCAACCATCCAAGACCGAAAAAGTCCAGCCTTTCAGTACGAAGTAAACAAAAACAGATGAAAAGTAAACCATTTCCGTCAGAAGTCTACCTTCTTAGGAAAAGAGTCAACCTCTCCTGTGAAAGTAGTC
>JAZRIA010000191.1:0-1414 GCA_045645045.1 Bacteroidaceae bacterium | reverse complement strand
GTTTATCTGGCCGTGTTCCAGAAGGATGTGATGGAAGCCCTGCATTACTCGTTGGCACAGGGCAAGACCGTGTATGCCCCTTGGGCCAGTGCGATTATCCTGACGGTGGTGCTCCTGCTGATCCGTTGGGGGGTGAACGGCCTCGTAGGACTGAAAGGTCCGCTCAAGGCCTTGTCGTACTTCCCCTGCTGTCTCTTGCTGGGCGTGCTGACCGATGTCACTCACAATGTGTACCATGGCGGAGGCATTGACGCTGCATGGGCTACGCTGCTCCCCGTACTGCTTGTGGCATACGTCATCGTAGGCTGGTTCCTGGCACGTGCTGCCCGTCTGTGGCTCAATCCGGAGATACCTACAGGTGTGGTGGTCAACTCCAACCTCATCACCCTTCTCGGACTCTGTCTGATGACCGTGGGCATCGGCAATACCGACATCCATTTCCATCACGAGCTGCAGGTGGAGGAAGCCCTCCGCAAGCAGGACTACGAGCGTGCCTTGCAGGTAGGCGAGAAGTCGATGGACCCTAGCCGTAACCTCACCGCATTGCGTGTGTATGCTCTGTCACGCCAAGGCACGGTGGGCGAGAAGCTCTTCAGCTTTCCGCAGCTCTACGGAGCGGCAGGCCTGCTGATGGGTACGGACAACGACAAGGCCCTTCGCCTCCATGCCGATAGCCTCTACACCTATCTGGGTGATACGCCGAAGCTGGGCGAGCCTGCCATGAAGTTCTTCGAACGCATCTGCGAGGAAGAGACCGGCAACTACACCACGCTCGACTATTACCTCTCGGCCCTGTTGCTTGAGAAGAAGTTGGACAAGTTCATGCAGGCGTTTGTGGATTGGTATCCGTTGGAAGAAGCTCACTTTCCCAAGTATTACAAGCAGGCGTACTATCTGTATAACTGCATGCACTCCAGTTCAGAAGAGTATCTGTTGATTGACGATGCGGAGATGGATACCCTTTGGGAAAAGTATCAGACACGCAAGCAGGAACTCTCCGGCCAACCTGGCGAAGCCAACTTCATGCGCCGTGAGTTTGGCGATACATACTGGTGGTATTATCAGTATAAGTAAGGAATAATAGAAATAACCTCCCCTTTATAAAGGGGGCTAGGGGGATGTTGAGTTACTCGATGATGAGATAACTCTTTCAGAATAAACATGCCCCTGCCTCCCTTCATAAGGGGGATTTCTGTATATGGGTGATAAAAACCATACCGAAGTTTTCATTATACTTACTTTTTTTGTACTTTTGCGCTCGACTATCAATAAATGTATAATAATAAAAACAAAAATATATGGCAGTAGAATTGAAAGGACTTACCAAGAGAAGTGAAAACTACTCTCAGTGGTACAATGAATTGGTGGTGAAGGCTGACTTGGCTGAACAGTCACCGGTGCGCGGATGTATGGT
>JAZRIA010000190.1:0-34083 GCA_045645045.1 Bacteroidaceae bacterium | reverse complement strand
AGAAGCGTATGCCCCTCCATCCGCCAAGACCATGATAATGAGCCACACGGATGGACACAGCGGAACCGATACCTATGTAGAACATGTATATAAACGAGGACACCTGCCACCCAACCTGATGGGCAGACAGGGCGGAGGTGGCATCCCACGATATGCCTCCACGGCCAAGTGCGAGAGCCACGCCCGAGAACGCCGCCAGCTCTATGGTCAGCTGCACGGCTATGGGCCATCCCAGACGGTTGTGAGTGAGGAGCGACTCGCGTGTTATGACCGCCGTTTTCCATAGAGAGCGATAGATGGAATAGCGCTTGGCCATAAGGAAGCATCCGGTGTATAGGACAAGCATGAACAGGCGGCTGCTTGCCGTTGCCCATGCCGCACCGCTGATGCCCATTTCGGGAAAACCAAGATTGCCGAAGATAAGTATCCAGTTCCATACGATATTCCACAGATTGCCAGCCAGGACTATCCACATGGTGGTACGTGTATCCGTGAGGCAGTCGTAGAAGTTCTTCATGCCATAGCACACGTTCATGAGCAGGAGCGAAGGAATGAGGATGAGCAGGTACTTGCGTATGAGAGGAAGCAAGGCTGTTTCCAATCCCATGAGGGGCAGGGCGGCATAGCATGCATACATGAGCAGGCACACGAAGATGCCCTGAACGATATCGGCAAAGAGCGAAGACTTCAGTTCGCTGGCTATGTCCTGATGCTTGCGCTGGCTATATAGTTTGCCTATGGTGGGCACCGCCGCCATGCAGAAACCCATGCCCAAGAGTTGTGCCATGATAAGGAGGGAGTTGGCAAAACCTGCCGCCGCCAGTTCCTGTGGGGAATGCTGGCCAAGCATGAGCGTATCGGCCATGCCCTGCAGGGTAAAGCCCACCTGTGCCACCGTGATGGGAAGCCCCAACTTGAGCAGATGACGGTATTCTCCTATGTAATTGGTCTTTTCCATTATATATATATGTAGCGCCTGAGCTTATCTTAAACAATATCCATAAACCGTCTCAATTCGTCTGCATGCATCCCACGGCGCAGGGCATAGTCAGCCAGTTGGTCCTCGCCGATGGTGCCAACCTTGAAGTGACGGCACTGGGGATGAGAAATCATAAGGCCCGTGGTGCTGGCATGAGGTATCATCGCCCCGTTCTCGGTGAGGCTGATGCCCAACGAAGGGAAGTCCAGCAGGGAGGAGAGCACGAAATTTATGCTTTGGTCGGGCAAGGAAGGATATCCCACAGCTGGTCGCTTGCCACGGTAATGTTCGCCAAACATTTCCCTGGGAGTAAGATTCTCGTCTGGGGTATATCCCCAAATGTCCTTGCGTACAATCTCGTGCCCGCGTTCTGCCGATGCCTCGGCAAGCCGGTCGGCAAGTGTCTGTTCGAGCAAGTCATTCACACTGAAAGGCACGGTGGAGGCAAAGATGCCCATCGTTTCTGCCCTCATGGAAACGGGAGGCAGGAAGTCGGCAAGGCAAAGGTAGGGCGGCTTTTGCTGGCGAAGGAGCGGAAGGATGAACTTGTCCTCCTTACCACTATCATTATATAAAATAATGTCATCATCCACGGAGTGTGCCTTGAACAAACGTACACGAAAGCATGTATGCCTGTGCTCCTCTGCCCAACGGGCAAGTATCATGTCTGCCTCCCGACGAACCTCCTCCCCCTGCTGGGCATTCACTCCCCAGGCATGGTAGAAGTACACCCAATTGATGTAGGGTATGAGTTCTTCGATGGTGAATTGCAGAGTTCTTGTCATTGGCTTGTCGTTGGTGTCGTATCGTGTCTGAAAACGCGTCGTATTGTCTTGCCTCAAGCGTCGTGAGACGATGGTTCTTTCATCGTGAGGCGATGCCCTTCGCCTCGTGAGGCGTTTATTCCTGTCCTATCATGGCAAGGAACTCGTCCTCGGAGACTATCCTCACGCCCAACTTTTCCGCCTTCTCCAGTTTTGAGGGTCCCATGTTGTCGCCTGCCAGTATGAAACTGGTCTTGCCCGAAATGCTACCCACGTTCTTTCCGCCGTGCTGCTCGATGATGCGCTTGTATTCGTCGCGCGAATGGTGGGCAAAGACACCGCTTATCACTATGCTCTGCCCCTGCAATGTGGTGCTATGCGCAGAGAGTTGCTCTTCGGAGAGGGTGAATTGCAGGCCTGCCTGCCTGAGTCGCTCGATGAGTGCACGGTTTTCCTCGGAGGCAAAGTAATTAATGAGGCTCTCTGCTATGACCTTGCCTATGCCTTCCGTTTCTAAAAGTTGTTCGGCGGTGGCAGACATCAGCGAATCTATGTTCTTGAACTTGCGTGCCAGGGTCTTGGCTGCTATCTCGCCCACAAACCTTATGCCAAGGGCAAAGAGCACCCTTTCAAACGGTACCTCCACACTACGTGCTACGCTATCCGCCACCTTCTTGTCGTGTGTGATACGGTAGAAGTCGGACACATCATGGAGCATGCCGTTACGATAGTACTGCTGTATCAGTTCTGGACCTACAAGATTGATATTCATGGCCTTGCGTGAAACGAAGTGTTCCAGGCGCCCTATTATCTGCGGAGCACAATGCAGGTCGTTGGGGCAATAGTGCGATGCCTCTTCCTGTGCACGTACCAATGGCGTGCCGCACACTGGGCATCGCTGGATGAAGCGGATGGGAAAGGCAGACCCCTCCCCAGCCCTCCCCTCTATGGGAGGGGGTATAATGTTCTGCTGATGTGGGCACAAGTCGGTTGTTTCTGACTGTCCCCCTGAGACAGGGGCGACGAGCGAAGCGGAGGGGGTGGATAGTTTTCCGTTCATTAAAGCGGAGGGTGGCTGCGAATCTACACCATTGTCGGTTGTAACCACTCCCTCCCCTTGTGGGAGGGTTGGGGAGGGGGCCGCTGGGCTTTCGGAGTTTTCCGTTTTCCGTTTTCCGTTTTCCGTTTCCTCCTTTCCCACTATCTTGGGGATAATCTCTCCTCCTTTTTCTATCAGGACATGGTCGCCTATGTGCAGGTCGAGGGCATCCATCACATCGGCATTGTGCAGGGTGGCACGGTGTACCATGGTGCCAGAAAGAAGCACGGAATCCATATTGGCAACAGGAGTGACCACGCCGGTACGGCCAACCTGGAACGTTACCTCGCGCAGAATGGTGCTGGCCTGTTCTGCCTGGAACTTGTAGGCAATGGCCCAACGGGGTGATTTTGCCGTCATGCCCAAAGCCTTCTGCTGGGCAAGGGAGTTGACCTTGATGACAATGCCGTCCGTAGCCACGGGCAATTCCTTGCGATGCACATCCCAGTAGTTGATGTATTCCCAGAGTTCCTCCAGAGTGTTGCACAGTTTCGTGTCCCTGCTCACCTGGAAGCCCCACGAACGTGCCGATTCCATATTCTCGTAGTGTCCCGTGGCAGGTATGTCCTCTCCTAACAGATAATATAAATAGGCATCCAAGCCTCGTCGGCTCACCACCTTCGGGTCCTTGCTTTTCAGTGTGCCCGATGCTGCATTGCGGGGATTGGCAAAGAGGTCTTCGCCAGCCTCCCTGCGCTCTGCATTCAAGCGCTCGAAACTTTGCCAGGGCATAAGCACCTCGCCACGTATCTCGAACTCCTCTGGGATGTCGCCATGGGAAGAATCAAGTACAAGGGGTATGGAACGGATGGTGCGCACGTTGGCGGTAACGTCGTCACCCTGAACACCATCACCTCTGGTTACGGCCTGTACCAGTTGGCCGTTCCTGTAGTGCAGGGAGATGGAAAGTCCGTCGTACTTCAACTCGGCACACACCTGGAACGGCTGGCCATGAAGTCCGTCGGAGACACGCTGATAGAACTCGCGCACCTCCTCCAGATTGTAGGTATTTGCCAGGGAAAGCATCGGGCGGCGATGAGGAACCGTCTGGAACTCATCGTTCAGGTCGCTGCCCACACGCTGGGTGGGGGAATTGGGGTCGGCCATGTCTGGATACCTTTCCTCCAATGTCTGCAAAAGGTGCATCATCTCGTCAAATTCCTTGTCCGAAATGACTGGGGCATTGAGCACATAATAATTATAATTATGCCTGTGCAGCTGCTCCCTCAGGCTTATGATGCTCTCTCTCTCGTTCATGGGCTTTGTTAATTTATATTGCAAATGTACTAAAAAAGGAGCACACCCACCTGTTATATCGTGAAAAAGTTGTATTTTTGTGCCCAAAATAATATAGAATGGCATATTCCGCAGAAGCACTTTTTTAACCAAGGATATGCCACCCAAAGAAACAAGCATGGCTCAAAATAAATTCAAGGGCTTGGGAGTAGCACTCGTAACGCCCTTCAATTCTGACGGAAGTATTGACTGGGACGCCCTGTTCCGTCTGGTGGAATACCAGATTTCGCGCGGCATAGATTTCCTTTGCGTGATGGGAACAACGGCAGAGACCCCAACTTTGACATCGGATGAAAAGAAACGTATCCGTGAGGAGATAGTACAGCGTGTGGCAGGTCGAGTGCCCATTCTGCTCGGTTGCGGTGGCAACAGTACTGCCGCCGTGGTGCAGGAACTGAAGACAGGCGACTTTACCGGCATCGACGGCATACTCAGTGTCTGCCCATATTACAACAAGCCTTCCCAGGAAGGCATCTACCAGCACTTTGCCGCCATTGCCAAGGCAAGCCCCGTACCCGTGGTGCTCTACAATGTGCCTGGCCGTACCGGCGTGAACATGGCGGTGGAGACTACTCTGCGTCTGGCACGCGAGTTTGACAACGTGGTTGCCATCAAGGAGGCATCGGGCAACATCAGCCAGATGGACGAGATAATCAAGAACAAGCCTCAGGACTTTGACGTTATCAGTGGCGACGACGGCATCACCTTTCCCCTCATCACCCTGGGTGCCGTAGGTGTTATAAGTGTTATTGGCAATGCTCTGCCCTACGAGTTCAGCCGCATGGTACGTCTGGCTCTGCGTGGAGAGTATCCCCAGGCACTGGAGATACATCACCGTTTCACAGAACTCTTCAAACTGCTCTTCGTGGACGGAAACCCTGCCGGCGTGAAGGCTCTGCTCAGCGAAATGGGCCTCATCCAGAACGAACTGCGTCTGCCTCTCGTCCCTGCACGCCTTGGCACGGAGAAACGCATCTCCGAACTGGCCACGGAACTGGGCATAAGAATATAACGATATAGCATCTAACCAACCACAACAACATGCTTACCATCAACTCATACGAGGAGTTTGCCGCCTACGAGGGCAAGGATCTCGGAGCCAGCGAATGGGTACTGATTTCCCAGGAGAGAATCAACCAATTTGCCGATGCAACGGACGATCACCAGTGGATTCACGTGGACGAGGAGAAGTGCAAGGCGGAAAGTCCCTTCGGACAAACCATAGCACATGGCTACCTGACACTGAGCATGATTCCCCTGATGTGGAACCAGATTATAGAGGTGAACAACCTGGAACGTATGATGAACTATGGCATGAAGGAGATGCGCTTCGGTCAGCCCGTACTGTCCGGCCAAAGCATTCGCATGAAGGTGTCCATGTATGAGATTCAGAACCTTCGAGGTGCCATCAAGACCAACATGAAGTTTGTCGTGGAGATACAGGAAACCGGGAAGAAGGCCGTGGAGGGAATTGCCACTTTCATCTATTATTTCAAAAAGTAAAAACAACATAGGCAATGCATCCGTAAGGGTGCATTGCGTCTTTTCAGTAAGGTTTGTATATTATCATGAGACTTATCGCCACTTTTTTTCTTGTCCTGTCCATGGTTTGCACCACTGGCTTGAAGGCGCAGATATCCAATATCCGTCAGGACTTTATCAACTTCGGTTTTCCCAGATATGAACATTGCTCCATGAAGATTCTTCCCGGGGCAAAGGTGAAGTTCAAGGATCTTGAACCTGCCATATCTAAGGCAAAGCACTATATCCACATAGAGTACTACAAGTGGTACAACGACAGCATAGGGCGTCACATGCTGGACGTACTGGCCGATGCCGCCGCCAGAGGGGTGAAGGTGCGCATACTATACGATGCCTTCGGGTGTAGCGGCGAGGAACCCAATGTAACAGATGAATTTATTGCCAGCTATCGTTCGCGGGGACTTGACCTCGTGGGATGGGACCCAATGCGTTTCCCCTACATAAACCATGCCCTGCACCGCCTGCACCGAAAGATGGTGGTGATAGATGGACGTATGGTGTACACGGGAGGCCTGAACATTGCCGACTATTATATACACGGCAAGCCCGAGTTAGGGAAATGGGGCGATATGCATGCCCGCCTGGAGGGTCCCATAGTGGATGAGTACCAACGCCTCTTTGCCGACATGTGGTACAGAGAAACAGGCGAGTATCTCGATTCCGTGGCATACCGAAGCCCCGAGGCACACCTCTATGCCGATATGCCAGGTGGGTACGAGGCCTTTGTGGTGGACCGTGAACCTGGCAAGAAGAGCGCACGCATTCGGCAAAGTTACATCTCCTGCCTGGACAACGCACAGAAGCGTGTGCGCATAATAAATCCCTACGTCATCCTTGTGAGCAGTGTGCGCAAAGCTCTTCGCCGTTGCATAGAACGCGGTGTAGAGGTGGAGATTCTTCTTGGCCACAAGGGCGACAACCTGATAAGCGAGGTGAGCACAGCACGCGAAGTATACAACCTAGCCCGCCGTGGCGCCAAGGTGTGGCTCTGCCAGGAATGCTTCCATCACGACAAGGTGATGATAGTGGACGATTCCTTATGCACCGTTGGCACCGCAAATCTGGATGCTCGCTCGCTGAGTTTCGACTATGAGGTGAATGCCTATTACTTCTCGCCCGAATATTGCCAGCAACTCAACGAATACTTCAACCATCACAAGGTTTCTGCCGTAATGCTCACCGAGGACAACTGGAAGGAACTCTATCCCCGTGCGAAGCGTCGTCTCGGGTGGTGGACAAAGGGCATACGTGGCATACTCTGAGGCATTGCCCCTATTGCTATACCTTATTTATATATATACCTTATTTATATATATATGTATAAAAACACCAACAAAGACACATAAACACACATACTATAGTTATGAATAATGCTATTGTAAGATTACTCCAGGATTGGGGAGTAAATCCCGACTCCATGTATTGGCTCTACTGGTGCTTCGTCATATTGGCACTTGCCACCGTAATATACATCGTGAACCTGCTATGCAATCGTGGCTTAATCCCATTGCTGAGGAAACTCCGCGAGGGGACACGCTCCAAGTGGGACGACATTCTGCTCAACGACATCGTACTGAAGGACATCACACGCCTGTCGCCACCTATTATAATAATGGCACTGATGCCATTGGCATTCTCGAATGAGAACCCCGTATTGGACTTACTGTTGAGAGTGAACAACATCTACATGATTGTGGTGGTGGCCAAACTACTGTGCTCGTTCCTAAATTCCCTGTATAACCTGTCCAACAACCATGACAAACTGAAGAGCCACCCCCTGAAGGGTATCTATCAGATGCTGAAGATTGTGGTTATCTGTGTGGCACTCATCATCATTGTCAGCATACTCATAAACAAGAACCCTGAATACATCCTCACCGCCCTCGGTGCCTCGGCGGCAGTGCTCATGCTTGTCTTCAAGGACATGATCATGGGACTAGTGGCAGGTGTACAGCTCTCTGCCAACGACATGCTCCGTCCAGGCGACTGGATTTCCATGCCCAAGTATGGTGCCGACGGTGATGTCATAGAGGTGACTCTAACGACCGTGAAGGTGCAGAACTGGGACAAGACCATCACCACCATACCGCCCTATGCCCTTATCAGCGACTCATTCCAGAACTGGCGCGGCATGAGGGACTGCGGAGGTCGACGTGTAAAGCGTTCCGTCTACATAGACATGCGTTCCATCACCTTTTGCACCAAGGAACAGCATCGCGACTTTAGCAAGCATGGATGGCTGGAGGGTGTGGAGCGCGAGGACAAGTTCGTGGTAAACCTGCATGTCTTCCGCAACTATCTGGAGAACTACTTGCGCCATCACCCCCGTGTGAGCAAGCGCCTCACCATAATGGTGCGCCAGCTGCAGCCCACGGCGCAGGGACTGCCTCTGGAACTCTATTTCTTCTCCGACGGCACCGAATGGGTTCCCTACGAGCACCTTCAGGCAGAAATCTTTGAGCACGTCTTTGCCATGCTCCCGACCTTCGGCCTGCGCGTATTCCAGTCGCCCATGGGCATTGATTTCAATGGAGGGCATTTCGGAGTGGAGCAATAACCGTATCACATACACCTATTACATATATTGATAGAGCAATGAAAAGGCAACTTGTTATCTTTGATCTGGATGGTACTATGCTCAACACCGTTGCCGATATAGCTATGGCAACAAACCACGCTTTATCTGCCTTTGGTTATCCAACACATAGTGAAGAAAAGATAAAAAGTTTCGTAGGCAATGGTGTAAGCAAGCTGCTGGAGGGAGCTTTACCCGAAGACAAACGCACGGAAGAGAACATAGCCCTCCTTCGTGAGGCTTTCACGGAATATTACGACAAACACAATGCTGACTTGAGTACACCATACCCTGGCATTGCATCCCTCTTGTCGCAATTGCAAGAAAATGGAGTCTTGTTAGCCGTAGCATCCAACAAATACCAATCTGCCACAGAGAAACTCGTTGCCCACTATTTCCCCGGCATAGACTTTGTCTGTGTCCTTGGTCAGCGCACCGGCATTCCTGTGAAACCCTCTCCCGATATCGTACACGAAATAATGGCGACAGCCAACGTATACAGGAAAGACACAATATACGTGGGCGACTCTGGTGTAGACATGCAAACCGCCAACAATGCAGGCATCAATGCCGTTGCCGTTTCCTGGGGATTCCGTCCACGTCAAGAACTGGAAACGTATTGTCCATTTGCAATTATAGACAAAGCAGAGGATTTAATTCCTTATATAATGACCTCTTGACCACAATAGTGACAAAACGTCTTTGACCACAAGAACACAACACGCCCCTATTCTCTATGGAACAGGGACGTGTTGTATCGGGAGGGTTAAACATTATTATTTCTTCACTCTGCTGCCTTTACTTCCCTTATAAACGAGGAAGACGACAATAAAGGCGGCGAGAGCAATAAATACATAGCCAATGACGGTACTGTGTTCCTTTACAGCTGCCATAACTGCTTCTTCACTGTCCATGCCTGGAATTTTAGACATCCAGTATCCAAGGATAGCCAAAATAATATTCCATGCTCCTGCACCAAGTGTTGTATAGAGCAGGAATCGAGCGAGACCCATACGTGCAAGACCGGCAGGAATGGAGATAAGCTGGCGTACAGCGGGAACGAGACGGCCGATGATGGTAGATACGGCACCATGCTCGTCAAAGTACTTTTCGGCATACTTTACCTTCTCTTCATCAATAAGGCACATGTGACCAATACGGCTGTTGGCAAACCTATATATAATTGGGCGACCTAACCAGAGAGCAAGGAAGTAATTAAATAGAGCTCCTATGATAGCACCCAAGGTTGCAAAGAAAACAACAAGAAATATATTCATGCTGCCTGTTACTGTTGCCTTCCAAGCAGCAGGTGGGACAACAGCCTCGGATGGGAAGGGAATGAAAGAACTTTCTATAGCCATAAAGAGAGCAACGGTACCATAGTTCAAGTTCTCTAAGCAAAAGGAGGTGAGGCGCTCCATGGTACCTGGCTCTTCGTCAAGTAACATTTCAGAACGTTCTATGGACTGTTCTGCAGCAATTGTTGTTGCTGGTACAAGCTTGGTGGCAGGAATAGTGTCTTGAGCTATAACGGGTGCTATGCCTAGACCAAACATCAGTGATAGTGCAATCGTATAAAAGATTTTGCTCATAATTTGTCTTGTTTTGAGGTATATGCTAATAGTGTTTCTTGATAAACGTCTTCTTTCGCGTGAACATCCAGCGCATATAATCGCAGATGTCTAGTATACAATATGGTATAGCTCCCTTGTGAATAGTGACAAGACAGTATATCATATAGGTTAAATGTCTAATGACGCGTCTGCTGAGATGCTTGCGCGTCTCCACATCGAACAGACGCCTTCGTCCCCATACACGTGAATTCTTTATCGCATCTTCTGCAGGGTATAGTTCCTCTTCTTCCAGAAGAATAGTATTATATCTGCTTGCAGCATGTGAAACGAATATATCCAGAGTACCGGTCTTAAGCGCCAGATGTTTAGCCGGCGACGAATGCTTAAGGAAGATATCCTTGTTCAGTCCTACTATTGCCGAACCGGCACGAAATAAACGATTTGCCCGGGCTTGCTTGCGATACAGTCTGTTGCGCCATAATTCGTGTCCTGCGGTAAAATAGTCTCCCATCCTTTTACTTCTTGTTCTTTTGGTGGGGATAAGCATAATGTCGCAATCTGGACGCCATCTACCTTCTATATCTGCCAACCAGCGCGGACCAGGAATCTCCATATTGGCATTGAGAACAAGTATATGCTCGTAGATTGCTGCCCTCATCCCTAAATGTAGAGCAAGGAGCTCACGACTAATGTCTCGAGCGCTGAGCGGCAAGGAAAGGTGCTGGAGATGCGAATGCTGATCTTCTAGATGTTTCAGCAAATACAGGGTATCATCCTCACTATTCATATCTACAATCACTATTTCATACTCTACTCCCTCTTGCGAGAGCAGTGCTGGTAGGTGGAGGGAGAGCTTCTCCTGTTCCTCGTGCGCAATAATGAGTAGACTTATCATTTCAGATCTTCTGTAGTATATCCCAGGGGTAATGTGCGGCAGTTATAGCATGATGCCATTATTTCGCCATATGCACCGGCAGAGCGGAAAGCTATAAGATCATTTCTTTTGGTTCGAGGCATTCCATAGTTCTTTATGAAGACATCGCTACTTTCGCATATCGGTCCTACAACATCGTATGTCACATAATCCTCTGAAGATTCAGCAGTAAGATTCTCAATGTGATGATATGCGTCATAAAGAGCAGGGCGAATAAGGTCTGTCATTCCTGCATCTACTATGCAAAAATTCTTTATGGGATTACTCTTTATATATAATACGCGCGCGATGAGCGTACCACACTGACCAACGATAGCACGTCCCAGTTCAAAGTGCAGCTGTTGCCCTGGGCGCAGACGAAGGTTCTTGCGATATGTCTCGAAATAAGAATGGAAGTCGGGAATGCTGTTATGGTCTGGTTGAAGATAGTCTATACCCAATCCACCACCCACGTTGATATCACTTACGGTGGGAATGCCAGCAGCTTCTAAACGGTCCTGTATCTCATTGATACGGGTAGAGAGTGCTGCGAAATCGTCCATCTCCAGAATCTGGCTACCTATATGGAAGTGTAGACCAATGAATTCTATACCCTCCATTTCGTTGGCAACAGCGATAATGCGTTCCATATCCTGCATATCGATGCCAAATTTGTTTTCCGCTAGGCCTGTAGTGATGTTGGCATGTGTGTGTGCTCCAACATTAGGATTTATTCTAAAGGCAACTCGTGCCTTCTTGCCTTTAAGAACGGCCAAATGGTTTATGATTTCCAGTTCCGGTATGCTCTCGACATTGAAGGAGAATATACCGGTCTCCAGCCCCAAATCTATTTCCCAGTCGCTTTTGCCTACTCCAGCATATACGATCTTATCGGCAGGGAAACCGGCATTTAATGCAGCCTGAATCTCTCCTCCGCTGACACAATCGGCACCAAAGCCTTCTTGTGCAATGATGCTCAACACCTTGGGGTTAGCACATGCCTTTATGGCATAATGCACATGCATGTTTGGAGTAGTGTTGATACGTATTTCTTTGAGTGTCTGTCTGAGCAGGCTAGTATCGTAGTAATAGAACGGAGTACGGAGTTTCTTGAATTCTTCTATAGGAAACATGTGATGCTCGTTGTCGAAAAGTAATTGCCGTAGGTCGGATTCTTTAGTCCGGCCTACGACTGTATATTGTTAAAATAAAGTCTTTTGCAAAGCCTGCAGTGTACGTTGCTTATCTTCTGCCTTTACAAGGAAGGAGATATTGTGGTTGCTGCCGCCATATGAAATCATACGTACAGGAATGTCACGCAGAGCATCACATGCAATGCTCTCGAAACCGCAGTTTTCTGGACGCAAATCTCCTACAACGCAGATAATACACATGTTATCTTCGCATGAAACTGTTCCGTACTTCTTCAATTCTGATATGATATCTGCAAGATGAGAGGTGTTATCAATGGTCAGACTCACACCTACTTCGCTAGTACATATCATATCTATACTTGTACGGTAAGTTTCAAATATTTCAAACACCTTGCGCAGGAAGCCATAGGCAAGGAGCATACGAGAGGAATTGATGCGGATACATGTGTTGCCATCACGAGCAGCAACAGCCTTTATCTTACCCTCGTAGAAATCATTATTGATGATAGTGCCTGGGGCTTCAGGTGCCATGGTGTTGAGCAAACGCACTGGAACACCAGAGAACTTAGCCGGCTGGATGCAGGTAGGATGCAGAATCTTAGCTCCGAAGTAGGCCAGTTCTGCAGCCTCGGCAAAATGTAATTGACGCACTGGATGAGTACCTTCCACAAAACGAGGGTCATTGTTATGCATACCGTCGATGTCGGTCCATATCTGTATCTCCTCAGCTTGCAAAGCTGCACCAATCAAACATGCTGTGTAGTCTGAACCTCCACGTAACAGATTATCAACCTCACCATATGCATTTCGACATATAAATCCCTGGGTAATATATATTTGATAACCCGGGTTCTCGTTCATGTAGTGATTGCACTTCTCTGTGATATAATGGAAGTCAGGCTCTGCATTCTTGTCTGTACGAATCATTTCCAAAGCAGGCAGGAGAATTGCATTAATACCACATTCCTGCAGATAGTTTGTCACCATGTTTGTGGAGATAATTTCACCTTCTGCCAATATGACCTTCTCCTCAAAAGACGTAAAGTGTGTCTTGGTGAAGCTTCGCAGATATCGGAACTGTTCTCTTAGGAATGAACGTGTTTTCTCTTTCCACTCTTCGGTCTGATAGAGTTCATCCACGTGTCCCATGTACTTGCGTTCAAGTTGATTGATAATTGTGCTTGCACCTTCGGGATTTTTCTTGTAGAGATAGTCTGATATTTCTACAAGTGAGTTTGTAGTTCCACTCATGGCTGAGAGTACAACCACCTTCTGTTTTCCGTCTGTAGTAAAAAGTTTGCAGACGTCTTTCATGCGCTCTGGTGAACCTACGCTGGTGCCACCGAATTTTAGTACTTTCATTGTGTCGTGTATGTTTATTGTTTTCTATTTCTTTGTTAATGTTTCGTTCTCGCACATATAAACCGTTCCTGGATAAATTTCTGGCCAATGAAGATTGTGCGTGGATAAAACCACTGTACAACCAGTCTGTCGTCGCACCTCGTCCAGCAAAGCCATGACGCGTTCTCCATTTTCTGTGTCTAACTGACCAGTAGGTTCATCGGCAAGAATCAGTTCGGGGTGATTCAATATAGCTCGTGCTATGCATATACATTGTTTCTGTCCACCCGAGAGCTCATGCGGATAACATTTGGCCGTTTCTGACAAGTTTACCCACTTCAAAACTTCATCTATGCGCTCTTTACGCAACGACTTCTTGTTCCAATCTGTTGCACGCAGGACAAAATCCAGATTTTCGTAAATGGTCCGATCTGGAAGGAGACGTAGTTCTTGATGCACGATACCAATTTGACGACGTAGATATTGCAACTTGCTACTTTTTATACGACGCATATCGTGACCAAGAATCATAGCTCGTCCGTTGTAAATGGGCGTATCTCCATACATGCTAGAGAGCATGGTAGTCTTTCCACTGCCTACCAATCCCATCAGATATATCATTTCGCCGGGGTGAGCCTGCAGGTTGACTCCAGACAGAATGGTTCTGCTTTCGTGACGCAGATGTACATCGGTGTAATTTATTGTCATATTGAATAAATCCTCTCGCTATATTTTCTAATACATTAGCATACCATAGCCGTTAGTGCTTCTTCCAGTTGGGATTGTGGCGTTCTATCAATTCTTGTGCCATCTGTTCAATTCGCAATCCCTTGCTGGTCAAGAGGACAAGAAGATGGTAAAGCATATCTGAACCTTCATATATCATACGCTCGTCAGTACCATTTACAGCCTCAATTACAAGTTCCAAGGCTTCTTCGCCCACCTTCTGTGCCATACGATTTAGACCATCGCGGAAAAGAGAGGTTGTATATGAACCTTCAGGCATCTGGCTATAGCGATTCTCAATGAAATCCTGAAGTTCGCTCAGGAAAAGGAGTGGATTTTCTTCTGTCGATTTGGCTGTGTGGTATGCCATCTCGTTTTTTTCTCCCCAGCAGGTATCCGTACCTGTATGGCAAACGGGACCTACGGGATGAACGCGTATGAGCAAGGTGTCATTATCACAATCATTCTTTATATCTACGACATGCAGGTAGTTCCCACTTGTTTCACCTTTTGTCCATGTTGTCTTACGTGTTCGGCTCCAAAATGTAACCTTACCGGTCATTACCGTGAGGTCGTATGCCTGTTGATTCATGTAGCCAAGCATCAATACCTGTCTAGTATCGGCATCCTGTATGATAGCAGGTACAAGGCCCTGCATTTTGTTGAAATCTATTTCCATGATGATGTTATGGCGATGTATATTTCAGTTATATATCTGTGATGTTGCTTTTATATTCTTATTGAAATATTTTCCTGCTTAAGATATGCTTTCAGATGTGGGATGGATATTTCCCCAAAATGAAACACACTGGCTGCCAAGGCAGCATCTGCATGTCCAATGGTAAAAGTATCTCTGAAGTGATGCATCTGTCCAGCACCTCCACTAGCGATGATGGGGATAGAAAGGTTATTGGCAAGTTGTGCAAGAGCTTCGTTAGCAAATCCCTCTTTTACTCCGTCGTGGTCCATAGAGGTGAACAGAATCTCGCCGGCACCACGCTCCTGAACTTCATGTGCCCAGTCAAAAAGTTCAAGTTCCTGGCATTGACGTCCACCCTTGGTGTAACAGTGCCATCCATCGGGATCCTGTCTGGCGTCGATAGCACAGACTATTACCTGAGAACCGAAATGACGGGCTATTTCGTCTATAAGTGAAGGTGTATATATGGCGGCAGAGTTTATGCTAACCTTGTCTGCGCCAGCATTCAGCAGGCGTTCTACATCGTGTATCTCCTGTATACCTCCGCCAACAGTGAAGGGTATGTTGATTTCTGCAGCCACACGACTTACAATTTGGGTAAATGTCTTGCGGCCTTCAAAACTTGCAGTAATATCCAGAAAGCAGAGTTCATCAGCTCCATTTTCGCTATAGGCCTTGCCCAAGGCTACTGGATCACCAGCAGAACGGAGGTTGACAAAGTTGGTTCCTTTTACGGTCATGCCATCCTTAACATCCAAACAGGGTATAATTCTCTTTGCTAGCATAATTCCTTGATATCAATCTTTCCTTCGTAATAGGCTTTGCCAAATACAACTGCTGGTATTCCATTTTCTTGTAGGCTGTATATGTCGGCATTGCTAGAGACTCCGCCTGATGCAATCAGGTGCAGATGTGGATACTGTGCCATTACTTTACAGTAAAGTTCTATGGCAGGGCCTGCCATAGTGCCGTCCTTGCTGATTTCTGTGCATAATACGTTGCGTACTCCTGCTTTGATGTATTTCTCAAGGAAAGGTAACAATTCTTCTGCAGAGTCTTCCTTCCAACCGTTTATACTGACCATACCATTGCGAACGTCAGCTCCGAGGATTATCTTTTCTGCTCCGTATTTGCGAAGCCAATCCATGAACATTTCCGGTTCTGTTACAGCGACACTGCCTATTGTCACCATGTGTGCACCTGCCTGGAAGGCCTTCTCAATGTCATCTTCAGACTTGATGCCTCCACCAAAGTCAACAATCAGATCAGTGGCCTGAGTAATGGCCATTAGTACGTCATCGTTTACAATATGTTTGCTTTGTGCTCCATCCAGATCAACTATATGTAGACGTCGGAATCCTAAACGTTGGAACTCCAAGGCCTGGCTTACAGGGTCTTCGTTGTAAATAGTCTTCTGGCTATAATCCCCTTTGGTAAGTCGTACACATTTGCCATCTATTAAATCAATGGCTGGTATCAGTTCTATCATAATTCCAAGAAGTTTTTCAAAATTCTTTCGCCAACGCTCCCACTTTTCTCTGGGTGGAATTGAGTGGCATAGAAGTTATCCTTATGTAGTGCAGCTGAGTACGGAAGGATGTAGTCACAAGTAGCGATGGTATGAGTTTTGTCGTATGGAACGTAGTAACTATGTACATTGTAAATGAATTCTCCTTCCTTTATACCACTGAACAAAGGTGAACTTAATTGATATATACTGTTCCAACCCATTTGAGGTACCTTATCGCTATGTATCTGAGGCTTGAAACGAATAACATCCAAAGGGAAAATTCCTAGACAGTCAACATCGCCCTCAGCACTATGTCGGCACATCAGTTGCTGGCCTATACATATGCCCAAGACGGGTTGGCGAAGTTCTCTTATGACATTATCCAGACCATGCTCCTTGAGATATGCCATAGCTGTACTGGCTTCTCCCTGACCAGGAAAAAGAACACGATCGGCCTTGGCAAGTAATTCTGCATCATCTGTAAGTGTAGGTTCAATGCCTAGTCGCTTCAGTGCATTTACCACTGAATATATGTTACCGGCATTGTACTTTACTATAGCTACTTCCATAATTTGCGGAATCTCTAATGAATACCCTATGTGTGACTAATTGCTTTTGTTGTCTTTGATTTCTGCGAGTGCCTCAACCCAATTTGTATTCAAACAAAATGGTGTGTATCCACCCTTGTCAGATACAAAGAATTCGGCTTCCTCCTTATCTACATTTTTGAACAGCGTATGATTGGCACTTGATTTGCAGTAACGCATAATAATTTTCTTGCGGGTCTCGTCAGAGCTATTTCCGTTTTGTGATAGTTCCACAAAATAGCTGGTAACGAACTCGTTCAGAGCTAACGCCTGTTCGTCCAGCCAAGTACTGCTTACACTACCCTTCTGAAGGATGATATTCTTTCTAAAATATCTCATAGCTGTTACCTTGAACTGTGCTACCTTCAAATCAAAGTCTTTGGATTCTGGATTATCTATTACTTGCTCAGATTTGTCCAGAAGGTAATCGTATATCTCCTGTGCGCTGATTTGGGTTATAGTTGCTGTCAGGAGCATTGCAATTACAAATATTTTTTTCATATCTATAAGTTTTTCTTTAATTCCATACTATGTGTTATACAATCTGGCAGTTCTTCCTTGTAGTGTGTTACCATTATCATCGTCTTATGTGGACGCTGGCAGAAAATATTTATGATTTCTCTAACACGCTCTCTGTTCCTTATGTCAAGGCCGTGTAGAGGTTCATCCAAAATTAGAAGTTCAGGATCTTTTACGAAGGCTCTTGCCAATAGGCAGAGTCTTTGTTCACCACTGGAGAGTTTCAGAAAGGTTTTGTCTTGAATGTCTGAAATACCAAACACTTGCATCCAATGACGACAGATCTCTCTTTGTTCAGGTCGCGGACGACAATACAATCCTACACTGTCGGACAATCCGCTCGCTACAATGTCTATGGCTGGAAGGTCGCGCATATATGCACGATGCATCTCAGGAGATACATATCCGATATGACGTTTAATCTGCCAGATGCTTTCGCCTGTACCACGCTTGTGCCCAAACAGATGTATGTTACAAGAATAGCTTTGTGGATTATCAGCACAAACGAGCGAGAGCAGAGTGCTCTTTCCAGCACCGTTTTGACCATGTAAAGCCCATTTCTCCCCTTCTCTAACACACCAATTGACATCCTTCAGTATGGTTCGGTTGCCATAACGTATACTAACATCGTGGAGATTCAGTATTTCTCCGCCGTCTTGCGGATAGAACGATATAGATGAAATATCTTTGGGAGGGAGTGTCTTTATCCATTCGGCCATGTCATTGGGTAGGGCTGTTTCGTGTGTCCCAATGGTATGCTTAAACTCTTCTCTAGTCTGTTTGGGAAGAATCCTCATGTCTTTTACCGGCAAAACATGGGTTATGAACTCTGGAATATCGTCATATTTTGATAAAATCAATATGACGGTCAGTTCCGTTATCTGCGTCAGTCTTTCCAAAAGACCACTCAGCAAGTCTCGTGTCTTAGCATCTAGGCCAATGAACGGATTGTCCAAGATGAGCACGCGAGGTGCAGAGAGCAGTGTACGTGTCAACTGGAATTTACGTAGTTCTCCGCTGGAAAGTGATATAATATATTTGTCCAACACAGGATGAAGTTCAAACATATCATAGAGTTTCTCCCTCAGACCGCTCCAAAACTCAGGAACCTTTTCCAGCAAACTTCCTGCCGTGGGAGTATTTTCATCTATGTCATGCTGGTTCCAACGTTGCTGATAATAATATGTTCCATCTTGATCGCCATAAGAATCTCGGAAGGAAATGAAACGCAGTTGTTCGCTGACAAGTCGTTTCTGCGTAGGCGTACCAGATTCCAACCCTGTATTATCAAAACCATAGTGCACCTCATTTTGAAACAGGGGGTAATGTCCGGTGATAATTTCTACCAAACGACTTTTACCTGAAGAGTTGTCTCCACAGATGGCTATTTGCTCGCCTGGCATAATTTCCAAGTTTACTGGCTCTGCCATGCGCCAATCAGGATGACGCGTTATGCCGTCGGTAATCTTTATTATGGGTCTCATTCTGTACGTGTAGCTATAGTTTTGTAAGACTGTCTGTCTTTGTTCTTGTTAACAAAATCTTTCCACGACGAATATTTCTTTTCTGATTCTGGTCTTCCTATTTGCAGAAAATGACAATATGCCACAGCCAGAGCATCGGTGGCATCCAGGAATTTGCCTAATTCTTCCCTATCCAGATGCATCATTCTTCTTAGCATGTCTGCCACCTGCTCCTTTGATGCGGTTCCCACACCAGTGATAGCCATCTTGATTTTCATGGGAGCATATTCTGTTATGGGTACTTGGCGTTGTATGGCAGCTGCCATGGCTACGCCTTGTGCTCTACCTAATTTTAGCATCGACTGAACATTCTTGCCGAAGAATGGAGCTTCTATAGCCATTTCATCAGGTAGATAAGAATCTATAATCCCTGTTATGCGTTCAAATATGTGTCCTAACTTTAAATAGTGGTCACCATATTTTCTTAAGTCAATTATTCCTAGAGCCAACATTTCCGCTTTCTTGTTACAGACGCGGATTATACCATAGCCCATTACGTTTGTACCAGGATCTACACCCAGTATAATTTTCTCTGCTTTGGCTTTTGTTTGAATCATTTACGAACATGTTTGCAACTATCGTACAATAGTTGTTACTCGGTCATCTCCCCCTCAATGACCAGACGTACAATCCTATTCTTTGCATTAGAACGGACGGTTATCGTCTTTGAGAATCGGCCAGGCATAAGACCTGTACCGTTGTATGTTACGTCAATAGTGCCGCTCTCACCTGGCTTTACGGGTTCTTGGGTAAAAGCAGGTACGGTGCATCCGCATGAAGCAAAGGCTTGATTAATAATTAGAGGCGCTGTACCTACGTTTGTAAAGCGAAAGCTGTGTTTGTGTATGGGGTCCGATGCTGGAAATATTCCAAAATTACAACGCAGTGTATCAAACTTGATTTCTGCATAGTTTTCTGCTTTGCTAGCTCCGGTGGGGCGAATCTCACTCTTTACGCTTTTCTGCGACTGTGCATAGCTTCCTATGGATAATACAAACGCCATACAAATGCTAAGTAGTGCTATCTTCATGCCTGTGTATTGTGTATAAAAGTAAAACTGTCTGACTTTATTGGATAAAACTAGCGTTTTATCATAATATTTGCGCGCAAAGATACGAAAAAAACTTGGAAACATGGTGGAATAGAACCTAAATATGTAATTTCTGAATGTTAAATGAATTGAAATCAATAATATAGAAGAAAATATCACTGATTCAATACAATCAGGCAGTAGATAACTGCTAACTTCTCGCGATAAACGATCTAGCCTTGCTCTGTATCGCTCAATATTTGAATCTGCCTATCAATTACGTCAGACACGAAAAAGGCATCCGTCAATCGACGGATGCCAGAAAAACCCTCCCAAGGTGATTAGGCATCAGAAGAGCCGTGCGAAGAGGGATGTCATAAGTGGCACGGGGTTCTGTTGACTAATCATTTTTCACTATTACTGATGTTGCTCACGCAAAAGGTCATTAACTGTCTTTACTGGGTTAAAGGTAGAAAGAGGAACCTCGACCATCAAAGTATTCCAATTGCTCATAGCACCATTCCATAAACCGGGAAGTTCAAGTGCTTTAAGTTCGCGACCGGACTTGCTCTTGAAAGAGATGAAACCTGTAGCAGGGTCTACGTACTTGGGCAAATCAAACTTGTTGCCTTTATAGTCACGAATACCGCAAACAAGATCCACGGGATTGAAGTGTGTTCCCTCGGTAAACATGCGCATGTACTCGGGATTGTTAGTGTCTATCTGGCTACTTTCCAGAATCTGCATAGACACGCTTCCGTCGGGGTTGAAGGCAAGGAATGGACCACCGCCAGGCTCGCCAACATTCTTCACTACACCACACACACGAATGGGGCGGTTGAGC
This sequence comes from Bacteroidaceae bacterium, assembly GCA_045645045.1. Lineage (GTDB taxonomy): Bacteria > Bacteroidota > Bacteroidia > Bacteroidales > Bacteroidaceae > Physcousia. Next base: position 13,407 of record JAZRIA010000190.1, on the reverse strand, counting down.
TTCTCGCGCAGATAACATACTAGTTCGGCATCTTCCATCTCCTTGAGGTCAGAATGGTCGGTGCACAAGGTGTGACGCAGAAAACGAATCATATTTTCAATATCGTCATGGTTGTAGTCACCACTATCCAAAAGTCTCAGGTAGGCAAAGGTCTGTATCTGAGCATCAATAAGGATACCAGCCAATACTTGTTTCCAGAGAGTAGTATCTTCCTTGAGACGATCAGGAACAACATTGTCTATGTTCTTTACAAAAACGATATCACTCTCTAAGTCATTAAGGTTCTGTATAAGAGCGCCATGTCCACCAGGGCGGAACAGTAATGTGCCATCGTCATTACGGAAAGGAGTATTGTCCATATTGGCGGCAACAGTATCAGTGCTAGGTTTCTGTTCGCTAAAGCTAACATGGAAATGGACACCATACTGTTTCTCATACTCTGCAACCTTTTCCTGAACCAATGATTCAAACAATTCACGATGCTCTGTGCTAACGGTAAAATGTACGTCGGACTCACCCTGGCTGCTTGCATAAAGCGCGGCCTCCACCAAGTGCTCTTCCAATGGTGTGCGTGCACAATCATCATAGGAATGGAACTGTAGCAAGCCCTTGGGCAACTGTCCGTAGTTAAGACCATCGGCATCCAGCATAGCTGCGGCAACGGCCTTATAATTACCTTCTTCCATAAGAGCCTTGATGCCCTTTCCTTCAATAACGTTACAAGCATCGTCCAGTGCCTGGTAAAAAGCGAACTTCTCTATATCCTGAAAGAATTTCTTCTCAAAATCTGTTGTGGGTACATCATATTCGGCATCCACAAACTCAAACACTGCCTTAAACATACGGCTGGCAGCTCCAGATGCAGGAACAAACTTAGTAATATGGTGTCCCTCCTGCTTATATCTGTTCCATGTGTTCACGTACGCTTCCTGTTCATCTTCAGAAGGGGCAATTATGCCGTTGGTTGTACTTGCAGCAGCTTGAAGGCGGAGGAAAGGAAATCCCTTCTCAAAGCTCTTCAACTGTGCCTGAAGCTGTTCTTCACTGATGCCTTTTTGGGCAATTTGCTGTAATTCCTGTTCTGTTAACATAGTATAAGTTTTAATGGTTTTCCTCGCAAATATACACATTATTTATAATATACGGACTTCTTTTCCTTTTTTTTTTGTACTTTTGTATTCGAAATTAAGTAGCCTATGTTGCAATTATGTAAAGTCTTTGACCTGGATCCTATCCTAATAGCCCAGCAGACATCGGAAATATTAAAGGAGGAGACAGGAGAAACAGAGGATATATACAAGCTTCTTTCTGACGACGGTAGCAATTTTGTCGCTGCCGTGCGGAAAGTCGAGATGCTAAAGGAGAAGTCGGCAAGTGTGGAGAACGAGAATCTGCGCGCGCTCATCATGTCCGAAGTTGCCGACATGAAGGTGGTGATGATGTTCATCGCCTTTCACGTGGCCTTGATGCGCAACATAAAGGATGTGGAAAACGGAGAACTGAAACTGAAGGAAAGCCGCGAAGCAGGAATCCTTTGGGCGCAGATTGCACACCAGTTAGGTCTGTACAAACTGAAGTCAGAACTGGAAGATCTCTCACTGAAGTACCTTGAGCACGACGCCTACTACCACATAAAGGAAAAACTAAACGAGACTAAGGCTTCTAGAGACAGATATGTATCCAGATTCATAGCCCCTATTGAACAGAAACTTACAGAGGCCGGACTAAAGTTTCACATGAAGGGAAGAACCAAAAGCATACATAGCATATGGCAGAAGATGAAGAAGCAGCACGTAGGTGTGGACGGAGTGTACGATCTGTTTGCCATACGCATCATTCTGGACTCGACCAGACAAAAGGAAAAGCAAGACTGCTGGCAAGTGTTCTCCATCATTACGGACATGTATCAGTCCAACCCAAAGCGTATGCGCGACTGGCTTTCCGTACCCAAGGACAATGGTTACGAGTCCTTGCACATTACCGTTCTAGGGCCCGAAGAGAAGTGGGTGGAAGTACAGATTCGTACCGAGCGCATGGACGACATTGCCGAACATGGCCTGGCCGCCCATTGGAGATACAAGGGTGTGAAGGAAACCAAGGACGATGGCATCTTCGTTTTCACCCCAAAGGGTGATTTGTTCAAACTGCAGTCTGGTTCTACAGTACTTGACTTTGCATATCATATACACTCCGGATTGGGCAACAGGTGCACCGGTGCCCGTATAGCAGGCAAGCAGGTGCCTATCAAGCAAGTGCTGCACAGTGGAGATCAGGTGGAGATTATGACCAGTAACAACCAGACTCCCAAACAGGACTGGTTGAATATTGCCACATCCACCAGGACAAAAGCCAGAATACGCCAGAGCCTAAAGGAAATGGAATTCAAGCAAGCGTTGATGGCCAAGGAGGTGCTTGAACGCAAGATGAAGAACCGCAAGTTGGAGTTTGACGAACCCACACTGATGCATACAATTACAGGATTCGGCTACAAGATGGTGACAGACTTCTATGCCGCCCTGGCCGAAGAGATTTTGGACATAAACGATGTGCTTGAAGATTATGCCTGCAGACTGAATCCCTCTGAAAACAAGACGACTACGGAACACACAAGTGCTAAAGAGTTCGTTTTGGCAGAACCTGTCAATTCCGCCACAGAAAAGAGCAAAGAAGACGTTCTAATTATAGACCGTAGCCTGAAAGGCATCGACTTTCAGATGGCCAAATGCTGCCAACCTGTGTATGGCGACGAGGTGTTCGGTTTCGTCACAAGTGGAGGCGGAATCAAGATACATCGTACAGACTGTCCCAATGCAAAACAACTCAGGGAGCGCTTCGGCTACCGTATAGTCAAGGCGGAATGGGCTGGCAAGGGCGGACAGCAATACCCTATTACACTACGTGTTATTGGAAACGACGACATCGGTATCGTAAACAATATCACAAGTATCATCAGCAAGGAAGAGAAAATACAGCTTAGAAGTATAAGCATTGACTCCAACGATGGTATTTTCTTCGGAACGCTCACAGTGATGGTGGACGACACCAGTCGTCTGCAACAGCTCATCAAGAAACTGAAAACGGTGAAAGGTGTGAAAAATGTGACAAGACAGTAACAAACGAAAAAACACTAAAGATAACAACAGACTTATAATATGAAGAAATTTATGAACCTTGCAATGCTCCTGGCCATAGGCACATCCGCATTTGCACAGAAAGACACCATCCGTGTGGAGTTTGTTAAAGTGGCGGGGCCCTTTGTCCAGCATAGCGTACTTACTACTACGGAAAAGGATGCAAACGAAAAACCTTACAACCAGGACGACCTGCTGTGGGATATACCCATGGATATGGATGCCTGGAAAAGTAATTCTGCTGAGGGTACACACGAACTCTTTGCCACAGATAGCACCGGTTTTATCATCGCCGACAAAGGCATATACCAAATGGGATTTACCGTGGACAACAACCAGTACCAGAAGGTAACTTTCATCATAAAGGCAAAGAGCAAGAACACACTATTCGTTGATGGCAAGCAACAGAGCGGCGAGATTGCACTCATAGCTGGCCGCCACGACTGCATGCTAAAGCTGCACCAAAAAGATGACAAACCGGACACCGTGGAAATAAAAGTTGTCATGGGCAAGGACACTTTGTGGACATCGCATTTTGCCGGTGTGAAAATCAATGCAGGAGAGAAACGCAACTACACCCTCAACGACCACATGACAGGTCAACGTCTCTCCAGCACAAGCATCTCTGCTGACGGACGTTTCGTTCTGGAAAACAGTTATATTACACGTGCTGACGGCAAGAACGAATGGACAAAATACATCGTTGACTTACAGACTGGAAACCGATACCAGCCATACAACTTCGTTCAGTGGGCAGCGAAGGGCGGCAAGTACATCAGCCGTACCGTGGACCAGAACCACAAGTGCACCTATGAGTACAGAGACGTGATAAGCGGGAAGACCGAGCACCTCTATTCGCACCCCAGCCAGGAAGGCATATCCTTCGTTGCCGAAGACACAAAGATCATCGTACGTCAGAGCACAGAGGGAAAGAAGGAACTCCACAACCAGGTACGCCAGATTCTGGAGCCCAACGACAGACTCCCCGGATGGAGAAACCGTTCATATTTCTCGATTATAGATGTAAAGACCGGTGTACGCCGCCAGATTACCACAGGACTTCGCAGCACGAGCGGAACAATGAGCAATGACGGCAAACTGCTGTACATCAGCGTATCCGACGATGTTGCCAACGAACGTCCCTACTACTTCACCATGGGCATGCTCATGAATCTGGAGACTGGCAAGGTGGATACCCTCTTCAACAGAGACGGCTTCGTTCGTGGTGCCCAGTTCTCTCCCGACGGCACCAAATTGCTTTTCACAGGCACTCCCGAGGCTTTCGGAGGCATTGGCAATGTTTGTCCTGAGGGCATGATCCCCAACAATTACGAGTACGAACTCTTCCTCATGGACCTGAACACCAAAAAGGTGGAGCCAATCACCAAGGACTTTGACCCCAACATAAAGAGCGTGCAATGGTCCGTTGCCGACAACCATCTCTATGCCCTGTGCGAGAACAAGGACCTGACCAGCGTATTCCGTATAGACATGACGGAGAAGAAGGGACAGAGAAACGGCAAATGGCAAATGCTCCAGTTGAACGAACCCTACATTAACGGAAGTATCAGCCTGGCCAAGGAAAAGCCCATGATGGTGTACACTGGCCTGAGCGGAGAAACCACCGACCATAGTTGGGTTCTGGATCTGAAGAAGGACAAGCACACATCACTCACAGACCTCAACCCCACCCGACTGGACGGCATTGCCATGGGTTCGTGCAAGGACTGGACATACAAGACTGAACGTGGCGACAGCATCACCGGCTGCTACTATCTGCCACCGTATTTTGACGAGACAAAGCAGTATCCCATGCTTGTTTACTACTATGGCGGCGTAAGTCCCGTAGGACGCCTGTTGGAAAGCCCCTATAACTATCAAGCCTGGGCTGCCATGGGTTATGTGGTCTATGTTCTGCAACCCAGCGGATGCACAGGCTTTGGCCAGGAGTTCGCTGCCCGTCACTCCAATGCATGGGGCGACTATGCCGCCGACGACATCATAAACGGCACCAAGCAATTTATCAAGGAACACCCCTTCGTCAATCCCAAGAAGATAGGTTGCATGGGGGCCTCATATGGTGGTTTCATGACACAATACCTGCAGACTCGCACCGACATCTTTGCTGCAGCTATGTCGCACGCCGGAATCTCAAGCATAGCAAGTTACTGGGGTGAGGGTAACTGGGGATACACCTATAGCGCAGCAGCTTCTCCAAACTCCTATCCATGGAACAACACAAAACTCTACACTGAACATGCCCCTCTTTTCAATGCGCACAAAGTGAACACCCCCATCCTGTTCATGCACGGCACCGTGGACAACAACGTGCCCATGGGAGAGTCCATACAAATGTTCAACGCCTTGAAAATCCTGGGCAAAGAAACCGCCTTCATCATGGTTGACGGAGAGAACCATTATATAGCAGACCACCACAAACGCATACGTTGGCACGACAGCATCATGGCTTGGTTCCAGAAATGGCTGCAAGACGACCCGACGTGGTGGAATGACATGTATCCCGAAAAGAACTTATGATTTATCCCGAGAATTACGAAAGCAAAATTGGGTTCAACGACATAAAGGCTCTGCTCTCTGGCTTCTGCCAAAGTGAGCTTGGCAGAGAGCGTGTGGGCGAATTGAAGATGCTAACTGAGGTTAGTGCCATACGCCAGAAGTTGCAGGAAAGCCAGGAACTCGAAAACATATTGGAAGAGACCGTAGAACTGCCGGAAATGGCGTTCTACGATCTTCGTCCGTCCATACAACGCATACGTCTGGAAGGGGCACACATAGAAGAAGACGATCTGGGCAGGCTGAAGAAGTCTTTGGACACGCTGCATTCATGGCTAAAGATCATCAGAGTCACATCTGACGATGCCGAGACCCACACATACCCTGCCCTGAACCAATTGTCCATGGGGGTATTCACCTTCATTGCCGTGGCGGGTGCCATAGACAAGACCTTGGACAAGTACGGCAAGATAAAGGACGAAGCCAGTCCAGAACTTGCACGCATCAGACACGAACTAAGAGCATCCGAAGGCAGTGTGAATAGAACCTTGCACGGAATACTTAGGACGGTGAAGGACGAAGGGCTGGTGGCACATGACGTTACGCCAACATTCCGCGAAGGCAGACTGGTAATCCCCGTCAGCCCAACGCTAAAAAAACGACTGCGCGGCATAGTGCACGACGAGAGCGCCACAGGCAAGACCGTATTCATAGAACCGCAGGAGGTGGTGGAGGCCAACAACCGTATCCGCGAACTGGAAGCGGAAGAGAAGCGAGAGATAATACAGATTCTCAAGCACATCACCATGCTCATACGTCCTAATACCAAGGAACTGCTCAGGGCATTCTCCTTCCTTGCCGACCTAGAATTCGTAAAGGCCCGCGTAAGCTTTGCCAAGCACATCGGAGGCATCTATCCCAACGTTGCCCCATACCCCATCATAGACTGGACACTGGCCCAGCATCCCCTGCTGAAACTCTCATTGGAAAAACAGGGCAAGAAAGTAGTACCCTTGGAAATCAAACTAGACAGGAAACAGCACATCCTCATAATCTCCGGTCCTAATGCCGGCGGCAAGAGCGTGTGCCTGAAGACAGTTGGTCTAATACAGTACATGCTCCAATGCGGTCTGCCCGTCCCCGTGGGCGAAAGCAGCAAGATGGGTATTTTCAACAAACTGGCCATAGACATCGGAGACGAACAGAGCATTGAGGACGACCTATCCACCTACTCCAGCCACCTGCTCAACATGAAAAACATGATGAAGATGGCGGATTCCTCAACCTTGTTGCTCATAGACGAGTTCGGTGGAGGCACCGAGCCCACTATTGGCGGTGCCATGGCAGAGGCCATACTGATGCGCTACACGCAGAAGGCCGCCTTTGGTGTCATTACCACGCACTACCAGAACCTAAAGCACTTTGCCGATGCACACAACGGTGTGGTAAATGGTGCCATGCTCTACGACAGACACCAGATGCAAGCCCTGTTCCAGTTGCAGATAGGTAACCCTGGCAGTTCCTTCGCCATAGAGATAGCAAGGAAGATTGGTATCCCCGAGGAGGTTATCACAGATGCTACCAATCTTGTGGGCAAGGACTACGTAAATGCCGACAAGTACCTTCTGGATATCGTGCGCGACAAGCGCTACTGGGAGGGCAAACGCCAGACCATACACTCGCAGGAGAAGCAGATGGAGCAGACCATACAGAGGTATGAACGCGAAATAGAGGAACTGAAGCACAAACGCAAGGAAATCATCCAAGGGGCACGCCAACAGGCCGAGGAAATAATCCAGAACTCTAATGCCGTAGTGGAGAACACTATCCGCGAGATTCGCGAGGCTCAGGCTGAAAAGGAGCGCACACGCGAAATACGTAGCGAACTGAACGAATTCCGCGAACAACTGGATCAAGCAACACGAAGCGAGCATGACGAGATGATAGAGCGCAAGATGCGACAGATCCAGGAACGTAAGAAACGACAGGAGGACCGCCGACGCGAAAAAGCAGAAAAGGCTGTTCAGGAAGCACAACGTCCCGCCCTCGGAACTCTGCTCAGCGCTCTAAGTACCAAACACAAGAACGAAAACGGTTTTGCAATAGGTATGCCGGTGAAGATAATCGGCACCACGGCTATTGGCACTGTGGAAAAGATTGACGGCAAAAAAATAACAGTTCAGTTTGGTATGGTACGAAGCGTAATGGATGCCAAGAAACTGGTTCCTGCTAAAGCGGAAAAGAAGCAGGAGCAGCAATCGTTCCAAATAGCCACGTATGTGAGCCGCGACACACAGGATAAAATCCGCGAGACTCACCTCAATTTCCATCCCGAGATAGACATCCGTGGAATGCGTGGCGATGAAGCTCTGGATACCATAACTCACTACATGGACGATGCCATTCTGGTGGGAGCGTCACGCATACGCATACTGCACGGTACGGGCAACGGCATACTGCGCCAACTCATACGCCAGTACCTGCGCACAATACCACAGGTTAGATCTGCCAGGGACGAAGACGTGCGTTTCGGTGGTGCCGGCATAACTATAGTAGAAATAGAATAGACAACAGATTTACTCCTCCCCAACAATACTAGCTGCTTCCCATGGGAACAAGAAGTGTTGTTGGGGAGGAGTGTTTCTACAAGCACTAACTTTCTACATTCTTCTTTTCCGCATAAATAGTTCTTTTCATATTAATAATGCTTCGATCTCTTGGAAATTGCAATTTGTCTCCACGATGACACACACGAAGCATTACCGTTCGTTCAACGAATGATTACTGACGGTAAAGTTTACCATTACCGATGATAAAACACATACACCGAATACACATATCACAATCCCATGCAGTAAGTACTATGCATACCATTTTGTAGCCCGTCATCCATAAATATACATATACTGTACTTCGGATTCTACTTCACGATAGATATTCTTCACTCTGCTCATACAATACCCGTAAATATCACAGATGTGTAACTAACACCCGTTGAATGAATCAACTATAGTTATTAAATCGTATTAGAACAAGGAAACAAACATACGAAAAACGCGTTTTATAAAATATACTGCGTGTTCAGGACAATTGTACTCAATATTGAGTTTATTTTATACAAAGTACTCTTTCTGCTTATGGATCTCATTCTTATTAGCTTTGTATAGTGTCGTCTTGACAAATCTACTGGCAAAGGCAAAAACTACAAAACCGCCCTCAAGGCCTTCAGTATCCATTGCCATCTCCTTGATTCGAACAAAACTGCTCCACTCAGAGAAAGCATAATCCCAATAAGCACCTTCTGGAACATACACCTGGGTGTGGTTGTACATATTAATGGTAGATATAGTGCCCCCATCTGCTGGTTTTATTGCCTTACAAACAATAGTCTGTAACTCGCAATTTTGGTATTTGCAAATCATTTTATATCAATGGCTTGCACTTTAAACGGTAGAAAAGTGTTGACGTGGATTCTATGAAGGGCAAAAAGGATAAAGATTTAACATGTTTAACCTTTGTAAACGCTTGTAAATGTTTAAGTATTCATCCAAAAGCTTTTTTAAGCTATCCCCCAATATAAGGCACTCAAATTAGACATATTCCTGTTTGATACTATTTTCTCCTTATTGGCAAATCACAAAGTTCTTTGATTTCTTTAATCCACTCTGGAATGAATTCCGTTCGCACATGTGAAACATATATTATGGCAATGTCTTCCTTGTGAGAATCTATAAAAGAAGATATCGTTTTCTTGTCTTCCGCTATATTAAGTCCTATTTCATTGGGTTGTAAAATACTATAGTCACCTTTTATTCGACTATTCTTAACAGTTGTATTAAACACATAATGACTAAAAGCTTCTTTTTCTTTTTCTGAGCCAAATGAGTCAATTGTTTCTTTTAGACTCTCATAAAATAGGGTTGGCTCTAGAACTTCTTCTACCTCAGTTGGATTTTTCTTGTCTGAATCACACCTAATAATACAAGCAGGTTGATCGCCTTCTTGATGTAATCTTCTCAGAACTAATATTTGTGTTGGAATATCTGTTTCAATACCTATTGTTGGACATTGTATATCTGTGTCTATTAGGCAAATGATTTTTTGAGTCCCCGTGAATGGAGCCATCTCTTTGTCAGAAAGTGGCGTATACAGATAACTGAATATTTTCTTGACATTTGAACATCCACCAACAGGTATAATGTTTATGCTGTCATTTTGTAAATAGTACTCTAAATAACGTTTGTCTTCATATCCTTCTACAAGAATCATCGTTTGCTTAGAGTTTCTATATGCATAAAGGAGGGAAGATGTTAAATCAAAGTAGCCCTTCAGCTGGATATCATTTGGGAGGTCGCCCCTTTTTTCAAAATAATTCTTTAAAGAACTGTATGAACTTACACTTTTATCATCAATATGAATAAGACTACCGCTTTTTAAAATTGGCAGAGAACCGTACCAGTGAGTTGTTACGAATATTTGATGATGATGTTCAATTGCTATCTTATTAATCTTCGTAAACTGATCATAACATTTAGAGATGTGAAGCGAGCTCTCTGGTTCATCTATGGCCACTATCAATTCTCTCGATGGATTGTTTTTTTGGATGAATGCAGATATGATATCTATTAGAATAATGCGTTTCTCGCCAGAAGACAAATTTTCAATGAGTTTGCCATCTTTTCTAAATATCCGTTTGGAATAGTAAGCTTCAATCATAGTATCTGATACATGATTGGCTGTTAGTTTTGAGGTCTGTTTGGGACCTGGTTTATAACTATATCCAAAATACTCTTTTTGGATGTCAGATTCTACAGTACTTACATATTCCTCAAGTACTTCATTAATCATATCAAGTATAGACAACTTGATATCTTTCTTCCCCCTCGTTGATCTTGTTACGCGCTTTTCGTTTAGGTTTTTAGAGATTTCCACCTTAATTTCTTTATTCATCAACACCTGCATGCTTCTGTTTTGCAATTTTACAAAACTGCTAACGGTGGTCTCAACTGGTATATAAATATATGCATGAAGATCAAGGAGTTTGTACAGAATCTTGTGTAAGGTTTGTTCTGCAGGCTTAGGCACTACCGTTAAAAACGAACGTACTTTTGCATCAAAAGTAAGAAAACCGAGGTGTTTTGAGTTACAAGCTTTTCCAATAAAAATAAGGTAATAATCAGACTTAAGAGAGAGATGATTGTTTCTTGTATCAAAAAGATTTTCATATCCCCTATATGGAACCATGGAAGCTGGATTAAATGTCCAAAAGAATTCACTAATTTCAGATACTATAGATTGTTCTCTAGCATCCAAACACTTGTCAATTGTCTCTTTTTTCAATAAAAAAAGGGCTGCAACTTGATAATCATCTTTTGTTTTGGTGTCATTGTTGACAATCCAATGAGCATCGTTAAAGAGTGTATCGAGAGCTTCTAAAATAGCACTCTTACCTACCCCATTATTACCTATGATAATATTTAAAAAGTTCAATGATTCTTTAGAAAAGGGAACAACATTGATACCTTTATAGCACTTGAAATTTTTGAGAACCGTTGCAATAATCATAGCTTCTATTGTTATGTTTCGTAAAAAAGAATGACTTGGGTACTTAATAAATCTACGCTTTCAAAAGAGACATATAGAATCTTACATACTTGTACTAAATCCATTCTCCCAGATCTTAATGTGAGCTACATTTTTAAATGATAATCATTAAGGCCTGAACACAATCCAAGTCCCATCATTGTCCTTACCTTCACGCTTCAAGACACCAATCTTTTGCAAAGCTGAAAGGTCACGTTCGATGGTGCGCTGGCTCACCGACAAAGTCTCCGACATTTGTTTGCCGGTAATTGTCGGAGATTCTTTGATGAGGTTGAGGATTTTCTGCTGACGCTCAGTGAGTTTCGTCTCCGACATATCTCCGTCATGGTCTCCGACATTCGGGGTGTCGGAAGAGGCAAAGATGATAGTTTGAAATTGAGTCGGAGTAGATTTGAACACAGGCTTCAGTTCATCCTTGTATCCATCTAATGCTTTGGTCTCATTACAAATGCGTGTGAGTCCACTGCCTCGTTTCTCCATGTAGTCAAGCTGAGCCATGACATTCGCAAGTATTGGATTGCGTCTTTCAGACGAAACGTCAGCGATGTCTAAGTCTTGAATCAGCATACCATTGTACATCCCTCCAGGTGATGTAACGGTGAGTCGGTCATCGTAAATGTCAAGATGAACTTCACTACCCATCACAGTGTAGTCACGATGGATGAAATGGTTTACCATTGCTTCAAGAACGGCACGTTCCGCATATTCAGGTTTGTTCTTTCGCCCATCAGGCAGTTTCTCCCAGCCTCTCTTGGTGTTTGACTTCACAAAGTTCATGGCTTCACGAAGCAGCATGAGGACATTGCCTGTAAACTCTGCATCATTGATGGCATCACCCTTTTCCGTTCCATCCCATCGTGTGCAATAAAGGCGAGATTGCCATAAAGGACAATCATCGGCAAACAATGCACCTGCATTCGTTAGGTGTCCTGCACCTGTCAGAAGACCAAATGATAATAGATACTTCTTGTCCCATTCTTGTTTGGTGCGGTCCTTGAACGAGTTCGCCAATATCGTAAAGGAATAGTCCTCTGCTTTATAGTCTGTGTGAAGGGAATCAAAAGTTTTGTTGGAACCTTTCAGTACCAAGCGAACCATCTGTTCTGCCGTGGCAGGAAGGCTCTCATCACCTACACGAACAAAGGCAATGCGCTGACCATCGCCAACGTAGTAATATGGGGTATAATGCCCTGCGTTGACTTTGAGTTGCATGACATGTAAACCATCTATATCATGGGGAATCATCTCCACCTCTGGCAGGGGATCTATATAGTCACGAATCCTGCTACTGATAGTCTCGCAAACATGCTGTACGTCATCAAGTCCTTTGACGACGCCATCATTATCAATGCCGAAGAAAAGGGAGCCACCCAAGCCATTGGCAAAAGCACTTACGCTCTTCAACCAACTCTTAGGTTTCTTCTCTTCAAGCATCACCTTGAAGTCGTATGCTGTACATTCTGCTATCAGAGTCTTTAATTCCATTTTATATGAAATCTCTATTTACCTTGCAAATGTACTCATTTTTATCGAAAGTTAGGCATTCGTTTATTGTTTCGCGCGTAATTAAGCAAATTTTGTCTAAAACAAGGCTGTGGTATAACAAAAAGAAATGATTATGCATAAATACTCTCTGTTTTTTGGTAAGGGGAGGATAAACAAATTGAATACGAACATATGAATCAACTCAAATAAAAAATGTGAAAGCATCTTCTTCATAAAATAAATAGTTTAACCTAACATTTGGGATAAAATAATACAAAATCTCTTCAAAAATCATATTTCAAAAATAATTTCTGTTAAATAAACGCTAAATTACAATTGTCTCATAATTTTTAAAGGTCAATTGATAAGTAAAGCATCTTGCAAAATTGCTTTTAAGCCCTTAACCGTAATGGTTTTGAATTTAATTCATTACCTTTGTAGCGTAAAAATCGCAAATGAATATATGAAAAAGACTCTAAAGTTTATCGGTTATAGCGTTTTAGCAATTATACTACTGCTTGTGGTTGGTGTCTTGCTTATTCGATTTGTATTTCGTGATGAAGTCGCAAATTTTGCATATGAATTGAGAGGCAAGGAACATATCGAACTTTTACAAATGGCTAATCAGTATCAATCAGATACCATTAACATTGCATTTGAATTATCATCTCCA